>NZ_JBVIDR010000010.1:0-69859 GCF_055572275.1 Streptomyces sp. NPDC030798 | reverse complement strand
CGGTATGTGATTTTTTCTCTTCACACCCCCAAAAACAAACAAACAACCCAACAACCCCCCCCCCCCCCCCCCCCCCCCCCTCCCCCCGCGGCCGTTTCAGCACGGGGACAGCGGCGTGCGGACGGTGTGCCGGGTGCGGTGCAGACGCAGGGCGAGCTGTACTTCGAGGGCCCGCATGGGTTCCTGCCAGGCCGGGCCGAGGAGATCGGTGATGCGTTCCAGGCGGCGGGAGACGGTGTTGGGGTGGACGTGGAGGGCCTCGGCGGCGCGGCGGGGGCTGCCGCCGGAGGCGAAGTAGGCCTCGAGGGTGTGGACGAGGTCGGTGCAGTGGCGGTCGTCGTAGGCGATCACGGGGCCGATGGTGGTCTGGACGAAGGCGGTGATGTCGGGGCTGTCGGCGAGGAGCAGGCCGAGGAAGCCGAGTTCCTGCGCGGAGGCGCTGCCGCCGTCGGTGCCGAGTGCGGTGAGTGCCTCGAGGCAGCGCCGGGCCTCCTGGTAGGGGCCGTGCAGGGGGTCCGGGTGGGCGACCGGTCCGGCGGAGCCGACGGTGACGCGTCGGCCGGTGACGGTGGACAGTTCGGCGGTGACCGCGCGTCCGGCGGCGGCCGAGTCGGTGCCCGGGACGAGCAGGACGAGGCAGTCGTCGACGGTGGTCTGCAGTCCGGCCGTGCGGTGGGCGTAGGAGGCGGCCCAGACGAGGGCGCGGCCGCCGGCGCCGCCGTCGGGGCGGGCGATGAGGATGACGTGGGGGTCGTCGAGGGCGACGCCGAGGCGGCGGGCGTGTACGGCGAGTTGTTCGGGGGAGCGGGGGGAGTCGCCGATCAGGTCCTGCAGGAGCTGGCTGCGGCCGCCGTCGGCGGGGGTCTCGGCGCCGGCCTGGATGCGCAGCAGGACGGCGGTGGACTGGGCGGTGGCGCGCAGCAGCCGGAGCTGGTACTCGATGGCGGGGCTGTCGGTGGCGAGGACGAGGGTGCCGAGGACCTCGCGGCCGGCGGTGGCGGGGCACAGCCACAGGCCGTCGGCGGAGCGTATGGGGGCGAGTTCGGTGTGGGCGTCCAGGGTGCGCTGGAAGAGTTCGGCCTCGTCGACGTCGGGGAAGCCGTCGGTGACGGCGAGGGTGCGGCCGGTGGCGTCGCGCACCATGAGGGCGCCGCCGAGTTCCGAGGCGGCGCGGGCAGTGATCTCGTCGAGTCCGTGGCCGCCGAGGACCAGGTCGATGAGGCGGGTGTGGACGCCGCTGACGAGGCGTTCGACGGCGGAGGAGTCCAGGGCGCGGGAGACGTCGAGTTCGAGTTCGCTGAGTTCGCTGCGGGTCTGGGCGAGAAGCCGGGCCTTCTTGATGGCCAGGGAGGCGAGGTCGCCCAGGGAGGACATGAGGGTGATCTCGTCGGGGGTGAGGTGGCGCACGGAGCGGTCGGCGCCGTAGAGGGCGCCGAAGGTGGTGGTGCCCTCCTTGAGGGGGACCGCCATCAGGCCGTGCAGTCCTTCGGCGGTGACGACCTCGTCGGTGGCGGGAGTGTGCGGGAAGCGGTCGTCGGTGAGGTAGTCGGCGGTCCAGAAGGGGGCGGACCGGTCGGCGGCCGCGTTGCCGATGCCACCCTGGGCGGGGACGACGAAGCCGGGGGTGATGGTGGAGGCGTGGCCGTCGGAGGTGCGGACGTAGGAGCGGCCGTCGGCGGCGTCGCGCAGGGTGATCCACGACATGTCGAAGTTGAGCAGGAGCCGGGCGCGGCGGGTGATGACCTGGAGCAGGGCGTCGACGTCGTAGGGGAGGGTGAGTTCGCGGGCGGTGTCGACGAGGGCGGCGAGGGCGGCCTCGCGCTGCTGGTGGCGGGAGAAGAGGCCGTGGATGTCGAGGGCCAGGGCGCGGGCCCGTTCGAGGAGAGCCCGGGACTCGGCGGGCACCGGGGTGTCGGTTCCGGGATCGGTGCCGGTGTCGGCCGGCGGGTCGAAGCGGTGGGGCGGGGCTTCGCTGGCGAGCAGTTCGAGGAGCCGGAGCAGTTCCTCCCGTACGACGTCGTCCGTGTGCCGCATAGACCTCACCCCCAGTTGATCTGCGGCGCCTGCGGCGCGTGGCTCTGCCGAGCCCCCGTGAACCTAGACAGGGTGCGCGACGGGCGTCAACAATGGCTTGAACCAGTACTCTTGGCGCGTTTTTGGCTGAATCCACAGGCCTGTGCCGGTCCCACGGTGACCGGAGCACCGCCCGGTCGTGGTGCGGCGGTTACCTCTGCACATTCCTGCGGGGCGTTCGGTCGTCCGACAATAAGCCCTCATAAGCCCCGACTGCGCGCCGGTCGATCGCCGGCGGCGCCGTCACGGTGTGTCCCCGCCGGGTAGCGGCGGGGAGCGGCGGGGGAATGGACGGGGGGGATCTGGCCATGTCGGAGACGCAGAGTTTCGTTCGGTCGCTGGAGCGCAGCAGGTTGTCGCTGTCGCGGGCGGACCGGCCGGACGAGTTCGAGTTGTTGGGGTTGCGTTGGCATCTTTTTGACGAAGTATTTGCACCGGTTTTCTCGCCGTCGACCGCGGTCGCGCTGGATCTGCTGGGGCTCGCGGAGCCGGAGCCGGGTGACTGGGCGGGGTCCTTCCTGGAGATGGGGTGCGGGACCGGGGTCATCGCGGTGCGGGCCGCTCTGGCCGGGTGCGGGCGGGTGGTCGCGGCGGACGTGAATCCGCGGGCGGTGGAGAACGCCGGGGTCAACGCCGTGCGGCACGGGGTCGGGACGCGGGTGCGGGCGGTGCGCAGCGATCTGTTCTCGGAGCTTCAGCAGGAACGTTTCGACACGGTCTTCTGGAGCTCGAACTACGTGCGGGCGCCGGAGGACTACACGTACCGGACCATGCACGAGCGGGCGTACGTCGATCCGGGCTATCGGGCGCACCGGCGGTATCTGACCGAGGCGCCGGCGATGCTGGCCCCGGGTGGGCGGGCGCTGCTGCACTTCAGCAGCCGGGGTGTGCTCGGGGAGTTGCACGGGATCGCCCGGGAGTGCGGGCGGGAGCTGCGGGTGGTGCGGTCCGTGGAGGTGCTCGAGGGGGAGTACGGGACGGACGCCGTGGAGCATCTGCTGCTCGAGATCGTGGTGCGCGGGGGCGCCGGCGCCGGTGGTGGCGCGGGGCGCGGCGCCGGTCGCCGGTGAGCGGCGGCGGGTGGAGGTCGGTGTCCTGCGGGCGGGCGACGGTGGCCGCACGGGCGGGCTGGGAGTGGCGGGTGTACGGCCACTCGGGCAGCGGTTGGGCGCGGGCACGGGGCGGCGGTCAGGGGCCGCCGCGGTCCGCCGGCGGGGGAAGTGGTGGCGTGGTGAGCCTTTCCGGGTGGGACGCCTTTCGCAGTGAACTGGCGGTGGTGGCCGGGCGGGACCAGCGGGTGGTGTGTCTCGAGACGTTGCCGCGTGAGAGCGATCATCCCTTCCGGGTGGCGCATCCGGACCGCTTCTTCTCGTTGCCGAACGTGGGGTCGGTGCTGACGCAGATGGTGACCGGGCTGGGGGCGGCGGGGTATCGGCCGTTCGTGGTGCTGACGCCCGGGGTGGCGGGGGCGTTGTGGCGGGGGTGCCTGGAGGCGGGGGCGACGGTGGTCGTCTCGGCGGAGGGGTTTCCTGCGGGGTACGAGGAGGTGCGGGAGGTCGCGGGGGCGCGGGTGGCTGCGCCGTGCGGGGAGGAGGAGACGCGGGCGGTGGTACGGCGCGTGGCTCGGGCTCCGGGGGCGCACTGCGTGGTGCTGGGTGCCTGAGCGGCGCCTTGGCCGGGCCTCGGCCGTCGCGGGCGTGGGGTGCCGCTGACCCGCCTCGGCTGCGCGGCTTTGCCTTCGGCTCTGCCCTCGCCGGCGTGGGGTGCCGTCGACCCGCCTCGGCTGCGCCTTCGGCGGCATCTCGTTCCCACCCGCACCACCCGTGCGGCTCTCGCGGTCGGGTGCGGGTGGCCCGTGTGGGGCTGGGTCGCCGTCGGCGGGTGCCGGTGGGGGTGGGTGGTGCGGTGGCGTGCGGCTTTCGTGGTCGGGTGCGGGGGGCCCGTGTGGGGCTGGGGCGCCGTCGGCGGGTGCGGGGGCCCGTGTGGAACTGGGCGCCGTTGGCGGGTGCCGGTTCTGTGGCGGGTGTGGGGCGGACGGCCCCCTGTGGGTGGGCAGGTGGCCTGCTGTGTCGGTGGTGGGTGTGGGTGGCCCCCAGGGGTGGGGGTCAGGCTTCTTCTTCCAGTAGGCGGGACTGGGCCAGGGCGTAGGCAAGTTGGGCTCGGCTCTTGCTGTTGAGGGACTCCGCCGCGCGGCCTATGTGGGTGGAGACCGTGCGCGCGCTGATGCCCAGCCGCTTGGCGATCGCCGCGTCGGTGTGCCCCTCGATCATCAGGCGCAGCACGGTGCGCCGGGTCTCGTCGGTCATCAGCGGCGGCCGCGCCCGCTCCTGGGTGATGCTCACGGGCTCGGCGCGCTGCCAGGCGTGGTCGAAGACCGTGGCGAGGTAGTGGACGATCGCCGGGTGCTCGATCGTCAGCGCCGTGGTGCGCAGGTCGTGCCGCGGGTCCGGGATGAAGGCGATCTTGCGGTCGAAGATGATGAGCCGGTCGAAGAGCTCGTTGAGGGTGCGGACCTCGACGCCCACCGCGGTGACCTGCTCGATGTAGGCCAGGGTCGGCCCGTGCGTACGTACCGAGTGCTGGTACAGCGTGCGCTGGCGGATGTCGCGCTCGGCCAGTTCCAGCGTCCGGCGCAGCGCCTTGCTCAGCAGCGCGGTGGCCCGGCCCCCGCCCGGCTGCGCGGTGAGCAGCTCGGCCCGGCAGGCGTCGGCGGACTTCTGCAGGGCCGCGCTGATGACGTCCTCGCCGTGCAGCAGACGGATGTCCGCGGAGGCGGTCCCCTGCTCCTCGCGGTAGACGTCCTCCGCGGCGCTCAGCGCCTCCCGGACGGCCGCGACGGCCTGCTGCTGGACGAGGATGGCGCGCTCGATGGGCCGGCAGAACTCGCTCACCGCGATGTCGGGCGGCACCACGCCCATGATCAGCGGGTTTTCGGCCAACGGCCGCATCAGCCCCAACTCGACGAGGCAGTCGGGGACTTCGCCATCAATCGGACCTTTCGTAAGCGCTTGCCGGTACCGGGCCAGACCCTCGTCGCACAGCCTGACCACATGAGGATGGGAGGGATTGTCCGACTTTCTGCACATTCGTTCCCCCTTCAGAAATGCGCAATGCGCGATCACGAGGCTACCAAGCGAAGAAATCCGCCCCATGGCTGCGGCATGCTTCTCGCGGCGGAGGCGACAGCGCCTAATCAGCCACCTGGGAGGGAATCCACATGAATTCCAAGGGAACGACTGCGAGCCGGTTCACCGCGATATTCGCCCTGATGCTCCTCCTCGTGCTCGGCGTCCAGACGGCCGAACACACCACCCACGTACGGCCCACGGCCCAGTCGGCCAACACCCCCGACGACCCGGAATGGGGCTGACCGAAGCCCGTACGGACATCCGGCGCATTCATAGGGGGGAAGCGATGAGCCCTCGTCGGAATCCGGAGACCGTCGGAATCATTCTCGCGGGCGGCAGAGGAGAACGGGCAAAGCCCATCACTCTCGAATCGTCCGACTACATTCGCAGCAAGGCACTTATTCCGTTCGCCGGACGGCGGCTCGTCGAATGGGTCGTCGAAGCCTGCCGGGACCAGGGGATCCGCCGCTTCCACGTGGTGGCCCACGGCCTGGAGAACCGCAACCAGATCAAGCTGCTCCTCGGGCACGGGGAGCGTCACGGGGTGGACGTCCGGTACTCCCGGTCGCGCCTGGACCGCTACAACGTGGGCTCGGCCGGAGCGACGCTGCACAACCTCGAGCAGTGGGACCTGCAGGGCCAGGCCCTGGTACTGCCGGTCGACTCGCTCTTCGACTTCGACCTCGCGGCCCTCAGGGCCACGCACGAACGACGCGGTGCCGTGGTGACGGTGGCCGCCGTGGAGCGGACCGCCGCGGAGATCGCCGGCAAGTACGGCGTGATGCGCACCGACGCGCGAGGACTGGTGACGGGCTTCGTGGAGAAGCCGGACGCCGGCCGGCTGGGCGAGCTGTTCCCGGACGCGGTCGCCGACGAGCGGGCCACGCTGCCCACCAACGCCGGGATGTACCTGGTGGACTGCGGCCGGCTGCGGCTGCTGGCCCGGGAGCCGGAGTTGTTCCGGCAGACCCACCAGCGGCTGGACTGGGGCGGGGATCTGCTGCCCTGGCTGGCCGGGCACGGCCACCCGGTCGCCGCCCACGCCATCGCCCGGCTCGGCGACCTGGGCAACGTACCGGACTACCTGCACACGCTGCGGCTCGTGCTCGACGGCGCGTACGAGCAGATGAACCGGCTGATGGAGCGCTCCGGTCAGGGCGGAGCGCACGGCTGGATCCACGAGAGCAGCCTGCAGACCAAGGACGACCTGACCGGCACCACCCTCGCGCAGAAGATCGAGGACGGGTCGGTGCTGATCGGTCCCGGGGTGCGCATCGGCCACGAGGTCGAGATCGGTCCGGGGGTGCGGCTGGAGCACACGGATGTCGGCGACGGGGCCGAGATCCGGGAGGGCAGCACGCTGCGGCACTCCGCCGTGGGCGAGTACGCGGTGATCGGCGCCCATGCCGAGGTCGCGGACTCCTACGTCGGGCCGATGGCGGTGATCCATTCGGAGCGCGTCCGGCCGACCCGGCTGGAGGGGCACACCGCGATCGGCGACGGGGCCGTGCTGCGGCCCGGCTCCCGGTTCCGCGGGGTCACGGTCTACCCGCGGCTCCGGGTGCCCACGCTCACCGGTGTGCCCGCCGCGACCGAGCTGACGAACGCCGACGACGTCCTGCGCTGGGTGTGACCCGGCCGGGACGGCAAGCGGCAGACACATAGGGGGAATCATGCACATGCACGGCCCCATAGCGGTGATCGGCGGGGCGGGCCGGCTCGGTGCCCTCGTGACCAGGAGACTGGCCGAGGCGGGCGAGCGGGTCCGCGTGGTGAGCCGGCACCCGGAGCGGGGAGCGACCCCGCCGCCCGGCACCGAGCTGTGGCAGGCGGACGTACGGTACGCGGACACGCTGGGGCCCGCCCTCAGCGGCTGTGCCGCCGTGGTGTTCAGCGTGGAGCCGGGCACCGCCGACTCCGGCCCGGACAGCCCGGAGAGCACCGTCTACAGCGGTGTGCGCAACGTGCTGTCGGCGGCCGCCGAGTACGCGGTGCGGCCGCGTCTGGTGCTGGTGAGCCAGATCTTCGTGACCCGGCGCGAGCACCCGATGAACGCCTACGGCCGGCTGCTGGACTGGCGGCTGCGCGGCGAGGACGCGGTCCGGGACTCGGGGTTCGCCTACACGGTCGTACGGCCCGGATGGCTGACCGACGACGCCGGCGCGGGCACGGGTGTCCGCCTCGAGCAGGACGACCGGGGCGACGGCTGGGTCTCGCGCGCCTCGGTGGCCGAGGCCTGCGTCCGGGCGCTGGGCTCCAGGGCGGCCGCGGGCCGCACGTTCGAGGTCTACAACGAACCGGGCGCGGCTCCCGACGACTGGGAGCCACTCTTCGGCCGCCTCGTCCCGGACGCCCTGCCCGCCCTGCGGCCCTAGCCGGCCTGCCTCGACGGCCGAAGTCGCCCGTACGGACAGCGAGGGCGGGCCCTCGAACCGCCCGCCTCGCCCCGCGCACCCGCCGGCTCCAACCCCCCGCAAGGGCCGGCGGGTCCCCGCCGGGGCCGGCGCCCGGCGGACGCGCACAGCGTCCGCGGCGCCGGCCCCAGGCCGATCACGCTCACGCATGGAAGAAGGGGCTCAGTCATGCCCGGCGAACGTCAACTCGTGGAGTCCGCCGAGATTTCCGAACACGTGGTCTCCGAGATCATTTCCCGCACGTTCCGTTCCATCCCGCGCAGCGACCAGCGGCGGTGGGGCGAGCTGTATGTGAGAGGTCTGCTGTCGGTCTCCGGAAGGAAGACGATGCGGGCGATCGCCGACGGTGCGGGCGGCGGGGTGGAGCAGAGCCTCTACCAGTTCATCACCAAGTCCCCGTGGGCCGCCGAGCCGGTCCGCCGGGAGCTGGCGGATCTGCTGCTGCGGCTGCAGCCGCGGGCCTGGGTGGTCCATCCGCTGGTGATCGCCAAGGTCGGGCAGCACTCGGTGGGCGTGGAGCGGCGGTGGGTCTCGCAGTTCGGCCGGGTCGTCAACTGCCAGCAGGCGATCGGGGTGTGGCTCGCCTCCGACCGGGTCTCGTGCCCGGTGGACTGGCGCCTGGCGCTGCCCGAGAGCTGGGCGGGCGAGGCGGCGCTGCGGCGCCGGGCCTGCATTCCGGAGGACGTCGGCTCCTGCCCGCCCGAGCAGTGCGCGGTCCAGGCGGTGTCCGCGATGGCGCAGGACTGGGGGCTGCCGCACCGGCCGGTGGTGATGGACCTGCGCGAGAGCGACGCGTACGGCATCTGCGCGCTGCTGCTGGAGCGCCGGATCCCGTTCGTGGTCCGCATCGACCCGGCGGCGCGCGGCATCGCCCTGCGGCCGGTGCGGCCCTCGGTGCGCGCGGGGCTGCCGGAGCCGGTGTCGGAGGACACGGGCGCGCCCTGCCCGCCGGGTTCGCCGCCGGCGCTGGTGCCGGAGCTGAGCCGGCAGTGCATGCCGGTGGAGTGGTACGACGCCGAGGCGGACGCGCTGCGGGCGACCTCGGTCGGCGCCGCCCGGGTCCTGCTGCGCCGCACGGGCCCCGACGCCCCCCGTCCGGTCCCCGCCGACCAGCAGGAACTCATCCTCGTCGGCGCCTGGGGCGACACGACGCGGCGCACGCCGAACGCGTACTGGCTGTCCAACCTGCCGCAGTCCCAGCTCGGCACGGTCTATCGCACCGCGATGCTCGCGCACCGGGTCGGGCGGGACCTGGCCGAGGTCAGTGAGGGGCTCGGCATCCGGGACTTCGAGGGCCGCTCCTTCCGGGGCTGGCACCACCACATGACGATGGTGTCCCTGGCCCACGCGGCGACGGTGCTGTCGACGGCGTCGCACACCGAGGTCTGGCCGCCGGCGGTGCGGATGCCCGCGCCCGCCGAGCCGATACGGGTGCGTGCCGCATGACGGCCCCGAAGGACGCGGAGCTGGAGCGGGTGCGGGCGGCGCTGGACGGCCTGCTGGCCTCCTGGCTGCCCGGCCGGCGCTGGTTCGCGGGCAAGGACGGCGGCGCACCGCACGTCACGACCCGCCTGCTGGAACGGGTGCTGCCGGGCGACCCGGCACTGCTGCTCGCGGTGTTCGACACCGGCACGGAGGGCCCGTACCAGGCCCTGATAGGCCTCCACCGCCACCCCGCCCCCGAGCCCCCGGAAACCCCGACCGACCCGACCCGAACCCCTGCCCCGGAGCCCCCGGACGCGCTGAACGGCCCACGCCGAGGGGCTGCCCTCGAGCCGTCGGACGCGTTGGTCGGCTCGGGTGGAGGGGTTGCCGCCGAGCCGTCGGACGCGTTGGTCGGCTCGGGTGGAGGGGTTGCCGCCGAGCCGTCGGACGCGTTGGTCGGCCCGGGTGGAGGGGTTGCCGCCGAGCCGTCGGACGCGTTGGTCGGCCCGGGTGGAGGGGCTGCCGCCGAGCCCTCGGACGGGTCAGCCGGACCACGCCGAGGCGCTGCCCCGGAGCCCCCGGACGCGGTGATCGCCACCCGCCGTGAACCCGTCCCGCAGCCGCCCGACGCGGTGATCGGGCGGCTTCGTGGGCCGGGCGGCGGTGCGTTGACGTTGTACGAGGGCACGCAGGACCCCCAGTTGATGGCGCGGCTGCTGGAGCGCTTCGGTGACGGCGGGGTCGGGCCGGTGCGGTTCGAGCGGTTGCCCGGCGGTGAGTTGCCGGTGGGGGTGCCGGGAGTGGTGGGGACGGCGGAGCAGTCCAACACCTCGGTGGCGTTCGGCGACCGCGCGATGCTGAAGGTGCTGCGCCGGCCGGTGCCCGGGACCAGCCCGGAGCTGGAGCTGCTGGGGGCGCTGCAGCGGGCCGGTGGCGTGCCGAGTGCGGCGCCGCTGGCGCAGGTGCGCACCACGGAGGAGTCGCCGGTGGGCGCCCTGACCCTCGGCATCGTGCAGGAGTTCGTCCGCTCGGACGGCGACGGCTGGGCCGCGGCCACCGACCGGGCCCGCGCCTGTCTGGCCGGGGAACGCGGCGCGCCGGAGTCGCTCGGGGGGTTCGCCGAGGAGTCGTACGGCCTGGGGCTGGCCACCGCGCGGGTGCACACCGCGCTCGCCGGTCAGCTCGGCAGCCGTCCGCTCACCGGGCCGGAGTGCGAGGACCTGCTGGACCTGCTGGGCGAGCGCCTGGCGGAGGGACTGCGCTCGGTGCCGGGCCTGGCGCCGTACGCCGACGCGTTGTGGGCGCTGCACGAGGACCTGGCGGACGCCGTGCGGGGCCGGCCGCCGCTGGTGCAGCGAATCCACGGCGACCTGCATCTGGGGCAGGTGCTGCGCGGCGAGCGGGGCTGGGTGCTGATCGACTTCGAGGGCGAACCCGGCCACGCGCCGCAGGAGCGCCGCCGGCCCCAGCCGGCCCTGCGTGACGTGGCGGCGATGCTGCGCTCCTTCGACTACGCCGCCCACCACGCCCTCACCGAGGTGCTGGGCCGCCCGCCGGGCCCACCGGACGGGGACGACGCACGCCTGGCCCGCCGGGCCGAGGCGTGGGCGGTGCACAACCGCCAGGCGTACTGCGCCGGTTACGCCGCCGGCGGCGGTCAGGACCCGCGGCGCGAACCGGTGCTGGTGCGCGCCTTCGAGGCGGACAAAGCCGTGTACGAGGCGGTGTACGAGGCGCACAACCGGCCGGCCTGGCTGCCCATTCCGCTCGCCGCCGTCCGGCGTATCGCGGAAGAACACCGCTGCGAGAGTTGAAAGTTCAGGAAGTCCACGACCGCTCTTTGTCCGTGGCATACCGGTCCGCCGAAGATGTGACACGTTCGCGGAATGTCAGGAACGGGAGATTTTGATGGTTCATCAATCCCGGACGAATTCGAACTCATAAAGCGAAGGGCGTGACTCATGTCCGACACCGTCAACTTCACGTTCTCCGACACCATCGCGGGCCGGGTGGCCGGATTCGATCGCGTGGCGCGCGTCTTCACCCTCGTCACCGCCGACGGCCGCCCCTTCGAGGTCTCGCTGGACGGCGGGCCCGGTGCCGAGTTGCTGCACAACCTCGGGGAGCCGTACCAGGACGCCTCGGGGCACATCGACGCGCTGCTGGAGGAGGGCCGCTACGTCCTGGCGTACGGGATCTTCTACCCGGGGGCCGACAAGCCGCGGTTCGAGGCCAAGCGGCTGATCTTCACCGGCCGGCAGGTGGACGACCACCGCTTCGAGGAGGCCGGCTGGTGGGTGCGGCAGATCCGGGAGATCGCCGCGTTCTACCGCCGGGCCCAGTTCGGGGACGGGCCGGTCGACTTCACCCGGTACCGCACCGAGATACGGCTCAGCGGCGACAAGACCGCCAGCCATGTGCAGGAGACCGACACGATCTCCCGGCTGGTGTACGGCATGGCCTCGGCGTTCCTGCTGACCGGCGACGACGAGTACCTGGAGATCGCCGAGCGGGGCACCGAGTACCTGCGTGAGCACATGCGGTTCGTGGACGCCGACGAGAACGTCGTGTACTGGTACCACGGCCTGAAGGTCGACGGCGACGTCGAGACCAAGCTGTTCACCTCGGAGTTCTCCGACGACTACGACGCGCTGCCCGCCTACGAGCAGATCTACGCGCTGGCCGGCCCCGTGCAGACGTACCGGATCACCGGGGACCCCCGGATCAAGGCCGACGCGGACGCCACCATCCGGCTCTTCGACCGGTTCTACCTGGACCCCGAGCACGGCGGGTACTTCTCGCACATCGACCCGATCCTGCTCAGCCCCGAGCACGAGTCCCTCGGCCCGAACCGGGCCCGCAAGAACTGGAACTCGGTCGGCGACCACGCCCCGGCGTACCTGATCAACCTGTACCTGGCGACGGGCGAGAAGAGCTACGCCGACATGCTGGAGTACACCTTCGACACCATCGTCACGCGGTTCCCGGACCCGGACCACAGCCCCTTCGTGCAGGAACGGTTCCACAAGGACTGGTCGCACGACACCACGCACGGCTGGCAGCAGAACCGCGCGGTCGTCGGCCACAACCTGAAGATCGCCTGGAACCTGATGCGGATGCACAGCCTGCGTCCCAAGGAAGGCTATCTGGAGTTGGCCACCACCCTCGGCGAGTCCATGCCCGAGTGGGGCGCGGACCGCCAGCGCGGCGGCTGGTACGACGTGGTGGAGCGGGTCCGCGTGGCCGGCGAGGACCGGCACCGGTTCACCTGGCACGACCGCAAGGCCTGGTGGCAGCAGGAGCAGGCGATCCTCGCCTACCTCATCCTGCACGGCACCACCGGCCGCGCCGACTTCCAGAGCGAGGCCCGGGACGCGCAGGCCTTCTACAACGCCTTCTTCCTCGACCACGACGAGGGCGCCGTCTACTTCAACGTCCTCGCCAGCGGGCTGCCGTACCTGCTCGGGGTGGAGCGGCTCAAGGGCAGCCACTCGATGTCGATGTACCACTCGGCCGAGCTGTGCTACCTGGCGGCCGTCTACAACAACCTGCTGCTGGGCGGCAGCGCCATGGACTTCTGGTTCAAGCCCGACCCGGCGCTGATCGAGGACCGGGTGCTGCGGGTGGCCCCGGACCTGCTGCCGCACGGCTCGGTGCGCATCGAGTCCGTGGAGATCGACGGCGAGCCGCACACCGGCTACGACGCCGACGCCCTGCTCGTGCACCTGCCCGAGACGTCCGGGCGCATCAAGGTCAAGGTCCGGCTGGCCCCCGTGGCCCGGACGGAGGTGGAGAAGTGACCGTCAAGCTCACATCCCGCAGCGAGGGCGACACCGCGGTCGTCGTCCTCGAAGGAGAGATCAACTCCACCACGTCCGGCGGGCTCCAGGCCCAGCTGCTGCCGTTCGTCGGCCAGGGCAGCCGGCTGCTGATCGACCTCAGCGGCGTCACCTACGTCTCCAGCGCGGGCCTGCGCACCCTGCTGATCGTGCACCGCCGGGCGCAGCAGCTCGAGACCGGGGTGACGCTGGTCGGGCTGTCGGAGGAGGTGCGGTTCGTGATGTCCGCGACCGGGTTCCTGGACTTCTTCCAGATCGAGGAGGACCTGGACGCCGCGATGGAACGTACGGGCCGATGACGACCCCGGACGTGCGTGAGCGCGTGGACGCGTTCCCCACCCGCCGGATCGGCGGCTACCGGGTGCGGGCCGGACGGCCCTTCCCGTACGGCGCGCATCCGGTGCCCGGGGGGATCACCTTCTCGGTCTACTCCGACCGGGCCACGGCGATGCGGCTGGTCCTCTTCGAGCGGGGCGCCCGCCGCCCCACGGCCGAACTGGAGTTCCCCCCGGAGTTCCGGATCGGAAGCGTGTACGCCATGACGGTCTTCGGGCTGGACCCGGAGAACCTGGAGTACGGCTTCCGCGCCGAGGGCCCCTTCGACCCGGAGGCCGGCGACCGGTTCGACGCGTCCAGGGTGCTCAGCGACCCCTACGCCCGGCTGGTCTCCGGCCGGGACGTGTGGGGCCGCGAGCCCGACTGGGACGACGTCTACCCCTACCGCGCGAAGGTCCTGGAGGACGACTTCGACTGGGGCGACGACACCCCGCTGGGCATCCCCACCGAGGACCTCGTCGTCTACGAGACGCATGTGCGCGGCTTCACCCGGCACCCCTCCTCGGGGGTGAGCGCCCCGGGCACCTACGCGGGCCTGCGCGAGAAGATCCCGTATCTGAAGGCCCTCGGGGTCAACTGCGTCGAGCTGCTGCCGGTGTTCGAGTTCGACGAGCTGGACAACCCGCGCACCGACCCCGCGACCGGCGGCCGGCTGTACAACTACTGGGGCTACAACACCGTCTCGTTCTTCGCCCCCAAGGCCGGCTACGCGGCCACGGGCCGGTTCGGGATGCAGGCGGACGAGTTCAAGACCCTGGTCAAGGAGCTGCACCGGGCGGGCATCGAGGTCGTCCTCGACGTGGTGTTCAACCACACCGCCGAGGGCAACGAGCACGGGCCCACCATCTCGTTCCGGGGCCTGGACAACGCCACGTACTACATGCTCACGCCCCGCGGGGAGTACTACAACTTCAGCGGGACCGGCAACACCGTCAACTGCAACCACCCGGTGGTCCGCGACTTCGTGCTGTCCTGTCTGCGCTACTGGGTGTCCGAGTACCACATCGACGGCTTCCGCTTCGACCTCGCCGCCATCCTCGACCGGGCGCCGGACGGCACCCCGCTGCCCAACCCGCCGCTGCTGGAACAGCTCGCGCACGACCCGATCCTGCGCCACACCAAGCTCATCGCCGAGGCGTGGGACGCGGCCGGGCTGTACCAGGTGGGGGCCTTCCCCAACTACGGCCGCTGGTCGGAGTGGAACGGCCAGTACCGCGACGCGGTGCGCCGGTTCGTCAAGGGCGAACCCGGTCTGGTCGGCGAGCTGGCCACCCGCATGGCCGGCTCCCCCGACCTGTACGGCGGCCGCACCGCCTCGGCGTCGGTCAACTTCGTCACCGCGCACGACGGATTCACCCTGCACGACCTGGTGGCGTACAACGACAAGCACAACGAGGCCAACGGCGAGGACAACCGCGACGGCGCGAACGACAACCACAGCTGGAACTGCGGCGAGGAGGGACCCAGCGCCTCCGCGCACGTACGGGACCTCAGGCTGCGGCAGATGAAGAACATGCTCGGCATCCTGCTGACCAGCCAGGGCGTTCCCATGCTGCTGGCCGGCGACGAGGTCGGGCGCACCCAGCTCGGCAACAACAACGGCTACTGCCAGGACAACGAACTGTCCTGGTTCGACTGGGGACTTCTCGAGGCCAACGCCGAACTGCTGGAGTTCACCCGGGCGCTGATCGCCTTCCGGCACGCCCACCCGGTGCTGCGCTCCGCCGAGCACCCCGTCGGCACCGACCGGGTCGGCAGCGGCTACCCGGACATCAGCTGGCACGGCGTGGGCGCCTGGCAGCCCGACTGGTCCGCGCACAGCAGGGTGCTCGGCCTGATGCGGTGCGGTCGGCACGCCAAGGGCGGCACCGTCGCCGACGACCACGTGTACGTCGCGGTCAACGCGCACTGGGAGGCGCACGACCTGGAGCTGCCCGCCCTGCCCGAGGGACAGGCCTGGCACCTGTTCGCCGACACCTCCCTCGCCGCCCCGCACGGGCTCGCCCGGCTCGGCGCCGAGACGGAGCTGCACCACCCGGGCCGCTACCACCTCGGCCCGCACGCGCTGGTGATCCTCGTCGGCCGGGACCGGCGCACCGGCTGACCCCCTTCACCGAAGGGCCTTCACACAAGGAGAGCTGTTCATGTCGTTCGACGGAATCCTGAGCGTGACCGACGGCATCGCGACCATCGAGATCAAGGGTGAGCTGGACGCGTCCACCGCGCCCCGCTTCCACGACCTGGTCGACCAGGCCGCCGAGCAGGGCGCGGTGCGCCTGGAGATCGACGCCCGGCACCTGGACTTCATGGCCAGCGCGGGCCTGCGCTCGCTGGTCTTCGCCCGGCAGAAGATGGGCGACGAGGTGCGCATCGCCGTGATCGGCGCCACGGAGCCGGTGAGCCGGACCATCCGGCTGGCCGGCTTCGACCACAGCATCGAGCTGATCGACGCCTGAGAGGGGCGGGAGATGGCGATCGACTCCGGGGCCGCGTCGGCCAAACCCACCGCGGAGCAGGACTGGTGCGAGCTGCCGCTCGCCGCCGGGAGCCTGGCCGGGCTGCGGATCCCGGCCGACCTCGAGTCCCTGGACCTGGTCGCCCGGTTCGTCCTCGAGCTCGGGCGGTCGGGCCGGCTGAGCAGCAGCGAGACCTACCGGCTGCGGCTGGCGGCCGACGAGCTGGCCACCAACATCGTCATGCACGGCTACTGCGGGGCCCCCGGCGACATCTGCGTCGACGGCGGGGTCGCCCCGGACCGGGTCTGGGTGCGCTTCGCCGACGACGCGCCGGCCTTCGACCCGCGCGGCGGCATGAAGCAACCCGATCTGGAGGTGCCGCTGTCGCGGCGCGCGGTCGGCGGACTCGGCGTCTTCCTGGCGCTGACGGCGGTGGACTGCTTCGACTACGAGCTGGTGGCGGGGCGCAACGTCAGCACGCTGACGATCCACCGCGACCACCACGGATAGATGAGACGAGATGTCACACACGAAGGTGCTGCTCCTTGACGAACACCGGAGCGCCCCGGCCGAGCTGCTGGCGACGCTGCGGGAGCTGCGGTTCGAGGTCCGCCGCCGCACCCCGGGCGAGGCCCTCGCGCCGGCCCCGGGCGAGCTGGGGGAGACCGAGGTGCTGCTCGTCTCCGCCCGGCTCGCCCCGGCCACCGTGAAGGCGGTCCTGCGGCGGCTGGAGGACGAGGGAGGGCAGCCGACCGTCGTGGCGTACGCCGACCGGGACCTGCATCTGCTCGGCGGGCACGTCCAGGCGGGCTCCGACTACCTCGTGCCGCCCTTCCACCCCGAACTGGTCCGCGCGAGGCTGCGCAACTGCCACGAACGGGCCGCGTTCACCCGCACGCTGGAGGACGTCGCCGCACACGCCGAACTCCTCAGCTACGAACGGGAGCTGGAGATCGGCCGGGAGATCCAGCTCGGCTTCCTGCCGGACACCCTGCCCAGTCCCGAGGACTGGGAGATCGACGTCCGCTTCCGCCCCGCCCGCACGGTCGCCGGGGACTTCTACGACGTCTTCGAGCTGGTCAACCGACGCAGGCTGGCCCTCGTCGTGGCCGACGTCTGCGACAAGGGAGTCGGCGCCGCCCTGTTCATGGCGCTGATCCGCAGTCTCCTCAGGCACACCGCCGAGCAGAGCGGGCTGCAGAACCTCATCGCCGCCGACGTGCTCAGCGAATCCCACGTGTGGGAGGAGCAGACCCGCGCCATCCCGGTCGTCGGGGCCACCCCGCTGCTCAACGCGGTGGTGGGCACCAACAACTACCTGACCCGCAACCACATCCGGCAGGGCTACTTCGCCACCCTCTTCTTCGGCGTCCTGGACCCGCACACCGGCAACCTCGTCTACATCAACGGCGGTCACAACCCGCCGGTCCTGGTGAGCGCCGACGGGGCCGAGCCGGTGCTGCTGGAGCCCACGGGGCCGGCCGTCGGTGTCATCCCCGACGTCACCTTCTCGCTCGGCTACGCCCAGATCAGCCCCGGCGACACCCTGTTCATCTACACCGACGGGGTGACCGAGGCGCGCTCGGCGTCGGGACGGTTCTTCGGCAACGAGCTGATGATCAAGCAGCTGAGCGAGGCGGCCGTGCGCGGCGAGGAACTCCTCGACCACATGGACGGGGTGCTGAACGAGTTCGTCGGCCCCGCCGAGCAGTCGGACGACATCACCATGATGGCCGTCCACCGGCGCAACTCCTGACGCTTCCCCGGGTGGAGACCATGTCGCAGATCATCACCGTGCACTCGTACCGGGGCGGTACGGGAAAGTCCAGCACGGCCGCCAACCTGGCGGTGCTCCTGGCCTCCGCCGGGCGCCGGGTCGCGCTGGTGGACACCGACATCCAGACCCCCGCGCTGGACGTCATGTTCGGCGACGCCCTCGGCACGGTCCGCCGCTCCCTGAGCGACTATCTGATGGGGCGCTGCGAGATCGAGGACGCCGCCTACCCCGCGGAGGCGGACGCCGGGCACGACGGCTTCTTCGTGGTGCCGGCCCGCAGCCGCACCGCGGGCGGCAACGAGATCATGGGGCGCGGCTACGACGTCGGGCTGCTCCGCGAGGGCTTCGACCGGCTGATCGACTCGCTCGCCCTGGACGTGTTGCTCCTGGACACCCACGCCGGGTTCAACAACGAGACGGTCACCTCGATGGCCAGCTCCGACGCCCTGGTGGTGGTCACCCGGGCGGACCGGCTGGACATGGCGGGCGCCGCCGAGACCATGTCGCTCGCCGAGCGGCTCGGCTGCGGGCAGCGCTGCGTGGCGGTGAACCTGGTGCCGGCCGGGACCGCGCACGAACCGCTGCGCGCCAAGGTGGAGGACGCCTTCGGCACCCCGGTCACGGTGGCGCTGCCGTACGCCACCGAGATGGCCTCGCTCGCCGGGGAGCGGCTGTTCAGCACCGCCTATCCGCACCATCCGCTGGTGGCGGGCTACCGCCGCATCATCGCCGACGTGAGCAACGGGACCACGGCGCTGCGCCGGCCGGCGCCGCATCCCCCTTCCCTGTCATGACCCAGGACCACGACCGCACCGGCCGTACCCCGGTGCCAGGAGGCATGAGCATGCAAGGCAAGCCCGACGTCCGTCGGCCGGCCCCCACGGTCGGCCGGATACCCGTGCGGGACGTGCGCCCCCAGGTGGACGCGGGCCGCCGCCCCGCCCGCGCCGTGCCGGGCGAGGTGTTCGAGGTGTCCGCCACCGTCTTCCGCGAGGGCCACGACGCGGTCGCCGCCAACGTCGTCCTCACCGGCCCCGACGGCGCACCCGGCCCCTGGACGCCGATGCGCCTGGTCGCGCCCGGCACCGACCGGTACGCCGCCCAGGTCGCGGCCGACCGGGAGGGGGAGTGGACCTACCGGGTGGAGGCGTGGACCGACCCCGTGGCCACCTGGCGGCACACCGCCCGGATCAAGGTCCCGGCCCGGATCGACGTCGAACTCGTCCTCGCGGAAGGGGCGCTGCTGCTGGAGCGGGCCCTGGAGCAGCACCCCGCCGACGGCCCCGCACGGCCCCGCGAGGTGCTCACCGGCGCCCGCGACCGGCTCCTGGACGACGCCCTCGGCCCCGACGACCGGCTCGCCGCCGCCCTCACGCCCGAGGTGACCGCGGTCCTCGCCGCCCGTCCGCTGCGCGAACTGGTGACCCGCTCCGAGGAGCTGCCGCTGCGCGTCGACCGGGAGCGGGCGCTGTACGGCGCCTGGTACGAGTTCTTCCCGCGCTCCGAGGGCGCCGTACCGGCGAGCGTGAACGCCGAGGGCGTGCTGGAGCCGCCCCGCTCCGGGACGTTCCGCACGGCGGCCGAACGGCTCGAGGCGATCGCCGGGATGGGCTTCGACGTGGTGTATCTGCCGCCCGTCCACCCGATCGGCACCACCCACCGCAAGGGCCGCGGCAACACCCTGGCCGCCGGGCCCCACGACCCGGGCTCGCCCTGGGCGATCGGCTCCCCGGCCGGCGGGCACGACGCCGTCCACCCGGACCTCGGCACCCTCGACGACTTCGACCACTTCGTCACCCGGGCCGGCGAGCTGGGCCTGGAGGTGGCGCTGGACTTCGCCCTGCAGTGCTCCCCCGACCACCCCTGGGTCACCGAGCACCCGGAGTGGTTCCGGCACCGGCTCGACGGCTCCATCGCCTACGCCGAGAACCCGCCGAAGAAGTACCAGGACATCTACCCCCTGGACTTCGACACCGAGCCCGAGGGCCTGTACGCCGAGTGCCTGCGGGTGCTGCGGCACTGGATGGCGCACGGGGTGCGGATCTTCCGCGTGGACAACCCGCACACCAAGCCCGTCTGGTTCTGGGAGCGGCTCATCGAGGAGGTGCACACCACCGACCCCGACGTGCTGTTCCTCGCCGAGGCGTTCACCCGCCCGGCGATGATGCACACCCTGGCCCGGATCGGCTTCCACCAGTCGTACACCTACTTCACCTGGCGCAACTCCAAGGAGGAGGTGGAGTCCTACCTCGCCGAACTGGCCGGGCTCGGCGGCGAGGAGAGCGCCGCCTACCTGCGGCCCAACCTGTTCGTGAACACCCCGGACATCCTCAACGCCTTCCTGCAGTACGGCGGCCGCGCGGCCTTCGCGGTGCGTGCCGTCCTCGCGGCGACGGCGGCCCCCACCTGGGGTGTCTACGCGGGCTACGAGCTGTACGAGAACGTGCCCGCCGGGCCGGGCAGCGAGGAGTACCTGGACTCGGAGAAGTACCAGTACCGGCCCCGGGACTGGAAGGCGGCCGACGCCTCAGGCGACACCCTCGCCCCGCTGATCACCACCCTGAACCGGCTGCGCCGGGCCCACCCCGCGCTGCGCCAGCTGCGCAACCTGCGCTTCCACCGGGCCGACAACGACGCGGTGGTCTGCTTCTCCAAGCGGGCCGGAGACGACTGGGTGCTGGTGGTGCTCAACCTCGACCCGCACACCGTGCGCGAGGCCACCGTCCACCTCGACCTGCCGGCCCTCGGCCTGGACCGCGCCGACACCTTCGACGCGCACGACGCGCTGACCGGCGAGACGTACCGCTGGGGCCGCGAGAACTACGTACGCCTCGATCCACAGCACCAGGTCGCCCACATCATCACGGACAGGACGCGCCTCTCGTGAACCCGCCCGCTTCCCCCCACCTGCTCCGCTCCGCACCCGCGCGGCTCGCCGCAACCGACCTCAGGCGCCTGACCACCGGCGCGATCAGCGACCCGCACGCCCTGCTCGGCCCGCACCCGGGGCCGGGGGGCGTGACGCTGCGCGTGCTCAAGCCGCTCGCCGAACAGGTGTGGGCGCTCGACCCGGACGGGGAGGTGCTGGCCGGGCTGCGCCACGAGGGCGGTGGCGTCTTCTCCGGGCTGCTGCCCGAGGGCACCACCGACTACCGGCTGCGGGTGCGCTACGCCGAGTGCGCGTGCGAGACGGACGACCCGTACCGCTTCGCGCCCGTGCCGGGCGAGCTGGACCTGTATCTGATCGCGGAGGGCCGGCACGAGCGGCTGTGGACCGTGCTGGGCGCCCGGGTGCGCGAGCACCAGGGGGCCGCCGGCACCGCGTTCGCGGTGTGGGCGCCGAACGCCCGCGCGGTCCGGGTCGTCGGGGACTTCAACCACTGGGACGGCGCCGGGCACCCCCTGCGGTCGCTGGGCGCCTCGGGGGTGTGGGAGCTGTACGTGCCCGGCGTCGGCGACGGCTGCCGGTACAAGTTCGAGATCCTCGGGCAGGACGGCACCTGGCGGCAGAAGGCCGACCCGCTCGCCCGCTCCGCCGAGCCGGCGCCCGGCACCGCCTCCGTCGTGTACACCTCCGGGCACCGCTGGACGGACGCCGAATGGCTGGCCGGGCGCGGCCGCAGGGCCGCCGAGCGCGCCCCGATGAGCGTGTACGAACTGCACCTGGGCTCCTGGCGGCCGGGCCGCACCTACCGGCAGCTCGCCACCGAACTGCCCGGCTACGTCAAGGCGCTCGGCTTCACCCACGTGGAGTTCCTGCCCGTCGCCGAGCACCCCTTCCGCGGCTCCTGGGGCTACCAGGTCACCTCGTACTACGCCCCGATGGCCGCGCTCGGCACCCCGGACGACTTCCGGTACCTGGTCGACGCGCTGCACCGGGCGGGCATCGGCGTGATCCTCGACTGGGTGCCGGCGCACTTCCCGCGCGACGACTGGGCGCTGGCCCGCTTCGACGGCGGCCCCCTCTACGAGCACCCCGACCCGCGGCGCGGCGAGCACCCCGACTGGGGCACCCTCGTCTTCGACTACGGCCGCGCGCAGGTGCGCAACTTCCTGGTCGCCAACGCCCTGTACTGGTGCACCGAGTTCCACATCGACGGCCTGCGGGTGGACGCCGTCGCCTCGATGCTCTACCTCGACTACTCCCGTCCCGAGGGCGGCTGGCTGCCCAACGCCTACGGCGGCCGTGAGCATCTGGAGGCGGTGGAGTTCCTGCAGGAGATGAACGCCGCCGTCTACCGCAGCTGTCCCGGGGTGGTCACGATCGCCGAGGAGTCCACCGCCTGGGAGGGGGTGACCCGGCGCACCGACCACGGCGGGCTCGGGTTCGGGTTCAAGTGGAACATGGGCTGGATGCACGACTCCCTGGCCTACATGGGCCGGGACCCGGTGCACCGGCAGTACCACCACCACGCCCTGACCTTCCCCATGGTCTACGCGTACGCCGAGAACCACCTGCTGCCGGTCAGCCACGACGAGGTCGTGCACGGCAAGGGCTCCCTGCTCGGCAGGATGCCCGGCGACCGCTGGCGCAAGTTCGCCAACGTGCGCGCGTACCTGGCCTTCATGTGGGGCTTCCCCGGCAAGCACCTGCTCTTCATGGGCCAGGAGTTCGCGCAGGAGAGCGAGTGGTCGCACGACCGGGGGCTCGACTGGCCGGCCACGGCCGATGCCGCACACGCCGGCGTCCGCGACCTGGTGCGCGACCTCAACGCGCACTATCTGAGCCTGCCGGCCCTGTGGGACCTGGACGCCGACCCGGAGGGCTTCCGCTGGCTGGACGCGGACGCGGCCGAGGACAACGTGTACTCGTTCGTCCGCCACGACTCCGCCGGCGCACCCCTGGTGTGCGTGCACCACTTCGGGCCGAGCGTGCGCCACGGCTACCGCATCGGCGTGCCCGCGGGCGGCGAGTGGACCGAGGTCCTCAACACCGACGCGGCCCGCTACGGCGGCTCGGACGTGCTCAACTCCGGCGCGATCGACGCCCGCCCGGAGCCGTGGCAGGGCCAGGAGTGGAGCGTCGAGGTCACGCTGCCGCCCCTCGGCGTCATCTGGCTGCGCCCCCGGCACCGGGCCGCGGGCGGCGAACGGCACGACGAGGGGACGTAACCCGTGAGCGAGTACCTGTGGGACGAGTACCGGCGCATCCTCGGCGGCGCGCGCACCATCGCGGTGGTGGGCGCCTCCGCCGAGCCGGGCAAGTCCGCGCACGAGATCCCGGCCTATCTGCAGCGCAAGGGGTTCCGGGTGATTCCGGTCAACCCCTACCACCGCCAGGTGCTGGGCCGGCCGGCCTTCGCCTCGCTGCAGGAGATCGGCGAGCCGGTCGACGTCGTCGACGTCTTCCGGCCGGCGCCCGAGACCCCCGAGGTGGCCCGGCAGGCCGTCGCCCTCGGGGCGCGGGCCCTGTGGCTGCAGCTCGGCATCGTCTCCGACGAGGCCCGGGACATCGCCGAGGCGGGCGGGCTGCGCGTGGTCATGAACCGCTGCCTGGGCGCCGTCCACGCCGAACTGGAGCTGGCCGGGGCCCTGAGCGGCACCAACTGAGGAGGGGGACGCAGACGCCATGACGCTTGTCGACACCGCCGTCGTGGGAGGCGGCCCGGCCGGGCTGTCCGCGGCGCTGTACCTGGCCCGCTACAACCGAGAGGTGCTGGTCTTCGACACCGGGCACGGGCGCTCCACGCACCACCAGACCAACCACAACTACCTGGGCTTTCCCGACGGCGTCCCGACCGTCGACCTGCGCAAGCTCGGCCGCGAGCAGCTCGGCCGCTATCCGCGCGCCCAGGTGCTGCACCACCTGATCACCCACGCCGAGGGCGACGCCGAGCGGGGCTTCACCGTCCGCTCCCAGGGCCACTCCTGGCGGGCCCGCACCCTGGTGCTGGCCACCGGCGTCCTCGACCACTTCCCGCACTTCGCGGGCTGGGAGTCGTACGTCGGCCGGTCGATGTTCTGGTGCATCACCTGCGACGGCTACGAGAACCGGGGGCGCAGCATCCTGGTCGTCGGGCACACCGACGCGGCCGCCGGCGAGGCCATGCAGCTGCACAGCCTCACCGACCGGGTGCGGCTGCTGACCAACAGCGCCGCCGACGAGATCAGCCCGAAGTTCCGGCGCCGGCTGGAACGGGCCGGCATCCCCGTGGTGCACGACCGGATCGGGGAGGTCGAGGGCAGTGACGGCATGCTGTCCGCCGTGGTGACCCGCGGGGGCCGCCGGCTGGAGCTGGAGGCGCTCTTCTCCATCCAGGGCGCCACCCCCGAGACCACGCTCGCCC
Organism: Streptomyces sp. NPDC030798; assembly: GCF_055572275.1. NCBI lineage: Bacteria > Bacillati > Actinomycetota > Actinomycetes > Kitasatosporales > Streptomycetaceae > Streptomyces > Streptomyces sp. NPDC030798. The sequence continues at coordinate 46,124 of NZ_JBVIDR010000010.1, read as the reverse complement.
GGCAGCTCGGCGTCCGGCTCGCCGCCACCGGGTACGTCCAGGTGGACAGCGAGCAGAAGACCAGCGTGCCGGGCGTCTACGCGGCCGGCGACCTCACCGCGCTGCACTCCCACCAGGTGACGGCGGCCGTCCACGAGGGTGCGCAGGCGGCGTCGGCCGCCAACTACTTCCTCCATCCACCGGAGTTGAAGGCGGACTGAGGCGGTCGGGGCAGGTCAGCGGCGGGCGCCCTGGATCTGAGCGGCCGCCTCGGCCAGGCGGGCGAGGTCGTCGTCGGTCAGGGTGATGTCCGCGGCGGCCGCGTTCTGCTCCAGGTACGAGACTCGCTTGGTGCCGGGGATGGGCACCAGGTCGGTGCCCCGGGCGTGCACCCAGGCCAGCGCGATCTGCCCGGGCAGCACGCCGTGGGCGCCCGCGATGTCCCGGATCACCTCGACGACCTTGAGGTTGGCGTCCATGTTCTCCTCCGAGAACCGGGGCATGTTGCGGCGCATGTCGTTCGCGGCGAAGGACTCCCGGTTGGTGACCGCGCCGGTCAGGAAGCCCCGGCCGAGCGGCGAGAACGGGACGATGCCGATGCCCAGCCGGCGGGCCGTGGGCAGCACCTCGGCCTCGATGTCCCGGGTCCACAGCGAGTACTCGCTCTGCACGGCCGAGACCGGGTGCACGGCATGCGCCCGCTCCAGCTGATCGGCGGACACCTCGGACACCCCGATGTAGCGGACCTTGCCGGCTTGCACCAGCTCCGCCAGCGCCCCGATGGAGTCCTCCAGCGGGGTCTTGGGGTCGACGCGGTGCAGGTAGTACAGGTCGATGTGGTCGATGCCCAGGCGCTGCAGCGACTCGTCGCAGCACTGGCGGATGTAGTCCGGGTCGGCCCGCAGCACCATGCCCGTGCCGGGCCGTACGTCGACGATGCCGCACTTGGTGGCGAGGACCACCTCGTCGCGGCGCTCGCGCAGCGCGTAGCCGACCAGCTTCTCGTTGGCGCCGACGCCGTACAGGCCGGTCGCCCCGTACACGTTGGCCGTGTCGATCAGGGTCACGCCCAGATCGAGGGCCCGGTGGATGGTCCTGATCGACTCCTCGTCGTTGCCGACTCCGTACGACTGGCTCATGCCCATGCAGCCGAGTCCCTGCGCGGAGACCCGCAGACCCTGGCTGCCCAGAGCGACCTGACGCATCAGTGTTTCCCTTCGTGGTGGTGGAACCAGTGGCTGAGCCGGCGGCCCACCGCGTGACCCCCGGTCAGCAGGTACAAGGCGTGCGCGAGCCCGGTGCGGCGGCCGTGCCGTATCCACAGGAAGTGGTGGTGGGGCCGGCTGTCGTGCGGGTTCGGCAGCAGCAGGACCAGGACGGACGAGACCAGCGTAAGTGCCGCCATCAGCAACAGGGCGGATTGAAAGGCGACTTGGTAACGGCTTGACGCTGCGGCCACGCCCGGGCGGGCGCCGAGGACGGCGAAGACCGTACCGATTCCGGCCACTCCGAGAGCCTGGCCGATCTGGAACGCGGTGGTCAGGGCGCCCGACGCCGAGCCCTTGTCGGAGGGCCGGATTCCGGTCAGGACGACCCCGATCAGCGGGGACATCGTCAGCCCCTGGGCCGTACCGATCAGGAGCAGCGGCAGCGCCAGCGCGCCCGCCGACAGGCCGGTGCCGGCCGCCCCGTGCACGACGGCCCACGCGGCGGTCAGCCCGCCGAGCAGCAGGACGTGCCCGAGGACCAGCACCGACCGGCCGAGCCGCGGCACCAGCCGGGGCACCAGCAGCGACGAGACGAAGAACGCCACGCCGACCGGGGCGAACGCCAGGCCCGCCTGCAGCGGGTCCAGGCCGAGGCCGACCTGGAAGGTCAGCGAGGTGTAGACGGCGAGGCCGACGATCGTGATGAAGAACAGCACCCCGATCGCGATGCCCACGGTGAACGCGCGCTGGCGGAAGAGGGAGGGGCGCAGCAGCGGAACGCGGCCGGTGCGGTCCAGGTGCCGCTCGTAGCGGACGAAGACGGTGAACGCCGGGACGGCGGCGGCGAACATGGCCCAGGTCCACCAGGCCCAGCCCGCTCCCGGGCCGAGCAGCAGCGGCAGCACGAGCAGCAGCAGGGCGGTGGCGAGCAGTCCGGTGCCGGCGAGGTCGATGTGCGGGTGGCCGGCCGGCTGGTCCCGGGCCATGACCCGGCGGCCGGTGAGCAGGGCGGCGGTGCCGAGCGGTACCAGCAGCAGGAACGCGGGGCGCCAGGCCAGGCCGGCGATGTCCAGCTGGATCAGGGCGCCGCCGACGAGCTGGCCGGCGACGATGGCGACGCCGATGGTGGCGCCGAACAGGCCGAGGGCGAAGTTGCGTTCGGCGCCCTCGAAGGTGTCCTGGATGACCGACAGGATCTGCGGGTAGATCAGCGCGGCGCCGAAGCCCTGGACGAGGCGGGCGCCGATCAGCACCGGGGCGTTCGGGGCGAGGCCGCCGAGCAGGACGGCGGCGGTGAACAGGACGAGGCCGGCGAGCAGGACGCGGCGGCGGCCGAGGACGTCGCCCAGGCGGCCGCCGGTGATCAGGAAGACGGCGTAGACGAGGCCGTAGCCGGCCACGACGAACTGTACGGCGCCGAAGCCGACGTGGAGGGTCTGCTGGAGGGAGGGGATGGCCAGGTTGGCGAGGGAGGCTCCGCCGACTACGAGGAAGGTGCAGGTGAGGGCGACCGACAGGACGAGCCAGCGGGTTCGTGCGGGTGCCTCCCCCACACTCGGCTTCGCTCGCGCGGGGGTACCCCCACCACCCACCCGTGCCGCCCCGGCGGCACGGGTGCCCGCGGCTACCGTTTGGTCTGTCATGTGGAGGCCAGGGCCAGGACCGTTGCCAGGGCTGTGTCCGTTGCCGAGGCCGGGTTCTGGCCTGTGACCAGGCGGTCGTCCGTTACCGCGTGGGCCGTGAAGTCGGCAGCCGACTCGTGGTGGGCGCCCAGCTTCTCCAGGGTGGTCTGGAGGGGGAACGGGACGACGTCGGTGAGGCCGACCGCGGACTCCTCGCTGTTGCTGAACGCGGTCAGCCGCTTGCCCTCGACCAGCGGGCGGCCGTCGGAGAGCCGCACCCCGACCAGGGCCGCCGGGCCGTGGCAGAGCGCGGCGACGACCCCGCCGGCCTCGTAGACGTCCCGGGCGAGCGCCGCGAGGGCCGCGTTGCCGGGGAAGTCCCACATGGTGCCGTGGCCGCCGGCGAAGAACACCGCGTCGTAGTCGGCCGGGTCCACGTCCTCGGGGCGGAGGGTGTCGGCCAGCTTCGCGTCCATCTCCGGGTCGGCGAGGAACGCCTTCTGCACCGGGTCGTCCAGGTCGACACCGGAGGCCGGGGGACGGCCGCCGCGCACGGACGCGAGGTCCACCCGGTGGCCGGCCTCGGTGAACACCTGCCAGGGGTGGGCGACTTCGGGCATGTAGTACCCGGTCGCCCGGCCGGTGTCGCCCAGCTCCGCGTGGCTGGTGAGGACGATGAGGACCCTCTTCGTACGGGACGTACGGGACATGGTCGTTCTCCTGCGGGGACGTTCAGGCCTGGTGGGCGGCGAGGTTGCGGAAGCGGGGGCCGTAGAAGACGGGCCGGTTCAGGTCGGTGTAGGTGTTCAGGAAGCCGAACTCGGCCGGGTACAGGCGCGGCAGCTCGTCGATGACGGACGGCGGGATCTGCCGGCGCATGAAGGTGAAGCAGGAGAAGACCCGGAACTTCACCATGTGGTGGACGGCCTCGCCGAAGGTCGGCCACTGGGTGGTCAGCGGGCCGTTCCACAGCTCGTCGAGGTGGACCATCATGCCGGTGTACGTCTCGTCGAACTGGAGCAGTTCCTTCTCGACGTCGGGCCCGTCCGGGTCGGCGGCGAGGACCTTGGCGTAGCCGTCGGCGGGCACCGCGAGGGTGTTGACCACCGCCGGCCAGTCGATCTTGGCGCCCTGGAAGTGCACCGCCTCGGTCTCCGGGCTGAGTTCCAGCGGCTGCTCGGGCGTGCGGTACTCGCGGCCGTACCAGAGCTCGGCGAACTTGCCGTAGTGCGACTCCTCGTGCTGGAAGGCGGCGCCGGCCTGGATGGTGCCGCCGGTCGCGCCCTCGCCCTGCTCCAGGATCTCGGTGATGCCCTCCAGCAGCTGGTCGACGGGGTCGACGCCGGGGGTGGGCACGATGGTCTTGAAGCCGATGTTGTCGCCGACCTGGTGGGCGATGCCGCCGCCACGCACGGCCGCGCGCAGCTCCTCGGCGTTGTCCACGATCGCGTCCTTGATCTGCGCGTAGAGCTTCCCGATGGTCGGGAAGCTCTCGTGGCTGTACTCCTCCGGCAGCAGGAACAGCGGCGACTCCAGCCGCATGAAGTTGCGCAGCTGCGGCTTGGACAGGGAGGCGAGGCCGATGTGCAGGTCGGGCTCGACACCGCCGGGCAGGCCGTGGGAGGGGAAGCGCGGGTCGAGGTCCCGGATCCGCGGGCGGCCGCCGATCGCGGCGAGCATGTTGGCGGCGATGGCCATGTGGACCATCTCCTCCATCAGCACGCTGCGGATGGTGTTGTAGCTGGTGTAGTTCTGCACCTCGAGCGAGAGCATGGCGGAGGTGTAGACCGGCAGGGTGGAGTGCTCCAGCGCGATCGCGGTCTGGAGGGCCTCACGGAGCCAGCCGACGGAGCGCCGGACCGGAGCCTGGGCGGTCTCCTGCTGGGCGGTGGTCATCGCGGTGTTCCTTTCGGTTGCGAAGGTCAGGAGCCGGACTCCTGGCCGCGGGCGCGGGCGAGCAGGGCGAGGACCGCGAGCAGGGCCACGGCCGCGAACGCCACCACGCCGAGGCCGATCCGGTGCATGGACACCAAGGTGCCGAGCACCGCGACGCCGAGCGCCGAGCCCGCCTGCCGGGAGGCGTTGAGGGCGCCCTGGGCGGTGGCGGCGTACTCCGCGGGCGCCGCCGTCGCCATGTCGGCGGTGGAGGCGGGGATCGCGGTGGTGGAGCCGAGCGCCAGCATGAGCTGAGCGGCGACGAGCAGCGCGAAGGGCGTGTGGGTGCCGGAGAAGGCGAGGATCACCCCGGAGAGCACCCCGCAGGTCAGGCCGAACACGATCAGCGGGCGGGTGCCGATGCGGGCGACCAGCCGGCCGGTGAACAGCGGCAGCACGGCCAGCGGCACCGTCATGGGCAGGAAGGCGAGGCCGGTCTGCAGCGCGCTCAGGGAGCGCTCGTTGACCATCCACTGGGTCATCGCGTACAGCAGCCCGTAGAAGACGAAGGAGGCGGCCGAGCCGGCGATCATGTCGGCCTGCACCCGGGCCCGGACCATCAGCGCGGGCGGCAGCGCCGGGTAGGCGGCCCGGCGTTCGGCGAGGCCGAGCGCGAGGAACGCGACGGCGGCGACGACCACGGCGACCACCGGGCCGGGCTCGCCCCAGCCGGAGGTGCCGCCCTCGACCAGGCCGAAGGTGAGCGCGCCGAGCCCGACGATGGACAGCACCAGGCCGGGCGCGTCGACCGGCCGGTGCGGACGCGCGCCGTCGGCGGCGAAGCCGCGCGCGGCCAGCCAGGTGGCCAGTGCGATGGGCGGGTTGACGAGGAAGACGAGCTGCCAGCCGCCGAGCGCGACCAGGCCGCCGCCGAGCACCGGTCCGGAGACCAGGCCGAGGGAGCTGACCGCCGCCCAGGCGCCGACCGCGCGGGAGCGCTTGGCCGGGTCGGGGTAGAGGCCGGCGAGCAGCGCGAGCGAGGCCGGCACCAGCCCGGCGGCGGCCACGCCGAGCAGCGCGCGGCCCGCGATGAGCAGCCCGGCCGAGCCGGCGAGGGCGCAGAGCAGGGAGATGACGCCGAACGCGAGCAGCGACCCGCGGTAGACCCGGCGGGGTCCGAAGCGGTCCGCGAACGAGCCGGAGGCGAGCATCAGGCCGGCGAAGACCACCGTGTAGGCGTCGACGGTCCAGGCCAGTGCGCCGGTCGAGGCGTGCAGGTCGTGCTGCAGGTCGGGCAGGGCGACGTTCAGGATGGACGCGTCCATCAGGACGAGGAAGTTGCCGACCGCGATACCGAGGAACCGGCCGGCGGTGCGCGGCTTCGCCGCTTGCTTCGCGTTCCCGGCGCCAGCAGCGGAACTGACGTCGATGCTCTCGGTTGTCATACCCGGCAGCGTTCCGCCCGGGCGTGCGCGTACCCAACCATTCACGCGAGACTTCCTGACCTTGGCGCACTCCCGTCATGCCGAAACGTTCCGGGGCGACTTGGGGGACGACTCGGGGGCGACTTCATAAAGTCATGTGAAGGTCAGAAAGTCGTACCACGTGATGCGGGGGGCCGATTTCCCCGCTGTTAGCTTCCCGGTACTCGCCGAAATTCCAGGAGGCTTCAGAAATGGCCGAGATCAAATCCGTGGCCGTTCTCGGTTACGAGAGCTGCAGCGAGCAGGACACGATCACCCCGCTCGAGATCTTCAAGGGCACCGCGATGGTGCTCGCCCACCAGATCGCGCCGTGGCCGCTGGCCGAGGAGCCGCGCGAGCTCGACGTGAAGTTCGTGTCGCTCGACGAGGGCAACGTCGTCATGCAGATGGGCACCCAGGTCGTGCCCGACGCGGTCCTGGAGGACGGACAGCTCTTCGACATCCTCTACGTCCCCGGCGGCGTCGGCTCCGGCAAGATGACCCAGGACGGGCGCATCCTCGACGCGATCCGCCACCACCACGTCAACGGGAAGATCATCGCCGGCAACTGCTCCGGCATCGGCATCCTGTCCCGCTCCGGCATCCTCGGCGACACCCCGGTGACCCTGGTCGCCGCCATCGCCCGGGGCCTGCGCGCGGAGGGCACCACCGTCCCCTCACCGCGCCGCATGTGGCTGCACGACGCCGCCAAGAAGATCTGGACCACCACCGGTTCGTACGGGGTGAACGGCTCCACGGTCGCGCTGGTCTCCCACTACTTCGGCAAGGAGGTCGGCACCATCGTCTCGATGATGTTCGACACCTACGGCGGCATCGGCGAGCAGATCTTCGAGCAGTCCGGACCGGAGTTCTACCAGCACCCCGAGCTCGAGGAGAAGTTCGCGGACTTCTTCGAGCCGATGCTGCTGCCGGGCCGGGACGGTCAGGCATGATCACGGTCACCGCCCGCCAGGTCGTCAAGGCGGGAAAGGAGGCCGAGGTCGAGGTGCTGATGGCCGGCCTCACCGCGAAGATCCGCGCGAACGAGCCGGGCTGCGTCGGCTTCGACTACGTGCGGCCGGAGGAGGGCGGCAACACCCGCCTTGTGATCGAGCGTTACCGGGACGACGCGGCCCTGGAATTCCACCGCTCCACCGACTATCTCCGGGACTTCATTCCGCACCTCATGGAATGCCTGGAGGAATTCCCGGAGGTGCACGTCTACCGCGATGTCACCCCGGGCCCGGATCTGCCCGAGTCCTTCTTCCACGTCGGCATCGTGGTGCCCGACCTGGAGGCGGCGATCGCCCGCTACTCCGAGGTCTTCGGCGTCGAGTTCACCGAGCCGGCCACCTTCAAGGTGCCGCGCCTGGAGGACCCCGACCCGCACCCCTTCGAGCTGGTCTGCGCGTTCTCCAGGACAGGGGCGCCGTACTACGAGCTGATCCAGGCCGACGGCGACGGCATCGTCTCCGCGAAGAACGCCGGGCAGATCCTGTACTACGGGGTCTGGGAGGACGACATGGCCGGCCGGCTCGAGCTGCTGAAGAAGCAGGGCATCGGCATCGACGCGGCCTTCCGCAAGGACGCCGACTCCACGCCGTTCGCGCTGATCACCGCCCCCGACCTGATGGGCGCGCGCATCGAGTACGTGGACACCGGCGACCGCGGCCCCATCGACGAGTGGGTGCGCACCGGCGTCTACCCCGGCGGCCTGGAGTCCGAGTAACCCCCAGGCCCCGACGGCCTGAGCCCCGGGACGCGACCCCGGGCGCAACTCATCAGTGGACCCGGAAGGGAACTGTTCCATGCGTTACGACCACATAGTCGTCGGTGCCGGCTCCTCCGGCGCCGTCCTCGCGAGCAGGCTCACTCAGAACCCGGACGTCGACGTCCTGCTCCTGGAGGCCGGGCCCGACTGGGCCGACGTCTCCGACATCCCCGGCGACATCACCAACGCCCGGACCGTGTCCGTGGAGGACCACGACTGGGGCTACTCGGCCGAGGCCGTGCCCGGCCGCTCGCTGACGTACGCCCGCGGCAAGGTGGCCGGCGGCTGCTCGGCGGTCAACGGCGCCATCGCGCTGCGCGGCATCCCGGCGGACTACGACGAGTGGGCCGGGCTGGGCAACGACGGGTGGTCGTGGAGCGAACTCCTCCCGTACTTCCGCCGGATCGAGGACGACCAGGACTTCGACGGCCCGTTCCACGGCAAGGGCGGCCCCACCCCGGTGATCCGGCACGGCCGCGAGGAGCTGGTCCCGTTCCAGGCGGCCTATCTGGAAGCCTGCCTCGACAAGGGCTTCGGCTACGTCCCCGACCACAACGACCCGGCGTCCACCGGTGTCGGCCCGATCCCCATGAACCGCCGCGGCGACCTGCGCGTCTCCACCGCGATCGGCTACCTCACCGCAGAGGTCCGCCGGCGCCGCAACCTCGAGATCCGCTCCGGCGCCACCGTGCACCGGGTGCTCTTCGAGGGCACCCGCGCGGTCGGCGTCGAGGTCGAGGTGGGCGGCCGGCTGGAGACCGTCCACGCGGACCACGTCACCCTCTCCGCCGGTGCCCTCAACTCGCCGGCGATCCTGCTGCGTTCCGGCGTCGGTCCCAAGGAGCAGCTGCGCGCCCTCGGCATCGAGGTCGTCCTCGACCAGCCGAACGTCGGCGAGAACCTGATCGAGCACCAGCAGATCACCGTCGGCCTGCTGCCCAAGGAGGGCGTCACCGACCCCGACGACCCGGACGTGCAGATCATCGCGCGGTACACCAACCCGGGCTCCGACAACTTCAACGACATGCAGATGTACTTCGTCAGCCGCTATGTGCCGGTCACCCACCGGCCGATCAGCGTGATGAGCGTGCTGCAGAAGCCGGAGTGCCGCGGCCGGGTCTCGCTCAGCAGCGCCGACCCCACCGTGCAGCCGGAGATCTTCCTCAACTCCTACGGCACCGACGCCGACCGGAGGATCGCGCTCGACGGTGTCCGCCTCGCCTGGGAGATCGCCAACTCCAAGCAGATCCGGGACCTCTCCAGCGGCCTGTCGGACAAGCTGACCCAGCGCCAGGTCGACGACGACGCCGCGCTGCTCACCTACATCCGGGAGAACTCCGCCACCCTGTGGCACCCGGTCGGCACCACCAAGATGGGCCCGAGCAGCGACTCCACCGCCGTGGTCGACCAGCGGCTGCGGGTGCACGGCATCGAGAACCTGAGCGTGGTCGACGCCTCCGTGATGCCCACGCACGTCAGCGCCAACCCCAACCTGACCTGCTACGTCATCGGCGAGCGCGCCGCCGAGTGGTTCCTCGCGGACGCCTGAGCCACCCGCCGGTCCCGGCCGCCGCGCCACCGCGGTGCGGCGGCCGGGGCCCGCACCCCCCTGAACGCCGAAGGAGTTGACCCATGGCCGCAGTCACCGACGAGGGCGCCAAGCTCGTCCGCAGGTACTACGAGCAGTTCCTGACCGCCCCGGGCGACCTCAGCATCGCCGACGAGATCCTCGCCCCCGACGTGGTCTTCGACAACCCGATCTCCCCGGACGGCATCCACGGCCTGCCGGCGTACAAGGAGTTCGCGCTGCGCTGGTACGGCGGCTTCCCCGACCGTGTCTTCACCATCGACGACCTGCTGGAGCAGGACGACAAGGTCGCCGCGTCCTTCACCATCACCGGCACCCACCGCGGCGTGTTCATGGGCGCCGCCCCGACCGGCGAGCGCATCACCGTCCGCGGCATGAACATCTTCCGGATCGAGGACGGGCTCATCAAGAAGGTCACCGCCTTCTTCGACCCCGGCCAGCTGCTCGGTCCGCTCGGCCTGGGAGCGTGAGCCGGTGCCGGCGACCAAGGGCCGGATCGCGGTCCTGATCGAGGAGCACTTCGACCCGTCCGAGTTCCGCGACTTCAACGCCTACTTCCCCGAGCAGGGCTATGCCGTCGACTACGTCTCCCACCTGTGGGGCCAGCCCTCGCTCACCTTCGGCAGCAACCCCGACAACGGCTACGTCGAGGAGCACGTCACCGTCACCCTCGAGGTGAGCCGGCTGGACCTGGCCGACTACGCGGGCGTCGTCCTGATCGGCGCCTACGCCATGGACCGGCTGCGCTACCAGGTCGAGGTGCCCGGCCCGGGCAGCCGCAACAAGGCGCCGGCCGTGGAGTTCCTGCGCGCGGCCATGGCCGCCCCGGGCGTCAAGGTCGGCACCATCTGCCACTCCCTGTGGCTGCTGTGCGCCGACCGCCACCTGCTCGAGGGCCGCAGGGTGACCTGCGCCCACAACATCGTCTGCGACGTGGAGAACGCCGGCGCCGAGATCGTCTACGACGGCAACGGCACCGCCGACCTGGTGATCGACGGCGACCTGATCACGGCCAAGCACCCGCAGGTGACCGGGGAGTTCATGGCCGCGTTCGTCCGCGAGATCGAGGCGGCGCACTGACCCGGGCGCACCGCCCATCACCTACGTACGGAGAAGACCATGCCCAAGGAGCAGCAGATCCGCGCCGCCGTCGAGGGGTATGCGGAGAGTTTCGCCAAGCAGGACCGGGAGCGGTTCGCCGCCCTGCTCGCCGAGGACGTCGTCCAGTACGAGCCGGTCGGCGCGCCCGCCAACCGCGGCCGGGCCGCGGTGACCGCCTTCTTCGACGGCGTCTTCGAGGTCATCGACCGCGTGGAGTTCCGCGTCACCGACGTGGTGGTCTCCGGCGACGAGGCCGCGTTCACCTTCCACATCACCGCCCACAAGAAGGACGGCGGCATCGTCGAGGACCGCGGCATCGACACCTTCCGGGTCGGCGACGACGGCCTGATCACCGAGATCAAGGGCTACCACGACGACGCCCACACCCAGGTCGCCGGGGGCTGACCGGCGTGCGGGGGGTGCTGGGGGCGCCGGAGGCGGGCGCGGCGCGCGGCACGTACACCGGCAGGGTGCGTCTGCACCGGGGGCGGGTGCGGCTGCGGGTGCCCGAGGAGGGGCACCACCGGGCCGCCTCGCCGCTGGAGCTGTTCTTCGACCTCGTCTTCGTGGTGGCCGTCGCGGAGCTGACCGGGGTGCTGCTGCACGCCCCGGCGTGGGCGGGAGTGCTGCGCTTCGCGGCGCTGTTCGTGCCCATCTGGTGGACCTGGGTCGGCTACACCTTCTACGCCGACCGCTTCGACAACGACGACCGGATCTACCGGCTCATCATGATCATCGCGATGATGGCGGTGCTGTCCGTGTCGGTGGCCGTCCCGCAGGCGTTCACGGGCACCGCCGGGGCGAAACGCTTCGCCCTGGGCTACTTCCTCGTACGCCTGATCCTGCTCGGCCTGTATCTGCGGGCCCACTACCACGTGCCCCGGGCCCGCACCCTGACCCGCCGCTTCCTCCAGGGCTACGGGCTGGGCGCGGCCGTCTGGGGAGCGTCGGCGCTGCTGCCGGCGCCGTACTGCTACGCCCTGTGGGCGGCGGGTCTGCTGGCCGAGCTGCTCACGCCCATCCTGTCCGCCTCGGCGGTGGCGCGGGTGCCGTTCAACGCCTCGCACATCCCGGAGCGGTTCGGGCTGTTCACCATCATCGTGCTGGGGGAGGTCGTCGCGCTCAACGCGATCGGCATCGCCGCGAGCGGGCTGCGCCCGCAGACCCTGGCCGTGGTGGCGGGCTCGTTCCTGATCGCCGCCTGCCAGTGGTGGCTGGTCTTCGACCACGTCGACGCCTCACCGCTGCGCCAGTGGCGGCTGACCGGCCAGGCGTACGTCTACGGCCACCTCTTCGTGCACGGCGGCATCACGATCACCGGCGTCGGCGGTCTGCTCGCCGCCCAGGCGGCCAACGCGGGCGGCCACGGCCACGCCTCCCTGCAGGGCGGCCCGGTGCTGTGCTTCGGCATGTCCGTCTTCCTCCTCGGCGTCGGCGGCATCCACCTGCTCAACGTCGGCCTCAAGGGCGACCTGCGCGCCTGGTCCCGGCTGGGCCTCGGCGCCGCCTTCGCCCTCTTCGGCGCGGCCGGCGGCGACCTGCCCGCCCTGCTGCTGGAGGCGGTGCTGGTGGCGGGACTGTCCTGCCAGATCCTGGTGGAGACCCGGGCCCCGGAGGTACGGCACGCGGGCGCGTGAGGCCCTACACGGGTTCGGGCTGGGGCTCCGGCCGCTGCAGCGGCGCGGCGGCCGGTTCCCACTGCCTGACGAGCCGCACATAGCCGTACACCACGGAGCCCATGGCCAGCAGCAGAACAGGCCCGAACAGCCAAGGCGCCCTCGCCATGTCGACCGGCAGATAGCGATACGCCAGAAGGAGCGCGACGAAAACCGTCGCGCCATAGGCGGCCACTTGCATTCCGGACCGGTCCCAGTCCCGTTGCTGCGCCCGCAGCGCGGCCTCGATCGTGAGCGTGAACACCACGCCGGCCACGAGATCCGCGCCGTAGTGGTAGCCGAATCCCAGCGTCGCGGTGAGCGTGGCGATCAGCCAGAACGTGCCGGCGACGCGCAGGACGCGCGGGCCCGTGCGGGAATGGATGAAGATGGCGGTGGCCCAGGCCGTGTGCAGGCTGGGCATGCAGTTGCGCGGGGTGATCCCGTCGTACGGGACCGGGTGCGGGGCATGGACGGGCGGCGGGGTGTCCGGCCACAGGTTGGCCACCGCCCACTGCAGGCCGCCGGTGCCGGAGGCGCCGGGGCCGTAGGCGAAGACCGGTCCGACCACCGGGAAGATCATGTAGACGAGCGGCCCGAGGAGCCCGATCACCAGGAACGTGCGCACCAGATGGTGGCCCGGGAACCGCCGCTCGGCCGCCACGTTGCGCAGCTGGTACATCGAGACGACGACTGCGGCCACCGCGAGCTGGCCGTAGACGACGTCGAGCACATGGAAGCCGATCGGCCCGCTGGCGCGGACCAGCCGGCCCACCAGCCACGACGGGTTGCCGAGCGCGTGATCGGCGGTGGCCACGTACGGGTCGAGGACCGTCGGATGGGCCTTCGACGTGATGAGCAGCCAGGCGTCGCCGGTCTTGCGCCCGGCCACCAGCAGCAGCCCCAGCCCGATGCCCTTGAGCAACAGCACCCGTTCCTGCCCGGTGCGCCGTGTGACAGCGACGACCGCGCAGCCCAGTACCACCCACAGCGCGCCGTTGCCGAAGGGATGCCCCTCGGTCACCTTGATGCCGAGGGCCCACCGCACCACCAGGAAGGCGAGGTCGATACCGACGGCGGCCCCGGCCGCGATGAGCCGTTCCCGCCAGGTGAGCACCACCATCATCAACGCCATGCTGGCGTACAGCAAAAATCCCGACTTGGGAGGATAAATCACCTCCCGAACCTGATTGGTCATCGGCCCCGGTACGCCGTAGTGGCGCGCGAGGATCTCCAGCGCGACAAGAAAACCCAGGGTCACGGCACCGGTCGTGGCCCACAGCAACATCCGTGATGGTCTAGATATCAATTTTTCGGCCGATTTGTCAGGGTTCAGGTTGATCGTTCATGAGTTCGATCATGTTATCGGTTACGACACCGGCCCGAAAAGCCGTTGCGTCACCTTTCGTGCAACGGGCACCCAGTGAAAATCGGAATTGTCCGCGGACGAGTTGGCCGAAAAGTTGTACTCCGTTCCCATGGCCGGCTCTGATTTCCAGCCACCGGTTTCCTGAACGTGTTGTCCGGCAGCCGGCGCAAGACCGCCAAGGCTCGGCGAGGATGCCGCTCGGCGGTCACGTGGTGACTCCGACGGTCCGAGGCACCGTCAGGAATGCGGCGAGCCGGTCCAGGACACCCGGCAGCACCCAGTAGTACACCCAGGTGCCGCGCCGCTCGCAGTCGATGAAACCGGCCTGGCGCAGGAGCTTGAGATGGTGGGAGATGGTCGGCTGGGACAGGTCGAAAGCGGGCGTCATCTCGCACACGCACACCTCGCCGCCCTCCCGTGAAGCGATCATCGACAGCAGGCGCAGCCGGACCGGGTCGCCGAGAGCCTTGAACGCCTTAGCCAGCTCGGCCGCCCTCTCCTCCTCCAGCGGCGCGGTGGCGAGTCCTTCGCAGCAGGCGCCGGCCGGGCCCTGGTTGATCGTGTCACGCCCTTGTTTCGACATGGCTCTATGTTGACGTTTTTCGATTCAAGGCGCAAGGTTGCATCAATGAACGTCAATACAAGCCGTTCCGGGGCGCCGCCATGCCCCGTCACAGGGGAGTGAGTCATGAGCGAGCAGTTCACCGATCTGCGTGAGGCCGTCCGCCGGCGCTACGCCGCCGCGGCCGTGCAGGTCACCGAGGGCGGCACCACCTGTTGTGGGCCGCAGCCGGTCGAGGCCGACGAGAACTTCGGTTCCGCCCTGTACGCGGCCGACGAGCGCGACGCCCTGCCCGCCGAGGCCGTCGCCGCTTCCCTGGGCTGCGGGAACCCGACCGCAGTCGCCGAACTGCGCGAGGGGGAGCGCGTCCTCGACCTCGGCTCCGGCGGCGGTATCGACGTCCTGCTCTCCGCTCGCCGCGTCGGCCCGACGGGAAAGGCGTACGGCCTGGACATGACCGAGGAGATGCTCGCCCTGGCGCTGGCCAACGCGGAGAAGGCGGGCGCGACCAACGTCGAGTTCCTGAAGGGGACCATCGAGGCCGTCCCCCTCCCGGCCAACACCGTCGACGTCGTCATCTCCAACTGCGTGATCAACCTGTCCGTCGACAAGCCCGCCGTCTTCGCGGAGACCTTCCGCGTCCTGAGGCCCGGCGGCCGTATCGGCGTCTCGGACGTCGTCGCCGACGACGCGCTCACGCCGCAACAGCGCGCAGAACGCGGTGACTACGTCGGCTGCATCGCCGGCGCCCTGTCCTTCGCCGAGTACCGCGCCGGCCTGGAGGCCGCCGGCTTCACCGGCATCGAGATCACCCCGACGCACCCCGTGGCGGACGGCATGCACTCCGCGATCGTCCGCGCCACCAAGCCCGCCCCTGCGGATTCGCCCTCCGGGGGGAGGAACGCGGACGACACCTGCTGCGGCGTCAACGCGTGCTGTACGCCGTCCGAGACCTCGGCCGACCCCGCCCTGACCGTCACGGAAGCCAAGAGCGCGTCGGGGTGCGGCTGCCGGAGCTGAGCGCATCCGCTCCGGCAGCGCGCTCGCCCGCAAACGCGGCAGCGCCCGAGCCGACCGAAGCCGGCTCGGGCGCTGCACCGCAGGTCAGGGGCCATATCCCCCGACCGTCGTCCGTAGGCCCTGTGGGACTCGAACCCACAACCAATGGATTAAAAGTCCACTGCTCTGCCAATTGAGCTAAGGGCCCAGGCGGTGTTGCCTGTCCGAGCATAGCGGGACGTGGCCGTGTCTCCGATCGGGTATCGGGGCACGGCCACGTCGGGTGGGGAGGGGTCACTTCCCGAGCGTGGGCTCCGGGGAGGCGGCGGGGGTGTGGGCCGGGTTGAGGAACCAGTGGCGGGCCGAGGCGAGCCACCAGGCGGCGGCGAAGCCCAGGACGACCAGGACGGCGACCGGGGCGTAGTTGAAGGTCTTCCAGGTGACCGGGGAGACCTGGGGCAGCATGAACAGGATCGTGATCAGCACCACCCAGGCGACGGACACGGCGCCGACCACCAGTGACCAGCGGCCCAGGTGCCAGGGCCCGCGTTCGAAGGCGGCGCCCTTGCGGACGCGCAGGTACGTCGGGACGACGTAGGCGATGTAGAGGCCGATCACCGCGATGGAGGTCACGGCCGCGTAGGCGGTGGAGTTGATCAGGTAGGGCAGGCCCAGGGCGAGGGCGGACAGGGCGGCCAGCCAGACCGCGGCCACCGGCGTCCGGGTGCGCGGGCTGACCGTGTGCCAGACGCGGGAGAAGGGCAGCGCGCCGTCGCGCGAGAAGGCGTAGATCATGCGGCTGTTGGCGGTCACCGAGGCCATGCCGCAGAAGAGCTGGGCGCCGATCACGACCAGGAGCAGCAGCTTGCCGGTCGTGGCGCCGAGGGCGTCCAGCAGGATCTGGGCGGGCGGCGCGCCGGTCGGCGAGGTCAGCTCCTTGTCGTAGGACTGGATCGCGAAGGTGAAGCCCAGCAGGAGGACGAAGCCGGCGATCCAGGACGTCCAGATCGAGCGGACTATGCCCTTCGGGCCCGCCGTCGAGGCGTCGTGGGTCTCCTCGGTCATGTGGGCGGAGGCGTCGTAGCCGGTGAAGGTGTACTGCGCCATGAGCAGGCCGAGGAGCACCACGTAGGGGCCGCTGCCCCAGCCCGTCCCGTTGACGAACTTCGTGAAGACGAAGGACGCCGACTGGTGGTGGTCGGGGACGAGGGCGAGGGCGCCGACGATCACCGCGACGCCGAGGACGTGCCACCACACACTCACGCTGTTGAGGAACGCGACGATGCGCACGCCGAAGGTGTTCAGCAGGCCGTGCAGCACGAGGATCGCGGCGAAGAGGAGGATCGTGCGGCCCGGGGTCACCTCGAAGCCGAACTGCAGGTTCAGCCAGGCTCCGAGGAAGGACGCCGCGCCGAAGTCGATGCCGGCCGTCACCGCCACCTGGCCCAGCACGTTGAACCAGCCCGTGAACCACGCCCAGGCCGCCGCCGAGCGGGGCGGGGCCAGCCGGTGGGCCCAGAAGTACAGACCGGCCGAGGTCGGGTAGGCGGAGCAGATCTCCGCCATGGACAGGCCCACGAACAGGGTCATCAGCCCGACCGCCACCCAGCCCCAGGTGATCACCGCGGGGCCGCCGGTGATCATGCCGAAGAGGTACAGGGTGAGGCAGCCCGACAGGACGGAAATGATCGTGAAGGAGACGGCGTAGTTCGAGAACGCCGACATCCGGCGGGCGAGGACCTGGGTGTAACCGAGTTGGGCCAGCCGTTCCTCGTCGGACAGGCCCTGCGCTGCACTGCTCGCTGTCGCGTCATCTGTCATGACCCCAGCGATTCCCTCGTAGCAGCCGTGACATGCGTCACACGGGCTTCGCCCTAGCGTGGATGTGGGGTCCGCGGCTCCCGATCACCCACCCCTCCGCCGGGGGGCCGCGGACTCCCTGGTCACAGCGGGGCAGGACCTGCCGCTCCCCGCCCCGCACCCCGCCTGCCCCGCGGGGCCCGGGCCCCGGCCCGCACGCCAGTACCGCCGCTCACGGCCGCAGACGTCAGGAAGTACGGATGAACACACGCGTGGATCTGCTCACCAAGGAATACCCGCCCGCCGTCTACGGCGGTGCCGGCGTGCACGTCACCGAACTGGCCCGGCAGCTGCGCACCCTCGTCGACCTGCGGGTGCGCTGCTTCGGCGAACCGCGCCCGGAGACGGGGGTGCGGGCGTACCGGGAGCCGCACCTGTCGGACGACGCCCACCCCGTGCTGCGCACCCTCGCCGTGAACGTCGAGATGGGCGCCGGGTGCGCGGGCGCGGACCTGGTGCACAGCCACACCTGGTACGCCAACGCCGCGGGTCATCTGGCCCGGACGCTGTACGGCATCCCGCACGTGGTGACCACGCACAGCCTGGAACCCCTGCGGCCCTGGAAGGCGGAGCAGCTGGGCGGCGGCTACCGGCTGTCCTCGCTGGTGGAGCGTACGGCCGTCACGGCGGCGGACGCGGTGGTCGCCGTCTCGCACGGGATGCGGGACGACGTGCTGCGCGTGTATCCCGACGTCGACCCGGAGCGGGTGCACGTCGTGCACAACGGCATCGACACGGACGTGCACCGGCCCGATCCGGGCACGGCCGCCCTGGAGCGGTACGGCATCGACCCGGACCGCCCGCTCGTGCTCTTCGTGGGCCGGGTGACCCGGCAGAAGGGCCTGCCCCACCTGCTGCGCGCCGCCTTCGAGATGGATCCGGCGGCGCAGCTCGTGCTGTGCTGCGGGCAGCCCGACACCCCCGAGATCGCGGCGGAGACGGCCGCCCTGGTGGAGGAGCTGCGCCGCGTCCGCAGGGGTGTCGTCCGCATCGACGGCATGCTCGACCCGGTCTCGCTGCGGCAACTCCTCACGCACGCGGCGGTGTTCGTCTGCCCTTCCCTGTACGAGCCGATGGGCATCGTCAACCTGGAGGCGATGGCCTGCGGCACGGCCGTGGTGGCCACGGCCACCGGAGGCATACCGGAGGTGGTCTCCGACGGCGTGACAGGCCTCCTGGTCCCCCTCGAACAGCAACAGGACGGCACGGGCACCCCCTTGGACCCCAAGCGCTTCGCCGCCGACTTCGCCGCAGCGGTGAACCGGCTGCTCGCGGACCCCGACCGGGCACGGTCGATGGGCAGTGCGGGCCGCACCAGGGCCCACGACCACTTCTCCTGGCACGCGGCGGCGGAACGGGTGCTGGAGGTCTACCGGGGGGTGCTGGCTTGAGCGGGGCGTCGGCCACGGTGGGTGGGCGGCGGGGGCACGTGACGAGCCCTGTCGGGGCGGCAGGGGGCTCACCCGGCGGGCTGGGCCGAGGCGGCGGGCGGCCAGTGGGCCCGCACGGCCGGTCTCACCGGGGCGGTGTCCGGTCGGTCGACCCCCACGTCCGGCCTCGTCGGGTCTGCGGGTGGGCAGTCGGGCCACTTGGCGGGCCGTGCCGGGGTGCCGGGCGGTCGGTCGGGTTCTGTGGCTGGGCTTTTCAGGGTGGGGGAAGGTCGGTTGGGTTCCATGGCCGGCCTCGTCGGGTCTGCGGGTGGGCAGTCGGGCCACTTGGCGGGCCGTGCCGGGGTGCCGGGTGGTCGGTCGGGTTCTGTGGCTGGGCTCTCCAGCGTGGGGGGCGGTCGGTTGAGTTCCATGGCTGACCCCGGGAGGGCGGTGGTCGGGCCGTTGAGTCCCGTCGTCGGTCTCGCCGGGGCGGGCGGAGGGCGGCTGGATCCCACGGCTGGGTTTCTGCTCGGGCTGTCCGCCCTGCTCTTTCTCACGTACGGGGCCGGCCGGCTGGCCCGGGCGCTCGGGCAGCCTCCGGTCGTCGCCGAGCTGGCCGTCGGCGCTCTGGCCGGGCCGTCGGTGCTCGGTGCGCTCGCGCCGGGCCTGCACCGGCTCCTCTTCGGCCCCGCAACCCTGCCGTCCCTGGACGCCCTCGCCCAACTCGGGGTCGCCCTCTACGCGGTGGGGATCGGACGCCGGCTGGCCGAGCCCGTGCGGGGCGGGGCGGACGGCGGGACGGTCGCCCTCGTCGGGGTCGTGTCGTTCGGGCTGCCCATGGTGGCCGGGGTGGCCCTGGCCCTCGGACCCGCGGCCGGATTCGCCGGAACGCACGGCAGCCGCACCGGATACGCCCTCTTTCTCGGCTGCGCGCTGAGCATCACCGCGTTGCCCGTACTCGCCCGGCTGCTGGAGGCGGCGGCCCTGACCCGGACCCGGGTGGGCCGGCTGAGCCTCGGGGCGGCTGCCGCCGGGGACGCGGCGGCCTGGTGCGTACTGACCGCTGCGCTCGCCGCCTCCGGTGCCGTACGGGCCGACCGGCTGGTGCCGGCGGGGTGCGGACTCGTGGCGGTGGCGGTGCTGCTGTGGGTGAGCCGGGGCCGTCGGGCCCGCCGCCCGCATGCCGGGCTCACGCTGCTGGCGGCCGGCGGCGTGCTGGCGGGCGGTGTCTCGGCCGCGCTCGGGCTGCATCAGCTCTCCGGCGCCCTGCTCTTCGGCTTTCTCCACGGCCGGCTGCGACCGGGGCCCGAACCTGCGCTGGAGATGCTGGAGAAGGTGACCGGCGCCGTACTGCTCCCCTGCTTCTTCCTCGGCTACGGCCAGAAGCTCGACCTGGGCGCGTTCGCCTGGAGCGGCTCCACGGTGGCGCTCATCGGCGTGCTCCTGATCGTCGCCTGCGGGGTGAAGACGATCGGCTGCGCCACCGCCGGTGCCCTGCGCGGCCTCCCCCCGGCGGAGTGGCTCCGCCTCGCGGTGCTGATGAACTCCCGTGGCCTGACCGAACTGGTGGTCCTGTCCGTGGGCCACCAGGCCGGCCTCATCGACCGCACCCTCCTCCTCGCGCTCACCCTGACGGCCCTGTTCACCACAGCCCTCACCGACCCGGGCCTCCGCCTCCTGGACCGGCTCCACCCGCTTCCCGAAGAAGGGGCCGCACCGGCGGATGCGCAGGACGCGGGCGCGGCAGTGCCGGCCGGGAGCGGTCCCGTCCGTCCGGCGGCGTAGAGGAACCCCGGAGCGCAGGGGCGGGAGGCGTCAGCCCGCCGTCAGTTCCGGCAGTGGGAGGGTGTGCTGGGTCTGGAGGACCTTGGCGCGCAGGTAGCGGACGTTGTGGGCCGTGGCGAAGACGCCGGTCGGGACGCGGTCGCGGACGCCGATGCCGAGGGAGCGCAACTGCCCGGCCTTGTCGGGGTTGTTGGACAGGAGGTCCAGTTCGCCGATGCCGAGGGCGCGCAGCATCTGGGCGGCGGCCGTGTAGTCGCGGGCGTCCTCCGGGAGGCCGAGGGCGGCGTTCGCCTCGTAGGTGTCGAGTCCCCGGTCCTGCAGGGCGTAGGCGTCGAGCTTGTTGTACAGGCCGATGCCGCGCCCCTCCTGGCGCAGGTAGAGCAGCACGCCGCCGCGCTCGGAGATGCGCTCGACCGCCTCGCGCAGCTGGGGTCCGCAGTCGCAGCGGGCGGAGCCGAAGACGTCCCCGGTGAGGCACTCGGAGTGCAGGCGCACCAGCGGCACCGGGCCGGGCTCGCCGAGCACGACGGCGACGTGCTCCCGGCCGTCGGTCAGCCCGTGGAACGTGACCAGTTCGGCGTCGGCGCGGTAGCCGTCGTGGAAGTGCAGCGGTACCCGGACGCGGGCGCGCGGCGTGGCGGCGGGGGTGTCGGGCATGCGGGCCTCCGGGTTCCGGGTTCCTGGGGTAGCTGCTTCAGATTTGAAGCAGCTACTCGGTCCGGGACTCTACCCCGTGCTTTAAATTTGAAGCAACCAGCCCGGGTGAGTTTGTGGCGCGGCCCACTGTCCGGGTGTCTTCTCGGCAGCTTCGGCGGCTTTCCTCGGCCTTCCGGTTTTCCGCAGCCTTCCGGCCGAGGTCCGGCCGCTTTCCGGCGGCCTCGGACGTCACGGCGTCGTCGGCGGCTGCCCGGAGCAGGGTGACGAGCGCCTGCGCCACGGCACGTCCTCCGCCGCACCGCCCGTCTCCTCGCCCTGCAGGCCCTCGGCGATCCCCGTGCAGATCTCCTCCAGCTGCCCCACCTGCTCGGGCGTGAGCCGGTCGAAGAGGCTCGCGCGGACCGTCTCGACGTGCCCGGGTGCCGTACGCTCCAGGACGGCCGTCCCCGCCTCCGTCAGCACGGCGAAACTGCTGCGCTTGTCCCAGCGGCAGTTCTCCCGGCGCACCATCCCGTCCCGCTCCAGCCGGGTGACCGCGTACGTCAGCCGGCTCCGCGTGATCTTCAGCTTCTCCGCCAGGTCGGTCATGCGCAGGCGCCGGTCGGGGGCCTCGGAGAGGTTGGCGAGCACGGAGTAGAACAGATGCGGCATGCCGGCCTCCTGCTGGAGCTGCCGGTCGATCGCGTCCTCCAGAAGCCGGGAGGCGGCGATGTAGGCGCGCCAGGCGCGCTGCTCCTCGGGAGTGAGCCAGCGGGTCGTCATGCAGCCAGTGTAAGTTTGTTTCAAAGTTGAACCAAGATCGCCGTCGAAACCGGGACCGCCGGGTTCCATCAGAGGGAGCGCGCCGATGCCGTACCCGTACGTCCTGCTGTCCGCCGCCGTCTCCCTCGACGGCTACCTGGACGACACCGGCCCCGACCGGCTCCTGCTCTCCGGCCCGGCCGACTTCGACCGGGTCGACGAGGTGCGCGCCTCGGTCGACGCCATCCTCATCGGCGCCGGCACCATCCGCGCCGACAACCCCCGCCTCCTGGTCAACGCGCCCGAGCGTCGCGCGGCCCGCCGGGCCGAGGGCAGACCCGAGTACCCCCTGAAGGTCACCGTCACCGCATCCGGCGACCTCGACCCGGACGCCCACTTCTGGCACACCGGCGGCGAGAAGCTCGTGTACACCACCGACAAGGGCGCCGACGCCGCCACGCGCACGCTCGGCGGCACCGCCGACGTCGTCTCCCTCGGCCCCGAGCTCGACTGGCGCGCCCTG
Source organism: Streptomyces sp. NPDC030798 (assembly GCF_055572275.1). Taxonomy (NCBI): domain Bacteria; kingdom Bacillati; phylum Actinomycetota; class Actinomycetes; order Kitasatosporales; family Streptomycetaceae; genus Streptomyces; species Streptomyces sp. NPDC030798. Next base: position 23,996 of record NZ_JBVIDR010000010.1, on the reverse strand, counting down.
CTGGAGCACCTGCACGACGTGCGCGGCGTCCGCCGTCTGATGGTCGAGGGCGGCGGCACCGTGCACACCCAGCTCCTCCAGCGGGGCCTCGCCGACGAGCTGCAGCTGGTGCTCGCCCCGCTGTTCGTCGGCGACCCGGCGGCGCCGCGCCTGTTCGGCCCGGGGGCGTACCAGGGCGGCCGGCTCCGCCTCGCCGAGAGCCGCCGGATCGAGGACGTCGTCCTGATGCGCTACGAGCCCACCGCCCCCGGCACCGGCCGCGAGCCCAGCGCCGCCGATCGCCACTGGCTGCGCACCGCCTGCGAGCTGGCCGCTCTGTGCCCGCCGTCGGAGACGGCCTTCAGCGTCGGCGCGGTGGTGGTGGCCGCCGACGGCACCGAGCTGGCCCGCGGCCACTCGCGCGAGGGCGGCGACCCGGTGGTGCACGCCGAGGAGGCGGCCCTCGCCAAGACCGACCCGGCGGACCCGCGCCTGGCCGGCGCGACCGTCTACAGCAGCCTGGAGCCCTGCTCCCGCCGCGCCTCCCGCCCCGCACCCTGCGCCCGTCTGATCGTCGACGCGGGGGTACGGCGGGTGGTCACGGCCTGGCGAGAACCGGACACGTTCGTCACGGCGGCCGACGGAACCGGTGTGCTGGTCGGCGCGGGCGCCGACGTCGTCCTGCTGCCGCAGTTCGAGGACCTGGCGAAGCGGCCGAACGCCCATCTGCTGCCCTGAGCCGTAGGTCACGCACAAGCCGTGTGCTCGGCACCCCGCGCATGGCGTACACTGGAGTCACAACGACGCGGGGTGGAGCAGCTCGGTAGCTCGCTGGGCTCATAACCCAGAGGTCGCAGGTTCAAATCCTGTCCCCGCTACTGAAGGCTCAGGGCCGGGATCCAGCACATGGATCCCGGCCCTGAGCGTTTCCCGGCTCGTGTCCCGACGATGCCCCTTTACTCCTCAGAGTGTTACTACTCAGGGTGATCGGACGGAAGCCCTCCGCATCACGACTGAGTCACCATCAAAACCGGCAGTGACTCCTGAACGTCGGTCAACTAGTCCGGTTTGAGCGGGTCATGGCGTGTACGTCCCGCTGAATCGGCACTAATGATCAAGCGGAACAGCTTGGAATCTCATACGCCGGTCTATTAACGTTCGATAACGCAGCGCGGTCGTCCCAGCCGTCACCCGAGACGGCTCCGTGCGCACGCGCCGAATCCCGCAAGGGAACCGGGGAACCACCACCCTGGGGTGAATCACGCGGATGCCGACGTGAACTCGCAGAGTCCACGCCAGGTATACGCGCGTAGGAGACCTTCCTGCTCCGAACCCGTCAGCTAACCCGGTAGGCGGAGGAAGGAAAGGAGTACGCCCGCGTGGCGTCCAACCGGCCTGCCCCCGAAGCCCCGTTCGTGCCGGCTCAGCGCGAGTTCGACACCTTCGGCTACGGCGACCACCGCCCCGAAGAGGGCCCGTGGGAGGAGTGGAACCCCACCGAGGAGTCCCTCCGCCCGGTCCGTGGCCGCCACCGGGTCGCCCGGCAGCGCGGCGGCGGGCTCGCCCGCAGCTCCACCGTCCTCGGCGTCGGCGTCATAGCGGCGGTCGGCGCGGGTGGCATGGCCAGCGCCAACACCGGCAAGCCTCCGGTGTCCATCTCCATGCCCGACCTGCCCTCCGTCGGCTCCCTGTTCGGCGACGACCACTCCGACGCGCAGGCCACGCAGGCCTCCCTCAGCACCGTCGGCACGACGGCCACCGACAGCGACCAGAACGGCTCCGACGCGGGCGAGGCCCTGCGCAACCGGATCATGGCGCAGGCCGAGCAGCAGCAGAGCAAGGCCGACCTCAAGGCCACCGCGGCCGCCGTCGCCGCCGACCAGAAGCAGGTCATCGCCGCGGCCGCCAAGGCGGAGAAGACGGCCGCCGCCGAGGCGGCCGACGCCAAGGCCGAGGCCGAGGCCGCCGCCAAGAAGAGGGCCGAGGCCGCGCGCCTGGCCGCGCTGGCCAAGCAGTACACGCTGCCGACGTCGTCGTACACGATCACCTCGACCTTCGGCGAGGCCGGCTCGATGTGGTCCTCCGGCTACCACACCGGCCTCGACTTCGCCGCCCCCACCGGCACCCTCATCAAGGCCATCCACAGCGGCACGATCACCGAGGCCGGCTGGGCCGGCTCCTACGGCTACCGCACGATCCTCACCCTCGACGACGGCACCGAGCTGTGGTTCTGCCACCAGTCCTCGATCAACGTCAAGGTCGGCCAGAAGGTGTCCACCGGCGAGGTCATCGGTCGCGTCGGCGCCACCGGCAACGTCACCGGCCCGCACCTGCACCTGGAGGTCCACCCCGGCGGCCAGGCCACCGGCATCGACCCCATGGCCTGGCTGCGCGGCAAGGGCCTCAACCCCTGAGCCCACCCCGCCCCGAAAGTCCCGGCAGCCCTGACGGCATCCCCCCCGACGTCAGGGCTGCCGGTCGTTGTGGCGCATCGTTTTGCACACCGTTCGTACGCATCCCGGAATCCGTGGGGCGCACGTGATCGTTGAACCGACACATGACTGCTTCTCTGCGCAAACTCGGTTCCTCCGACCTCGAGGTCTTCCCGCTGGCCCTCGGCGGCAACGTCTTCGGCTGGACCGCCGACGAGGAGACCTCCTTCGCCGTCCTGGACGCCTACACGGCCGCCGGCGGCAACTTCCTCGACACGGCCGACTCCTACTCGGCGTGGGTCGAGGGCAACCAGGGCGGTGAGTCGGAGACGATCATCGGCAAGTGGGTCAAGGCCCGCGGCAACCGCTCCGACGTCGTCATCGCGACCAAGGTCAGCCAGCACCCGCAGTTCCAGGGCCTGTCCGCCGCGACCATCAAGGCCGCCGCCGACGCCTCGCTGCACCGCCTGGGCACCGACTACATCGACCTCTACTACACCCACTTCGACAAGCCCGAGGTGCCGGTCGAGGAGATCATCGGCGCCCTGGACGAGCTGGTGAAGGCCGGCAAGGTCCGGCACATCGCCGCCTCCAACATCAGCGCCGAGCGCCTCCAGGCCTCGCTCGACTTCTCCGACCGCGAGGGCCTCGCCCGCTACGTCGCGCTCCAGCCCCACTACAACCTGGTCTCCCGGGACACCTACGAGGGCCCGCTGCAGGACCTGGCCGCCCGCGAGGGCCTCTCGGCCGTGCCGTACTTCGCCCTGGCCTCCGGGTTCCTCACCGGCAAGTACCGCCCGGGTACGACGGTCGACAGTGCCCGCGCGGCAGGGGCCGCCAAGCACCTGGAGTCCGAGCGCGGCCAGAAGGTCCTCACCGCCCTGGACGAGATCGCCCGGGCCCACGAGGCCCCCGTCGCCACGGTCGCCCTGGCCTGGCTCGCCGCCCAGCCGACGGTCACGGCCCCGATCTCCTCGGCCCGCACGGTGGACCAGCTCCCGGCGCTGCTGGGCGTGGCACAGCTCCGGCTGACGGACGAGGAGCTGAAGAAGCTCACGGACGCGTCGGCCTGACCCCTCCGTTCGCGACGGCGCACTCCGGCGGCGCCGAACCCGCCGTGCCCCGTGGCTCTACGACCGGTACGGGTTGTAAGCGGGGTACGGCGCCGCCGGGTACCCGTACGGCGTCCAGTACGCCGCCGGCACCCGAACCGGCGCCGGCGCGGACGCCCGGGCCGCGTACTCCAGGGCCGGCCGGGCGACGTCCTTGCGCCTCCACAGCTCGGCGAGCAGCTCCCGCTCCCGTGCGACGAAGTCCGTCCCCGCGCGCCCCCGCCGCCCCCGGTGCCGCAGGAAGGCGAGCGAGGTGGCGTAGGCCTCGTACTGTGCCACCGCCCGTGCCGCCGGGCGCCCCCCGAAGTGCTGCCGGGCGTGGTCCCGGGCCAGCCGCCGGGCCTTCATCGAGCCGAGCGCGAACGGCTCGCCCGGTCCCAGCCACCCGGCGTACACGTACACCGGCAGCTCCTCCCGCACCGTGCGCAGCTCCCGCTGCCGGGTCCATATCGCGAGCCAGGTCAGCAGCCCGAACGCGGGCACCATGAAGGCGGCGTACACCGCGAAGAACCCGAACTCGCCGAAGGCCGAGGAGCCGTTCCAGAAGGCGTGCATGCTCATCGCGAGCAGCAGCCCGCCGAGCGGGAGGAGGGCGCGCCGGACGTGCTGGCGCTCCGCGCTGAGCGCGGCGAGGCCGAAGCCGATACCGGTGAGCCCGGTGAACAGGGGATGCGCGAACGGCGACATCACGACGCGCACGAAGAAGGTGGCGGCGGTGACGGAGGCGATGCCGCGGCCACCGGTGAGCTGGTCGGTGCCGAAGGCCGTGCCCAGGTAGAGGATGTTCTCGGTGAACGCGAAGCCGGTCGCGGTGATCCCCGCTATCACGACCCCGTCCACGATGCCGGTGAAGTCCCGCCTGCGGAAGAGGAACACCAGCAACAGGGCGGCGGCCTTGGCGGACTCCTCCACGACCGGTGCTATGACGGTCGCGCCGAGGGTGTCGGCACTGCTCGGGTCGGCCGTGGAGGTGGCTATCCAGCGGGTCGCGAAGCTGTTGGCGATGATGGCGATCAGCGCCGCCGCGCACGCGCCCCACGCGAACGCGAAGACGAGGTTGCGCCAGGGCCCGGGCTCGACCCGGTCCAGCCACCGGAACGCCGCGATGAGCCAGGGCACGGGCAGGACCGCGAGCCCCAGCCCGACCAGGAAGCCCTCCGTGCCGGTCTGCCGCCGCACCAGGGCGAGGATGACCAGCCCGGACAGCGCGAGCAATGTGATCAGCGCCCCGTAGCGCACCCACCGGCGCTGCCACCAGTGAGGGTGCGCTCCGCTTCCGGGGCCGGGTGAGTACATCGGGTACGCAGGACTGGTGGCCACGGCATCGACCCTATCGGTGACCGGACGAGGAGACGGGTGGTGTCGGTGCTGCCGGTACCGGCCCGCCCGCGGCCGGCGTCGGCTATCGGTCCAGGTGCGGTACGCGGCGGAACAGCAGATCGTTCACGACATGTCCCTTGTCCAGCCCCTGTCCCTCGAAACGGGTCAGCGGCCGGAACGCGGGACGCGGCGCGAAACCGCCGTCGGCGCGGGTGTTCTCGAAGTCCGGATGGGCGTCGAGCACCTCGAGCATCTGCTCGGCGTACGGCTCCCAGTCGGTCGCGCAGTGCACGATCGCGCCGGGCTTCAGCCGGCTCGCGGCCAGCGTCAGGAACTCGGGCTGGATCAGCCGCCGCTTGTGGTGCCGCTTCTTGGGCCAGGGGTCGGGGAAGTACACCCGCAGTCCGTCGAGCGAGTCGGGGCGGAGCATCTCCCGCAGCAGGATGATCGCGTCGCCGTTGCCGACCCGGACGTTGGACAGCCCGTTCCGTTCCGCCAGGTTCAGCAGATTGCCCTGCCCGGGGGTGTGCACGTCCACGGCGAGGATGTTGGTCCCCGGGTCCCCGGCGGCCATCTGCGCGGTGGCCTCGCCCATCCCGAACCCGATCTCGAGCACGACCGGGTTGTCGTTGCCGAACAGCTCGGCGAGGTCGATCACCCGCTGCCCGTCGATGTCCAGTCCCCACTGGGGCCACAGCCGCTGCAGTGCGTCGGCCTGCCCGGCCGTCACCCGGCTGCGGCGCGGCTGGAAGCTGCGGATCCGCCGCTCGAAGTGCGACCCGGCGGGATCGGCCCGGGGCCCGTCGGGGAAACGGGGCTCGCCCTTGGCCCGGGTGTGCCGGACGGACACACCGGGGGCATGGGGGACCGGCGCGGGGGCTTCGGGGGCGTTGAGGAAGTCAGACACAGTAGGACAGATTTTACGGCGCCTCGTGAGCGACAGTGCCGGGCGGGCGAGCGGTGAACGGGGGGGCCGGGGGTGGCGCCCCCTCGGACGTGCGGCACTACACCGCCCCGAGCATCGACAGCACCCGGCGCCCCACCTCCCGCCCGATGGGCAGAGAGGCAGTGGCCGCCGGAGACGGCGCGTTCAGCACATGCACCGCCCGCGCCCCCTCCCGAATCAGGAAGTCGTCCACCAGCGTCCCGTCCCGCAGCACCGCCTGCGCCCGCACCCCGGCAGGGGCCCGCACCAGGTCCTCCTCCTCCACGGCGGGCAGCAGCCGGCGCACCGCGTCCAGGAACGCCCGCTTGGACACCGAGCGCCGCAGCTCCCCGCCGCCGTACCGCCAGTGCCGCCGGGCGATCACCCAGGACCCCGGCCAGGCCACCGTCCCGGCCAGCTCCCGGGGCCGCACGACCCCCCAGCCGTACCCCTCCCGGGCCAGCGCCGGGACCGCGTTGGGCCCGATGTGCACACCCCCGTCGATCCCGCGCGTGAGATGCACGCCGAGGAACGGGAAGGCGGGATCCGGCACCGGATACACCAGCCCCCGCACCAGCTCCGGCCGTGCCAGCTCGTAGTACTCCCCCCGGAACGGCACGATCCGCATCCCCGGTTCGTCGCCGGCCAGCCGGGCCACCTCGTCGCAGTACAGCCCGGCACAGTTGACCAGCACGCGTCCGCGGACGACGTCCCCGGCCGCGGTCAGCACGGCCACGCCCCGCTCCGGACGGCGGTCGACGCGGACCACCCGGGCGCCGTACCTGATCTCCGCACCCGAGGCCTGCGCCAGCTGCCGGGCCACGCCCACGAAGTCGCACACCCCGGTCGTCCCGACGTGTATGGCGGCCAGACCCCGCACCTCGGGCTCGTACTCGCCGAGCTGGGCGGGGCCCAGCTCGCGCACCGGAATCCCGTTCTCCCGGCCGCGCTGCACCAGGGCGTGCAGCCGGGGCAGCTCCTCGCGCTCGGTGGCGACGATCAGCTTGCCGGTGACGGCGTGCGCGATGCCGTACTCCGCGCAGAACTTGACCATCTCGGCGGCGCCCCGCACCGCGTACCGCGCCTTGAGCGAGCCCGGCCGGTAGTAGATCCCGCTGTGGATGACCCCGCTGTTGCGCCCCGTCTGGTGCCGGGCGGGCCCCGGCTCCTTCTCCAGCACGGTCACCCGTGTCCCCGGCGCGCTCCGCGTGATCGCATACGCCGTCGACAGCCCGACGATCCCCCCACCGATCACGAGCACGTCACAGTCGTACGCCCCGACCCGCACCTGCACCACCTCCCACCTCGATAGTGCACTGCGCCACTGACAACGCCTTCAAACGCGGGAGGGGCAGAGGTCACGTTCCTACGCCGGAGTCAGCAGCGGCCGGGCCCGTTCCCGCAGCTCCACCACGCGTGGCTCGTCCCCGTACGGCTCCAGCCGGTGCAGGAGATCCTTCACGTACTCGGTGGTCCGGGCGGAGGAGATCCGCCCCGCCACCTCCACGGCCCGCACCCCCTGCTCGCAGGCGGCGTCCAGGTTGCCCGACTCCAGTTCGGCGACGGCGGACACCACCAGCCGCAGTCCGTGCGAGCGCACGAACTCCTCCGTCGGCTTCGACAGCGCCTGCTCGGTGAACCTGCGCACCTGGCGCGGCGCCTTCAGGTCCCGGTAGCACTCCGCGGCGTCGGCGGCGAACCGGTCATATCCGTAGAAACCCAGCCAGGAGGGGTCGTTGTCCCCGTCCCGGGCCCGCTCGAGCCATCCCTCGGCCGCCTTGAGCGCCGCGCCGGCCGCCTGCGCGTCGTTCGCGCGCGCGTGGGCCCGCGCCTCGACCAGCCGGAAGAAACTCATGGTCCGCGCGGTCGCCAGCCCCCGGTTGCGCTCCAGCGCGGCCTGCGCCAGGTCGACGCCCTCGTCGCCGAAGCCCCGGTAGGTCGCCTGCAGCGACATGGAAGCCAGGACGTAGCCCCCCAGCGGCACGTCCGCCGCCGCGCGCGCGAGGCGCAGCGCCTGGATGTAGTACCGCTGCGCCGCCTCCTGCTGGCCGGTGTCGAAGGCCATCCACCCGGCGAGCCGGGTGAGTTCGGCGGTGGCCCCGAACAGGGCGCGGCCCACCTCGTCGGAGTACGAGCCGAGCAGCAGCGGTGCCGCCTCGACCCTTAAGCACTCCGGCACCATGGACGAACGCCAGTCGCCGCCTCCGTACTTGGAGTCCCAGCGCCTGGCGTCCTCGGCGGCCTCCCGCAGCTTCTGCACATCGCTGTGGCCGACTTTGATCGGTGCGCCGGAGTCCTCCGCGGAGTTCGCCTCCCGCGCGACCGAGCTGTCGGCGGGGGTTATCAGCCAGCGCGAGGCGGGCGTTGCGTATGCGCTCACCGCGAACGAACCGGCGAGGGACTGCCAGATGCCGCCGGAACCGGCCCGGCGCCCGGCGAGGTCGAGCCGGTACAGCTCGGTGGCCGATCTCACCGCCTGTCCTACGTCCCGGGGGAAGGCGAGGCCGACTTCGGGTGCGGGATCCGCGTCCGCCAGGCCGATCTCGTGGAGCGGCACCGGGCGGCCGAGCTTCTGGCCGATGGCGGCCGCGATGAGGTGGGGCGCCGCTCCCTGCGGCACCATCCCCTTCGACACCCAGCGCGCCACCGAGGTCTTGTCGTAGCGAAGAGTCAGGCCGCGCTGCGCACCAAGGTCGTTGACGCGTCGTGCGAGGCCTGCGTTGCTGATTCCCGCGAGGGCGAGAACGGCGCCGAGTTTTTCGTTCGGCCCGCGTTGCTCCCTGGACATGCGCCACCCCTCGACACAGACGGCTGCCGCGCTGGCATAACCGTGCGGCATTCGTAAACCCAGCGTAGTTCGCCGCATCCCAAGCGTTAAGGGGCATTGTTCCGGATGGCGGGATTGTGGTCCGTACGGGAGTACGGGCCTGTACGCACCGTGCACACGCCGTCGCGGCGTGCCCCTGGGCGTGTGGCCGTGCGCCCGTCCGTGCGCTCTTCTCCGGCCACCGGGGGAGCGGTTCCATGGGACCTGCGTGGGTCGGCCCGCTGTACTGGATCCAGTGGGCTGGGGGACACCGCCACCTTCATCCCCGCGGGTGGCGGACCGGTCCGGGAGGCGATGCCCGCCTCCCGGACTGTGCGCGTGCCCGAGTCGCCGTGCCCCCTCGGGGCCTGTACGGAGCGTGCTCAACTTCTGAGCGGCCTCCAGTATTTGGCCGAAAATAGACCCTGCCCGAAGCGGATGATTACCGCTCCCACCACGGCACTTGAGGGCGCGAAGGGCGTTTCCGGGGCGCATCCAGGGGGCGCATTCACGTCGCACCCCGGCCTCGCCGGTGGCCCACCCGCCGTGTCCCGTACGGCTGTTCACCCCGTCCGAGCGCGCCGCCCCGCCCCCTGCCCTGCCGCGTCCTCCGGGATTTTCCTTCCGCCGAAGGCGGCGCCGCCGCCCCTCCGCGCCGTGTTCTTCATGGCAGCATGGGGAACCGTTCGTGCGGTGCACTGGTTGTCCACAGCCTGTGGAGGCGTCGATGCGGTGGTTGGTGGGTTGGAGCAGCACCGCCGCGGGCGCCGCCGGAACCGGTTCCGCGGGCGCCGTCGGACACGACGGCGAGACCCTGCACCCGGTCGGCTCGCAGCTGCTGTGGGGCGACCCCGATCCGCTGTGGGCCGTCGGCGACTGGCGCCCGGACGAGGTGCGGGTGGTGCGCGCCGACGCCCAGAACCGGATCGCCGTCCTCGGCACCTGCGGCGCCACCGACGAGGAACTGCGCCGCGCGCTGTTCACCGCGCGCGGGGGCGCACTGCGCCATCTGACCACCTGGCCCGGCAGCTACACGGCCGTCGTCCAGGTGGGCCGCCGGGTCACCGTCTGCGGTGATCTCGCGGGCGCCCGCCCGGTCTTCCACACGCCCTGGGCCGGCGGCACCGCCTATGCCACGGCCGCGCTCCCGCTCGCCGACCTCATCGAGGCCAACCTCGACTTCGGCCACCTGGCGGCCCTGCTCGCCGCCCCCGACGTACCGGCCGCCCTGCGCGACACCACCCCCTACGAGGGCGTACGGCGCATTCCGCCGGGGCATGCGCTGATCCTTCGCGCGGGGGCGCGCGAGGTCGCCGGGTACGAGCCGGTCGCCTCCCTCGCCGTGGCCGCGCCCCCGGCCGATCCCGACCGCGCGGTGGACGCCGTACGCGACGCCCTGATCGAGGCGGTACGCGCGCGGCTGTCGGCGCCCCGGCACGTGCCGGACCTCGACCCCGGGCCGGTGCCCGGCATGGGTCCGGCGGAGCGGCGGGCCGCGCGCGGGATGCCCGCCCCCGGCATCGGCGCCGACCTGTCCGGCGGACCGGCCTCCGGCACCCTGGCGCTGCTCGCCGCCGGACTGCCCGGCCGGCCCGGCACGCTGCTCGGGCACGGCACGGGCGCGGGGGAGCGGCTGCTCGCCGTCACCTTCAACGACCTGGCCGTCGGGGGCCGCGAGTCCGAACTGGAGCGCGCGGGGACCCTCGCGGCCAACCCGCGGCTGCACCACGTGGTGGTCACCGGCGGCGAGGACGCGCTGCCGTACGCCGACCTCGACGGTCCGCTCACCGACGAGCCGGGGCCCTCGCTGGTCCTGGCGGCCCGTCACCGCGCGCGGTTCGCCGCCGGCAGCGCCGACCACTTCACCGGCCACGGCGCCCGGCAGGTCCTGGACGCCCACCCCGCCCGCCTCGCCGACCTCCTGATGGACCGCAAGCGGCGGCACCTGGTCCGGCCGGTCGCCGCGCTCGCCAAGGCCGACGGCTCGGTGATGGTCCCCGCGCGCGTGTACAGCGCGGCCCGGCGGCTGGCGCGCACCCCGTACCGGGCCGGCCTGCTGCTGCTCGCCGAGCGGCTCATGGGGCACCGCTTCGAGGAGCCGGGGGGTGCGGTCGGCGCGTCCCTCGCCGCGCTGACCTGGGCCAGACCCGGGCCGGCGGCACGCTGGCTGACCGGAGAGGCCCTGGCTGAAGTATCGGTTCTGCTCCAGGCGGAGGCGGACCGCTCCGCGGTGGCCCCCGCCCAGCGCCCCGGCGACCACCGCGCGCGTGCCGCCCTCGCCCGCTACGCGGCCGACCTGCGCGTGCTGGAACAGGCCGCCGAGATCCGCTCCCAGCGCCTGCACGCGCCCTTCCTCGACAACCAGGTGGTCCGCGCCTGCCGCGACCTGCCCGAGGCGCTGCGCGTCCGGCCCGGCGCCCGCGCGGCCATCCTCCGCACGGTCCTGGAGGGCGCCGGCGTCGCGGGCCTCCCGCCCGGCTGGGGCGCCCCCTCCCACGCGTCCTCGGCGGCGGCCACACGCGCGGGGCTGCGGCTGGCCGCCGACTCCCTGGTCGACCTCTTCGCCACGCCGCTGCTCGCGGAGGCGGGGCTGGTGGAGGCCCGGGTGATCCGCAAGGCCATCCGCACCACCGCGGCGGGCGAACCCCTCCCCCTGGACGGCCTCGCCGACCTCGTCTCGCTCGAACTCTGGCTCCGCCGCCTCCTCTCCCGCCGGGGCACCTGCTGGACCGGCACCCCGGCCCGCTCCCGCGCGGTGCCCTCCGGGATCCAGCCGCGCCGCGACGCGCTGGCGTCCGGCACCGGGTGACCGCGGGTGGCTGGTGGCCGGTCGCTCAGTTCGCCGCGCCGCCGGGGAGTTGCGGCTCCGTCGGGTGCACAGGTGCCGTTCCCGCGACAATGACCCCGTGCGGTACAGAATCCTTGGCACGACCGAGGCCGTGGGCGACCAGGGCACGGCCCTGCCCCTCGGCGGCCGGCGTCTGCGTGCGCTCCTCGTCGCCCTCGCCCTCCGGCCCGGCCGCACCACCAGCCCCGACACCCTGATCGACGACGTCTGGGCCGACACCCCGCCCCTGGACGCCCCCGCCGCCCTGCAGGCCCTCGTCGGGCGACTGCGCCGCACCCTCGGCCGGCACACCGTCACCTCCACCCCCGGCGGCTACCGCCTCGAAGCCACCGAGGACGACGTCGACCTGCACGTCTTCACACGCCTCACCCGCACCGGAACCCAGGCCCTCGCCGCAGGCGACCCCGCCACCGCCCACCGCGCCCTCACCGACGCCCTCGCCCTCTGGCGCGGCCCCGCCCTCGCCGACCTTCCCGACCGCACCGCGGCCACCCGCCCCGAGACCCTGCGCCTGGAGGCCACCCGCGCCCGCGCCGCCGCGGCCCTCGACCTCGGCCGTGCCCGGGACGTCGTACCGGAGCTGACGGAACTGGCCACCGCGCACCCGTACGACGAACCTCTGCACGCCCTCCTCATCCGCGCCCTGCGCGACACCGGCCGCCCCGCCGACGCCCTCGCCGCCCACGAGTCCGTCCGCCGCACCCTCGCCGACACCCTCGGCACCGACCCCGGCCCGGAACTCCAGGCCCTGCACGCCTCGTTGCTGCTGCAGCAGCCCCCGCCCGCGGCCGTTCCGGCGCCCCCGCATCCCCCGGAGCGGGCGGGCAACCTCCGCCCCCGCCTGACGTCCTTCGTGGGCCGGGAACCAGAACTCGAGGCCATTCGTTCCGACTTGCACAGAGCCCGTCTGGTCACCCTCACCGGACCGGGCGGCTCGGGAAAGACCCGCCTCGCCGAGGAGGCCGCCGCAGGGCTGCCCCAGGCCTGGCTGGTCGAGCTCGCCCGGCTCGACCTGCCGGAGGCGGTGCCCGGCGCGGTCGTCAGCGCCCTCGGTCTGCGCGAGACCGTCCTGCTGACCAACGACCTGGCGACCCCGCAGGCCGACCCCGTCGCCCTGCTGATCGAGTACTGCGCCCCGCGCAGCCGACTCCTGATCCTTGACAACTGCGAGCATGTCATCGGCGCGGTCGCCACCCTCGCCGAGACCCTCCTCACCCACTGCCCGGGGCTCACGATCCTCGCGACCAGCCGTGAACCCCTGGGCGTTCCGGGTGAGTCGGTGCGCCCGGTCGAACCCCTCGCCCCCGAGCAGGCGCGCCGCCTCTTCGCGGAGCGCGCGCGGGCCGTCCGTCCCGACGCCGGCGCCGTGCTGCGCGACACCGAGGCCGTGGCGGAGATCTGCCGCCGCCTGGACGGCCTGCCGCTCGCCATCGAACTGGCCGCGGCCCGGCTCAGGCTGCTGACCCCGCGGCAGATCGCCGACCGGCTGGACGACCGCTTCCGCCTGCTCACCTCCGGAAGCCGCACGGTCCTGCCCCGCCAGCAGACCCTGCGCGCGGTCGTCGACTGGTCGTGGGACCTGCTGGACGAGCGGGAGCGCACGATGCTGTGCGAGATATCGGTGTTCGCCGGCGGCTGGGACCTCGCGGCCGCCGAGGCCGTCTGCACCGGCCCTGCGGCGGACCTGATCGGCGCCCTCGTGGACAAGTCCCTCGTCGTCGCCGCCCCGGACGGCGCGGACGACGGCCCGGACGGCACCCCCGTCATGCGGTACCGCATGCTCGAGACCATCCACGAGTACGCCACCGAACGCGCCGCCGAGACCCCCGAGCTGCGCGCGGCGGCCGAGCGGCGCCACCGCGCGTGGGTGCGCGCCCTCGCCGAGCAGGCGGAGCCACAGCTGCGGTCGGCCGCCCAGCTTTCCTGGATCTCCCGCCTGGAGAGCGAACTCGACAACATCCGCGCGGCCCTCGACCGCGCGGTGCGGGCCGGCGAGGAGGCCGAGGCGGGAGCGATCGCCCTGGCGCTCGGCTGGTTCTGGTGGCTGCGCAACCACCGCCAGGAGGCCGTGGAGTGGGTACGGCTGGTGCTTCGCCTCGGCGTCGCCCTGGACACCCTGCCCGAGGGCGCGGCGGCGGACGACCTGGCGGCCCGGGTGGCGTCGGCCGATCCCGTGGGCGCCTTCCTCGCCGCTCCCGACGGCGAGGAAGGCCACCCGCTGCGGGAGCTGCGCATGGACCTGCGGATGCTCGACCTGTTTCTGACCTCCGAGTCCGGCACCGAGACCCTCGCGAGCGGCGAGCGGGCTCCGGAGTACCTCGCGCGCGTCCGGGCCGCCTACGAGGGCGGCGGCCCGCAGGCCGCCCGGCTGCCCGGCCTCATCTGGCCGCTGACCGCCTACTACCTGGGCAGCCCGGCCGACCTGGGCCCCGACATGAACGCGGCGGTCGCCAACTGCCGGGAACACGGCGGTGACTGGGAGACCGGTGTGGCCCTGATGTACCGCGCCCACGTGGTCGTCGACTCGCCCGGCAACCTGCGGGGCGTCGACGAGGACCTGGCGGAGCTGCGGGACCTCAGCCGGCGCGTCGGCGACCGGTGGATGCGGGCGCAGGTGTGCAGCGCGGCCGGCGAGGCGGCCATGGTCCGCGGCCGACACGAGGAGGCCCGCGGGGAGTACGAGGAGGCCCTGCGCCTCGCCTACGAGGTGGGTGCCTACGCCGAGTCGCCGTTCCTCATGGCCCGGCTCGCCGAGATCGCCTACCGCTCCGGGGACCGCGCGGCCGCCCTGGCCGCCCTGGACGAGGCGGGCGCCGCCGCCGACCGGTACGGAGTGGGCGAGTCCCGGGCGTTCGTCCTGCTGTTGCGCGCCCTCCTCGCCCAGCGCGACGGGGACGTGGCCCGGGCGCGCGAGTTCTACGAGGCGACCCGCGCGGCAGCTGCGGGAGGTACCGCGCCACCCCAGTTCGAGGTAGCGCTGCGCGCGGTCGAGGCTCTCGTCACCGCCGACGAGACCGGTGCCGGGGCCGCGCTGCCGATCGCCGCCCGGGCGCTCCGGGTGGCCGTGGAGCGGCGCTGTGCCGAGACGACCACGGCCGCGCTGGTGGACCTCGCCGCCGACCTGCTGGCCCGGCTCGGCGACCTGCCGGGCGCGGTACGGCTGTTCGCCGCCGCCGACCACTGGCGCGCCGGCCACCCGCGCCCCGAGCCCGAGCGCACCACGGCCGCACGGCTCGACGCCGAGGCCCGTGCGACTCTGTCCCCGGCCCGTTACGCGACCGAGCGCGGCCGTGGCGCGGCGCTCACCACCGATGACGTCCTGCGCCAACTGCGGGAGGCGGTGGCCACCCACGGGCCGGCGATCTCCGCTACCGGCAGCTGAACCGGGCCTCGGCCCAGTCCGCGAGCGCGGCCCGGTCGAAGACGTTGCTGTGCGGCTCCACGACGAGGCGTACGGTCCGGCGCCCGGTCAGGTCCACATGGACGGGCACGGCGGCCTCGCCCTCCTTGACGACCCCGGACCGCCACAGCCGGACCCCGTCGGCGTAGACGGAGAAGGTGACCTTGCCGAGCCGGAGCGTCAGGTCGTCCACGCCGACCAGGGCGTCGTAGGCGGTGCAGGGCCGGTTGAGGTCGACGGTGACGGAGGACAGGCCGTGAACGGTGACACCGCGCGCGTACTGCTCGCCGCCGATCGACATGCCGTACCGCTGCCACACCCAGCTGCTCGCGCGCAGCCGCATCTCGGGCCGGGTGCCGTCGCCGTCGACGTCGTAGCGCAGGTCGCTCCACTGGTAGACGGTGGCAGCGGGCGGCGCAGTGGGCGTCGGGGTCGGTGTGGGACTGGGCGTCGGGGTGGGCGTGGGCGTGGGCCTGGGAGCCGCTGACCGGCTCGGTTCCGCCGGCGTCGGGGAGGGGCTCGGCGTGGGCGCGGACGCCCGGCTCGGCCCGGGCGCCGCGGCCACGGACTTCACCGGAGGCTTGTCACTACTGGGCCGGGGCGCGGGTACGGACGACGACTGCCGGGCGACGGGCGCGGACGGCGCCGCCGGCTCGGCGACCTCCTTGGCCGGGTGGCCCTGGTTCAGCAGGGCCAGGGCCACCGTGGTGGCGGCCACCGCGACCACACCGGCCGCGATACCGGCCTTGACCGGCGCGCCGGCCCCTTCGGCGGCAGCTGCGCCCCCGCCGCCCGCTCCCGCTCCCGCTCCGGAAGAGGACCCGCCGGCCGCCGCGGCGGCACCCGCTGCGCCCGCTCCGGCGCCGCCGGCGACGATGCCGAGCGCCTTCGCATACCCGGCGGCCCCGAACCAGCCGAGGACGGCGACCGGTACGACGGCCGGGATGCCGCTCGCGACCTCCTCGATCTGCGTGGCCGCCAGCCGGCACCCGGCGCACTCGGCCAGGTGCTTGCGCAGACCCCGCTCGGCGCGGACGCGCAGCTTGCGGCGGGCGTAGGTGCCGAGCTGATCGGCGTAGCGGGCGCACTCCTCGTCACCGGCGAGGGAGGCGCTGACGTGGGCCTGCAGATAGGCCTGCTTCAGCCCCTCCCGGGCACGGCTCGCCAGCACCCGGGTGCCGTTGGCGTCCAGGCCGAACAGGACGGCCACCTCGCTGGGCGACTCGTCCTCCACCTCGGTGTGCCACAGCACGGCCTGCCAGCGTTCGGGCAGCGAGCGGAAGGCCCGCAGGGCCATGGACTGCTCGGCCTCGTGCAGGGCGCGCACATCGGCGCCCTGGTCCAGGGTCGCGTCGGCGCCGGCCTCGGCCGAGCGGGAGGCCTGCTGGGCGAACACGGCGAAGTCGTCCACGAGGTGCTCGCGCCGCGCGGAGGCGACCCAGCGCGCGGCCACGCGCCGCACCGAGGTCAGCAGATAGGCACGTACGGCGTGCTCGGGTCCCGAACCGCCGCGCACGGCCTGCAGCATGCGGGCGAAGACCTCGGCGGTCAGATCGTCGGCGGTGTGCGCGTCCCGGCAGCAACTGCGCGCGTAGCGCCGCACCGCCTGCGCATGCCGCCGGTACAGCTCCTCGTAGGCGGAGTCGTCGCCGCCCCGCATCCGCGCGATCAGCTCACCGTCACCGGCCGGCGCCCCCGCCCGCCCGTCCCGCTGAGCAGGCACACACCCCTCGACGCCCGCGTCGAGCAACGGCCTGTCGCCGCCCTGCCCGGGCACCCGGGGCGAGGCGGTCTCTCCGCCCCCACGCGATTCGTCCTGCCCACCCACACCCATCGCGCAAAGCCCCCGCCCCCGGCCGAGCCCAACCCGTCAAGGCCTCAGCCTCCCACACGCCTCCCCCACGTCCCATCACCCATCCGAGCGCACCTCACCCTCTGAAACCCCGCCCGGCATCCGGCGAGCAACGGAGCCGGGCAACCGGAACCAAGGGCGCCAGTCGCGACGCGAGCAGACGACTCCACCGGCCGCCGGCCCCCGCTGCCCACCGCTCCCGTCCTCATCGACGGCGCTCAGCCCGCAGCAGGGCTCACCCACACCCAAGGACATCAGCCGCCCGCCCGGCCCCCGCCGACGACGCCGTGCCGCGCAGGCGCCCTGCCCACCGCACGCCCGCCGTCGGCGTTCCGGCCGCCGCGCACGGTCCCGCACTCGCCGACGGTGTTCGGCCCGCGAGGGAACCATCGGTACCCGACCGCGATAGCCGCCCGCCCCGCCTGCGCCGTCGGCGTTCAGCCGCGTGAGGGCGCCACCGCACCCGCTCGTCGCGCACGGTCCGGCACTCGCCGACGGTGTTCGGCCCGGGAGGGGGCCACCCGTACCCGGTCGTGACAGCCGCACGGGTGCTGCGGGTGGGAGGGCGAAGGTGGACGAAGGCGGAGCCGAGGCGGCGGGGCTCGGTCTACGCAGGCCGAGACCGGAGCCCCTCCAGCAGAATGTCCAGCAACCGCGCAGAAGCCGCGGCCTGCTGCGCCGCATCCGGCAGCGACGGCGCAGCGGTGGCAATCACCAGCAGCACATCGGCCACCGACACATCCGTCCGCAGCTCACCCGCCGCCCGAGCCCGCTCCACCAACTGCCCGACCACCTCGAGCAAGGCCCCGGCCCCGGTGTCATCCCCGATCCCGGCACCGTCCGGCACCAGCCGCAGCCCCGCACCGTCCGACTGCGACCGCTGCTGAGGCACCCGCGCCTCGTCCCCGGACCCGGCCGAGCCAACCGGACCGCCGGAGTCGGCGGAACCGGCGGAGCCGACCCGCAGCACCTGCGGCGGCAGCAACCGCCCCGCCCCCGACGCCACGGACGTCCGCAGGAAGCGCGACAGCGCCGACCACGGCTCCTCCTCCTGCCCGAGCGCCGCCCGAGCCTGCTCGGTCAGCCGCGCCGTCTCCTCCTCGGCTATCCGCCGCACCAGCACGTCCTTGCTCGGGAACCGCCGGTACACCGTCCCGACCCCGACCCGCGCCCGCCGCGCCACGTCCTCCATCGGCGCGCCGTACCCCAGCTCGCCGAACACCTCACGCGCAGCCCGCAGCACGTGCTCCAGATTGCGCTGAGCATCCACCCGCAACGGCGCTGTACGCCCCGCGTCCGGCCGCCCGTTGCCCGCCGCCGCGCTCACCGTCCCGGCGCCCGACGCGAGAGCGCTTGCCGACGACCAATGCGTGTCCTGAACATGCATGTTGTTCCCCCGGAAAATGACGTCTCCCCCCGGAGACTCCCCGCCACTGAATCCGGAGTGCGCGGAACCGGCCTCGGTCCATGAGCGGGCCCGCCTTCGCGGACCCGTTCGACCACATTCCCTACACTCCGTCGACACACGAACATAGTTGAGAGGGAGTCAATTCAGAAGGGGCACGTTCCGTACAAAGCGCCCCTCGATCGGAGTACGGGGCAGGTACGCCCCGATTCCACCCCTTCGCCCCCTCCCTCCCGCCCCCGCTGACCTGCCCGCTTTCTCCCCACCCCGACGGTGCGCCGAACCCCGCGCACACCGGATCGCCAGTCACACAAATTGCCGGGGCTGTGGACAAACAACAGCGCCGGGTGCGTCATGGGATGGTGAAGGAACGCGCGCGCATTCTGGTTGTCGGCGGCGGCTACGTCGGGATGTACACGGCCCTGCGCCTGCAGCGTAAGTTGAAACGGGAGCTCAGGCAGGGTGACGTCGACATCACTGTCGTCACTCCCGACCCCTATATGACGTATCAGCCGTTTCTTCCGGAAGCGGCCGCGGGTTCCATCTCCCCCCGCCATGTCGTCGTACCGCTGCGCCGCGTCCTGGACCAGTGCCACGTCGTCGTCGGCGAGGTCACCTCCATCGACCACGCCGTACGCACCGCCGCCGTCACCACGCTCGCCACCGCAGAGGAGGGCAGGGCCGCCGAACTCATCGGCTACGACGAACTCGTCCTCGCCCCCGGCTCCGTCTCCCGCACCCTGCCCATCCCCGGCCTCGCCGAGTACGCCATCGGCTTCAAGACCGTCGAAGAGGCCATCGGCCTGCGCAACCACGTCATCGAACAGATGGACATCGCCTCCTCCACCCGCGACCCCGCGATCCGTGACGCCGCCCTCACCTTCGTCTTCGTCGGCGGCGGCTACGCCGGGGTCGAGGCGCTCGCCGAGCTGGAGGACATGGCCCGCTACACCGCGCGCTACTACCACAACGTCCGCCCCGAGGACATGAAGTGGATCCTCGTCGAGGCCTCCGACCGCATCCTCCCGGAGGTCGGCGAGGAGATGGGCCGCTACACGGTCACTCAGCTGCGCCGCCGCAACATCCAGGTCCTGCTCGGCACCCGCCTGGACTCCTGCGCCGACCGCGTCGCCGTCCTCAGCGACGGCCAGCGCTTCCCGACCCGCACGGTCGTGTGGACCGCCGGCGTCAAGCCGCACCCCCTGCTCGCCGCCACCGATCTGCCCCTGACCGCGCGCGGCCGCCTGAAGTGCACCGCCGAGCTGACCGTCGACGGCGCCGAGCACGCCTGGGCCGCCGGCGACGCGGCGGCCGTCCCGGACGTCACGGCCGCCGAACCCGGCACCGAGACCGCCCCCAACGCCCAGCACGCGGTGCGTCAGGCCAAGGTCCTCGGCGACAACATCGTCCACTCCCTGCGCGGCGAACCCCTGGAGACGTACGCGCACAAGTACGTCGGCTCCGTCGCCTCCCTCGGCCTGCACAAGGGCGTCGCCCAGGTCTACGGGCGCAAGCTGAAGGGCTACCCTGCCTGGTTCATGCACCGCGTCTACCACCTCAGCAGGGTGCCCACCTTCAACCGCAAGGCCCGGGTCCTCGCGGAGTGGACCCTCGCCGGACTCTTCAAACGGGAGATCGTCTCGCTCGGTTCACTCGAACATCCCCGTGCGGAGTTCGAACTCGCGGCCGGTGGAAAGCCTCCTCACAGCCCCTCCGACGACCCGAAGGGGTCGTCCTGACCGGACCCAGGAACTCCACGGCCCGCCCGGGCGTCTGACGAATATCGCCGCGGACGGCCACCTGCCAGACTGCCCCACGTCCTTGGACGGGCTCCTGCCCGCCCTCAGCACCCACGAGGCTTTCCCCACTGTGAACTTCACGCGTTGGAGCGCCCGGCTCCCCGGAACGCAGCGCCGCGCCGCCGCGCGGACCGAGACCGCGGTCCCCCTGGACCGCCGGGGGGAAGGCTCCGTACCCGCGGCCCGCGCCGAACCGCCGGCCGACGGAACAGCACCCCTGCCCGCCGTCGACGAACTGCCCGCGCGGGACGTCCTCGACCGCGTCCCGGCCCTCGTCGCCCTCGTCCACGGTCCCGACCACCGCGTCGCCTACGTCAACGACGCCTACACGGCGGCCTTCGGCGTACGGCTCCTCGGCGAGCCGGCCCGCGACGTCCTCCCGGAGCTGACCGAGCTGGGCCTGCTGCCCCTCCTCGACCAGGTGCTGCGCAGCGGCAAGCCCCGCACCCTGAAGTCCCGCAAGGCGCTCGACGGCCGCTCCTACACGTTCACCTGCACCCCGGTCGCCGAGACCGGCGGCGACGGCGCGGTCCTGGTCTTCGCCACCGACGTCACCGATCACGCCGAGGCCGCCGAGCGGCTGCGCGCCAGCGAGCGCCGCCAGCGCGAGACCGCCGTCACCCTGCAGCGCTCCCTGCTCCCCCAGGAACTCGAACAACCGGACGACCTGCGCATCGCCGCCACCTACCAGCCCGGCGGCACGGAGGCGGCGGTCGGCGGCGACTGGTACGACGTGATCACCCTCGGCGGCGGCCGCACCGCGCTCGTGATCGGCGACGTCATGGGCCGGGGCGTGCGCGCGGCCGCCGTGATGGGCCAGCTGCGCACCGCCGTCCGCGCCTACGCCCGTCTGGACCTCCCCCCGCACGAGGTCCTGCAGCTCCTCGACGGTCTCGCCATCGAGATCGACGCCAACCAGATCGCCACCTGCGTCTACGCCGTCCACGACCCCAACGAGGGCCGGCTGGTGTACGCCTCGGCCGGTCACCTGCCCATCCTGGTCCGCGACGAGCACGGCACGGTCTCCCGCGCCGACGAACCCACCGGCCCCCCGCTCGGCACCGGCGGCTGGATGCACGCCTCGGGCTCGATCGCGCTCGGCCCCGGCTCCACGGCGGTCCTCTACACGGACGGCCTGGTCGAGCGGCGCAACGAGGACCTGGACGAGGGGATCGCCGCCCTGGAGCGCGCACTGTCCGGCGCGACCGGCACGCCCCAGGTGGTCTGCGACCGTCTGGTCCGCTCGGCCGGCGTCACCGCCGACCACGACGACGACGTCGCCGTCCTCGTCCTCCAGCACCCGGCTCGTACGGGCCCGGAGGGCGAGCTGTTCCGCAACGCGGCGCTGGAACTCCTCGGCGGCGTCGAGGCGGCGCCCCGCGCCCGCGCGTTCGCCTCCGGCGTGCTCACCAGCTGGCGCTTCCCCGCCGATCTGCACGACGCGGGGGTGCTGGCCACCAGCGAGCTGGTCGCCAACTCCCTCCAGCACGGCACGCCACCCATGCGGCTGCGGCTCCGCCGCACCGACCGCCGCCTGATCATCGAGGTGACCGACGGCGACGACCACCTGCCACGCCGGCGCCGAGCGGAACCGGGCGACGAGTCCGGCAGAGGCATCGCCATCGTGGCCACCATCGCCTCCCACTGGGGTTCCCGGAAAACCCCGGGCGGGGGGAAGGCCGTGTGGTGCGAGTTCCTTCTGCCGAAGGGCTAGCCGGCCGGGGTCCGGCCGTCGGGCCGCGCTGTCGGCACTCGCGCGCAGCCGCTACGCCTCGGCGGTGGCCGGCTCGGTGGCTCCGCCTCGGGCCACCACCCGGCTCCGCGCGGCGGCCCACGGCTGGTCCTGCGCGACGGTCAGCCCCTGGCCCAACCGCAGCGCCAACCCCGTGATCCCCAGCGAGAAGAGCAGGAACGTCACGACGTACGCCCCGTGCAGCGACGCCGCCAGCGGCCCGCCCACCGCGGGCCCCACCGCCAAAGCCAACTGCTTGACCAGCGCGAACGCGGAGTTGTACTGCCCCGCCATGCCCGTCGGCGCCAGATCCGCCACCAAGGGCGCAACGGTCGGCGACAACATCGCCTCCCCCAGCCCGAACAGCGCGTACGTCGACACGAAGGCCGCGGTGGCCATCTCCTGGCTGCCATGCCCCAGCCCCGCGTACGCCGCCGCGAGCCACGCGACGGCCCAGATCAGCCCCACACCGGCGATCACCCGGGACCGGCGCCGTCGCTCCACGAACTTCAGCACGGCGAACTGCGCCACGACGATCATCATCGTGTTCGCCGCCAGCGCCGTACCGAGCGCGGAGGTGGATATCCCCGCGGCCTCCACGCCGTACGCGCTCAGCCCCGACTCGAACTGTCCGTAGCACGCGAAGAACAGCACGAAGCCGAGCACGCAGAGCTGCACCATCGCGCGGTTTCCGAGCAGCTCCCGCAGGCTGCCCTTCGCGGCACGAGCGGCCGGTGCGTCCGCCATGTCGGCGATGCGCGGCGCATGGGGCATCCGCACCGTCGCCATCACCACGACCAGCAGCAGGAACACCGCCGCTTCGATGGCGAAGAGGAGCGTGAACGAGGAGGCGTGCGTGGTGTCGACGAGGTGCCCGCCTATCAGGCCACCGACACCCAGCCCGAGGTTCTGCAGGAAGAACTGCAGGGCGAACGCCCGCGACCGCGTCTCCGCCGACGAGCAGTCCACGATCATCGTCGCCAGCGCGGGCTGCATGACGGCCTGCCCGGCCCCGAGCGCCGCGGCCGACAGCAGTACGGCACCGGCGCTTGCAGCGAGCCCCAGGCTCAGCGCGCCCAGCGCGGCCAGG
This sequence comes from Streptomyces sp. NPDC030798, assembly GCF_055572275.1. NCBI lineage: Bacteria > Bacillati > Actinomycetota > Actinomycetes > Kitasatosporales > Streptomycetaceae > Streptomyces > Streptomyces sp. NPDC030798. Next base: position 1,296 of record NZ_JBVIDR010000010.1, on the reverse strand, counting down.
ACCAGGGCGGCGAGCAGGACCGGCAGCGGGCCGCGCCGCACGATCGCCCGGCCGGCGAACGGCAGCACGATCAGCGCGGCCACGGCAAAGACGGCGAGCACGAGACCCGCCGTCATGGCCCCCAGGCCCCGCACCTGCGCCACATAGACGTACAGGTAGGGGACCGTGAAGCCGAGCCCGAAAGCGCTGAGTGCGTTGCCCACGTGGATCCGGCGCATCGCTGCGCCCATCGCCCTGGTCACGTTCACCTCTCTCACTAGTTAGGAGTGAAGACTTCAAAGCTAAAGTTCGAAGCTAAAGAGTACACATCCAAGGACTTCAAGGCAAAGGGACCGCGTGCGATACTGCGGCCATGGCCGACACGTCCGGCGTCACCGAGCCGACCCTCGAAGAACAGATCGCCGCCTACCAGCGCGAGTTCCGGGACCTCGATCCCCAGGTCGAGAAGATCGTGTCGGCGCTGTCCCGGCTCAACCGCCGTATGAACGTCGCCTACGGCCGCCAGACCTCCGCCCTCGGCATCAGCAACGCCGAGTGGGAGGTCCTCAAGGCCCTGGTCCTCTCCGGCGCCCCGTACCGCATGGGTCCCAGCGACCTCGCCAAGCGGCTCGGCCTCACGCCGGCCGCCATGACGCACCGGATCGACCGCATGGTCACCGAGGGGCTCGTCACCCGGGAGCGGGACGAGTCCAACCGGGTCCGGGTCATCGTCGAGCTGACGCCCGAGGGCCGTGAGAAGTGGCTGGAGGCCATGCGCCTCGCCACCGTCTTCGAGGAGGACCTGCTCCAGGACCTCACCCCCGCCGAGCGCACCGTCCTCGGCGAGGTGCTGACCCGGCTGCTGCGCCGCGTGGAGCACGCCCAGCCGGACGCCGGCGGCCGGCTGAGCGACCTGGACTGAGCCGCCGAAAAGATCTTGACGGGCGGCGCTTGACACGCCTCTGCCCGGTCCGTAAAGTTCTTCGGGTTGCCGCGGAGCCGTAACGGTTCTTCGACAGCACCTCCGCCGCCTCGAGCGGCACCTCAACCACAGCATGATCTCCCGACGGGGTTGATTTCGGCGCGCCCGAATTCAATTCGAATAGGGGCTCGGCGGCCCGATTAGGAATCGCCGGAAGGATCCGCTAAGGTTTGAGACGTCGGAAGGGCCCAACGGCCCGGAAGACAAGCCCCGCTGACTGGGGGTCAGGCACTGAAAAGGTCTGATAGAGTCGGAAACACCGAAGGGAAGCGCCCGGAGGAAAGCCCGAGAGGGTGAGTACGAAGGAAGCGTCCGTTCCTTGAGAACTCAACAGC
>NZ_JBVIDR010000009.1:266453-380220 GCF_055572275.1 Streptomyces sp. NPDC030798 | reverse complement strand
GGGGGGGGGGGGGGGGGGGGGGGGGGGGGGGGGGGGGGGGGAAAGGAGGGGGGGGGGGGGGGGGGGGGGGTTTGGGGGGGGGGGGGGGGGGGGGGGGGGGGGGGGGGGGGGGGGCTTCCCCCGCTCCGGTCGCCGGCGGAGCCGCATCTGCTGCGCTGCGGCGTGGACGGCTGGGAGGTGGACTGCGGCGGCGTCCATGGGCTGAGCGAGGGTGTCGCGGGGGCCGAGGGCACCACGTTCGCGGCGTTGGAGGAGGGGCCGGGGCGGGGTGTCGTGCGGGCGCTGCAGGTGTCGGCGGCGCGGACGCTGGTGGCGCCGGTGGACTGGGAGCCGGAGCCGGAGCGGGTGTATCCGGTCGCGCTGTCGGCGGTCGCGCTGCCGCCGGCCAGCGTGGCGGTGGACGGCTCGGCGGAGGAGGTGGGGTGGCTGGCGGCGGCGCTGGGGCCGCTGGTGCTGCTGGTGGACGGGCCTCAGGCGGCGCGGGGGCTGCACTTCCGGGTGCGGGTGCGGGGCGGGTGGGCGCGGGTGCTGCGGCGCGACGGTACGGAGTTCACGGCGGCGCTGCCGCTGGGCGGGCCGGTGGACGCCGAGCGGGTCGCGGACTGCCTGGGCCATCTGACCCGCTGGCACCAGTTGCGGGACTTGACGCCGCGGCCGTCGTTGCTGGAGGGGCTGGTGGAGGTGGAGGTCGTCCGGTGGGGCTCGGGGGAGCCGTTGCGGCCGGACGCGTCCGGGGAGATCGTCTGCGCGTACGGTGCCGACGGGCGGCCGCCGTGGGTGTCGATCCGGCTGCACAACCGCTCCCCCGACCGCACCCTGTGGTGCGTCCTGCTGGACCTGACCGACGGTTACGCCGCCCATCCGGGGCTGTTCCCGGGGCACTTCATCGGGCCCGGACACACGGGGTACGCGCTGGACGGGGACCCGGTGCAGCTGTCGCTGCCCGCGTCGCGGCCGGCGGTGCCGGGGGCCGAGGCGCGGGACTGGCTGAAGCTGATCGTGGCCGACCGGGAGCTGAACACCCGGCCGTTCCAGCTCCCCCCGTGGCACGCGGCCACCGGCCGCCGGATCCTGGGCCCGGTCCTGGGGGCGGCGGGCCGCTGGACGACGGTGACGGTGCCGATGCGGACGCTGGTGCCGTAGGTCTTCCCCGTGCGCTGGTGCCGTAGGCCTCCTCGGCCGGGGGTCACCGGCCGAGGTGGGTGAAGCCGGCCCAGGCGCTGAGGTCGTGCGGGTCGATGCGGCGGGCCCGCTCGGCGAGGAAGTCCGGCATGCCGGGCGGGAGTTCGCGGTCGGGGTTGAGCATCCACAGCTGGGCGCGGCGCAGGGCGCGGGCGGGGGGTTCGGCGTGGGCGCGCAGGAAATGGTGGGTGAGGAACATCAGCACCGAGGTGGCCTCGTCCGGGACCGGCCACAGGGAGCCGACGACCGAGCGGGCACCGGCGGCGAGGAAGGCGGTGGCGAGGCTGTAGGCCTCGTTGTGGCCCCGGCCCGAGACATGGCTGCGGCAGGCGGCGAGCAGCACCAGGCCGAGCCGGTCGCCGCCGGCGCCGGTGATCTCCTCGGCCGCCAACGGCCCGTCGTGCAGCGCGAGATAGGCGCTGCGGCGGGCGTTCTCGGCGACGGAGGCGTGGCAGGCGAGATGCAGTACGGCTCCGTCGTACGGCGTCTCGCGCAGCCAGCGCAGCACCTCGGCCGGGGTGCCGGGGCCGTCGGTGGGACCGGTGGTGCGGCGGCCGAGGTAGCGGGCGTCGGGGTAGAAGGCGCGCTGGACTGCGTCGGCCTCCTCGCCGGCGTGACGCAGGTCGCCGGTGGGGTTGCCGACGATCAGGGCGGCTCCGGTGTGCTCGGCCAAGGGGCGGGCGGCGACCTGGCAGAGCAGGCGGGCGGAGGCGGCGTAGGAGAGCTCGGCGGCCTGCAGCGCGTACTGCCGGCCGCGCGGCCCGCCCGGCTGCCATGCGGCATGCCAGGGCACCAGTCCGAGCTTCCCCATCGGCACCAGCACCAGCCTCGGCAATCGCCCCTCCGGCATCTCGAACGCCTCCAGCAGGGGCCGCATCGCCGCGTACCAGGCCCAGCCGCACAGCCGGTCGAGCTGTTCCCGGAGGGAGGGCGGGGCGGTGGGCCGCAGTCCGGGGACGGGGCCGAGGTCGCGGGGGCCGACGGCCGGGGGCTCCGGCGTGGGGTGGGCGGCGGGGGTCTCGCGGGACAGCCCCTCCCCGGGGCCGTACTCGCGCAGGGGGGCCGCTGATTCCGTCAGGGTGGGCAGGGGGATGGCGTGGACCGTGGCCTTGGAGGTGACGACCAGTGCTGTGCCGGGAGTGTCGTCGGTGGCCGGGAGGAGGTAGACAAGGGCGTCCTTGGTGAGGGCGCGCAGGGCGGTGGCGATCTCCTCGGGGCTGGGAGGGTCGAGAAGGCGCGCCTGGTGGGGAGCCTGGGGGCCGGTGAGGGCGGCCAGGACGCGGCGGCGCAGGGCGCTGGGCACGGTGAGGGGCGTGGTGACGGCGGAGAGGGGGTCGGTGGGTTCCTGCGGTCCGGCGGAACGCCACTCGGCGGCGAGGCCGGTGTGCCCGGTGGCGGTGAGCAGGTCGGGGACGGTCGCGGAGGTGAGGGTGGCGTGCAGGACCAGGCCCCGGCAGGCGTCCAGCGCCTGGAGGGCCTCCTCGGGCCGGTCGTCCTTCAGGCACCAGCCGGCCACCTCCAGCGCGGCCCCGGTGGCCTGCGCGGCGGCGACCGTGGCGTGGTCGGTGCCGGACTGCAGCAGGGCGGCCCACGCGTGGCCGCGCAGCGACTTCAGGCCGAGGGCGCGGGCCGTGGCCCGGTCCCGGCGGTGCAGGTCGTCCCGGGTGCGGTGGGCGCGGGCGAGGGCGAGACCGGTGTCGGCGTAGAGGCGGTGCTCGGGGCCGCCTGCCTCCGCGAAGGCGCCCTCCAGCAGGGCGATGCCCTTGGCCAGCCGCTCCCGCCGGTGCACCCGGTCGATCTCCAGCTCGGACAGGGCGCAGTGGGCGATGCCCAGGCCGTTGGCGTACCGCAGCCGGGCGTCGCTGCCCGGCTCGCACAACTCGTGCGCCTCCCGGAGCAGGCCGATGGCGGCCACGATGCCCTGCCCGTCCTGCTGCTCGACGGCGCGCACGAAGCGGGTCATGCCCATGTCGCCGAGCACCCAGGCCCGGTGGTCGCGCGGCAACCTCCGGGCCTGGCGGCGCAGTTCGGCGGCGCTCGGCCGGCCCGCGAGCGGCGGCAGCGAGGGCACGCCGAGGTGGCGGGCGAGGTTGTCGCGGCCGGCGCGGGCGTTCTCCAGCAGGACCAGGATCTCGATGCGGGAGGGATCCTCGTCGCTGAGCGCGGCGTGCCCCTCGGTGAGCGTGGCGATGTGCCGGTCGGCGTCGGCCAGGTCGCCGCGCCGGACGGCGGAGTGCGCGTCGAAGCCGGCCTGCTGGAGGTCCATCATGCGGCGCAGGTGCGCGGGCATTTTCGGGTCGGAGCGCAACCGGCGCCAGGTCGCGGCGCCGGCGTCCATGTCGTCGCCCGCGCCGCCGGTCTGGCCGCGGTGGGTCTGGGCCAGGAACCGGGCGAGGGCGAGGCTGTAGTCGTGCTGCTCGGTGCCGAGGCCGCCGCCGGCCTCCGCCCGGTCGAAGTGGGCGAGCACCTCGTCGAGTCCGGCGCCGGAGCCGGCGCTCACCTCCTCGTGCAGCCGGGCGATGCCGGTGACGGCGTGTGCCTTGCCCCGCCAGGCCGGGTCCCGTTCGGCCCGCTCGAGCACCGCCTCCATCAGTTCCTTGCGGTGCGCGGCGGTGACGAAGGTGCCCTCCGGGTCCACCACCATGAGGTTGCCCAGCATCAGCGAGGCCAGTTCGGCCCGGCCGGGGCTGCCCGGTTCGAGGGCGCGGAGCTGGGCGAGGGCCTGTTCGAAGCCCTGGACGCGGCGGCGCTGTCCGGTCACGTCGCGGCCCATGCCGCGCAGGAACTCCTCCTCGCCGAAGTCGACGAAGGCGCGGCCCTCGTGGAAGTCCTCCAGGAGGGTCGCCATGGACTGCCGGAGCTGCTCGGTGTCGAGCCCTTCGGGGCGGCCGTCCGTCTCGGGCAGCACGCCGTGGTCGGCGAGGGTGAAGCGGGCCCAGCCGTCGAGCATGCGGGCGGACTGGGCGAGGTCGTGGAGGTCGTGGTCGGCGGCGAGGACCAGCTCGGTGGCGCGCAGGACGTCCTGGGCGCGGGCCGGGTCGGGGTCGTCGTAGTGGCGGGCCTGCTGGAAGATCGCGAGGAACATCGCGGTGGCGGTGACGTCGCCGTCGCGGTCGGTGTCCCACTGGTCGAGGGCGCGGCGCAGCAGGGCGATGCCCCGGTCCCGGCCCGCCGCGTCGTCGCGGGCGGCGGCCCGCTCGTACAGCAGGCGTCCGAACATGTCCAGGTACTGCGGCACCAGCCGGTCCTCGGCGCCGGGCCGCTCCAGCAGGCGGCGCGCCTCGACCTCGGCGGCGAGGCTCTGGCCGAGGTCGTGCCAGGTGGCCCAGATCAGGGCGCGTACGAAGATGGCGTGGGCCTCCGCCTCGAACGCCCAGTCGGGTTCGGGGCCGCCCGCGCGGCGGACCTCGGTGAGGGCGGTGTCGAAGGCGTCCCGGGCGGCCTCCAGCCGCTCCCGGTCGGCGCGGGCGCGGCCGTGCACGAGGGTGGCGAGGCCGAGGGTGAAGTGCAGCTCCGGGCGGTCGGCGGGCGCGGCGGTGGCGAGGAGGGCGCGGTAGTGGCGGGCGGACTCCTCGGCGGCATCGGTGTCGTTGTGCCGCAGGGCGAGTTGGAGGTGCAGATAGCCCGCCCCGGCCCGCAGACCGGTCTCCTCGTCGCTGCCGGGCTCGGCGTGTTCGAGGGCGTCCGCGTGCCGGCGCAGGGCCTCCCGGAGCAGTTCGGCGGAGTCCGGTTCGGCCAGGGAGCGCAGCTTGGCGCACAGGGCGAGGACGTGCCGCCCGAACGCCCGCTCCCACGCGAAGTCGGGGTCGTCGCCGGGCAGGCCGCGCTCGCCGTCGGTCAGTAACTCCCAGGAGTGGTCCAACGCTTGCGGGTCGCCGCCGATCTCGTACTGGACGCCCCGCAGATGGCCGAACCGGATCCGCCAGGACGCCCACAGCGGATCGTCCCCGGGCGTGCGGAAGGCGTGCTCGAACGCCTCGGCGGCGAGGGCGAGTTCGTCGTCCCGGCCGGGGTCGTCGCGCAGCAGGTACAGCCGGTGGCTCAGCTCGCCGGCGTACCCGCACAGTGCGGCGGCCTCCGGGTCGTCGGCGGACAGCTGCGCCAACGCGGCGAGGACGGCGTCCCGTTCGGCGGTCAGCTCGCCGAGGAGGTCGGCGGGCTGCGCGGAGAGGCCGGAGTCGGCGGCGGAGTCTGAGGAGGTCACGTACCCATAGTGCCTACGGATCGTCAGGCGCTCAGCCGAGTACGGCGAGTGCGTCGATCTCGATGAGGTGGCCGGGCGGGAGACCGACGTAGACGGTGGTGCGGGCGGCGGGCGGCTGGGTGAGTCGCTGCTCGCCGAAGTACTGGTTGTAGATCTCGTTCATCTCGGCGAAGTGGTCGACGTCGGTCAGGTAGACGCGGATCATCATCACGTCGTCCCAGGTGGCGTCGCCCTCGTCCAGGACGGCCTTGACGTTGGCGAGGGTCTGCAGGGTCTGCTCGCGCAGGGTGGGTCCGGCGAGGGTGCGCGGCTCGCCCTCCTCGGCGGGCAGGAAGCCGACCTGGCCGGCGACCTGGAGGATGTTGCCCTTCCTGACGCCGTGGGAGAACGCGGCGGGCGGGGCGGTGTGGGTGCTGGGGGTGAGGGCGGTCTTGTCGGTCACTGGCTGCTCCTTTGCGGGGTTCTGCCGGAGTATTCGGCACTGATCGCGTCCGCGGTGCGGCGGACCTGCGGGAGGAGGGTGAGGAGTTCCTCGGCGGTGACGACGACGTTCGGGGCGGAGACCGACAGGGCGGCGACGACCCGGCCGTCGGCGCCGCGTACGGGGGCGGCGACGCAGTTGATGGACTCCTCGTGGCCGCCGAGGTCGGTGGCCCAGCCCTGGGCGCGCACCTGCTCCAGCTCCTCGAGGAAGGCGGTGGCGTTCGGGGTGGAGCGGGAGGTGTACGCCGGGTAGTCCAGCTTCTCGGCGAGGGCGCGGCGCTCGGGTTCGGGCAGGTCGGCCAGGAGGAGCTTGGCGACGGCCGCGACGGTGGGGGCGACGGGTCTGCCGATGCGGGAGTACATGCGGACGGGGTAGCGGCTGTCGACCTTGTCGATGTAGAGCACCTCGTCGTCCTCGTGGACGGCGAGGTGGACGGTGTGGCCGCAGGCCTCGTTGAGGCGGACGAGGTGGGGGTGGGCGATCTCGCGGACGTCGAGGTTCTCCATCGCCTCCTGGGCGAGGGCGAAGAGGCGGGCGCCGAGGCGGTAGCGGTGGTCGGACTGGCGGTACACCAGGCCGTGTTCGTGCAGGGTGCGCAGGAGGCGCAGGGCCGTGGACTTGTGCACGCCGAGGCGGTCGGCGACCTGGCCGAGGTCGGCGGGGCCCTCGGCGAGCAGGGGCAGGATGCTCAGGGCGCGGTCGACGGTCTGGCTCATGGGGTGTCCGCCTCCTCGGGGTGCTGCCCGGCCCGGGTCCAGCCGGGGCCGAGTCGAAGTGTCCCCCATGCCGCGTCGTCCAGGGCGGCCAGCCGGTCGGCGTGGCCGCGGCGGGGCGGGGTGCCGAGGTCGCCGGGAGCGGTGAGGGCGGCTGCCGCCATGAGGTGGCCGTGCCGCAGGCGGTCACGGAGGGGGAGGCCACGAAGGGTCCCGGAGAGAAACCCGGCGGCAAAGGCGTCCCCCGCGCCGACACTCGCCACGACGTCGACGCTCGGGGCGGCGACGAAGGTTCCCTGCGCCCCGGCGGCCGGAGGGCCGGTGACGCATGGTGGCGCCGACGGGTTGCCGTCGGCGGCGAGCGGCGCGTGGGGCTCGGCCGAGGCGGTCGGGGCATCGCGGGAGACACGACTGCCCGCGCCGTCGCCCGGCCGGGGCCGAGGACCGTCGTGCGCGCAGTGGGACTCGTCCCCGGGAGGGGTCGGCACCCCGGCGGCCCCGGTGTGTCCGGTCGGGTGGGCGGGCCGCTCCTGTCCGGGCGTCGTCGCCGCCCGTCCCCCGGCGGGGGCGCTCCCCCCGGCCGAGCGTCGCGCGGTCGTCTCGCCGGGGCCGAAAGCCGTTGCGCCCCGGGCGCCCTGCTTCACCACCAGGAGGCACGGCTCCGGCAGGAGGCGGCGGATGGCCGGCGGGTCGGGGGCGGTGCCCCAGGCGTGGGCCGCCTCGTCCTCGCCCACGAAGACGATGTCGGCGGTGCGGGCCAGGGTGAGGAGGAGGTGCGCGTCGGCGGGGGTGGGCCACAGTTCCGGGCGGTGGTTCACGTCGAAGGAGACGAGGGGACGGTCGGGGCCCGGGGCCATGAGGTGGCGGACCAGGCGCAGGCACTCCGGGGAGAGCGCGGCGGTGATGCCGGTGAGGTGCAGGATGCGGGCCGCGCGCACCGCGTCGAGGTCGACGGTGTCCGGGGACATCGCGGAGGCCGCCGACCCCGCCCGGTAGTACGCCACCTCGTGGGCGTCCGTCCCCCGCTCCCCCGCCGTGCGGAAGTACACGCCCGTCGGCCGCACCGGGTCCCGCCGGACGTGGGCGACGTCGACGCCGTACGCCCCGACCGCCTCGAGGAGATGCTCCCCGAACGCGTCCGCCCCCACCCGGCTCACCCACCGTGCGGAGTGGCCGGAGGACGCCAGCACGCAGGCCACGTTGGACTCGGCCCCGCCGATGGCCCGTTCGAAGGAGGGGACGTCGGCGAGGCGGCCGGGCCGGGTGGGCAGGAAGGTGACCATGGACTCGCCGAGCGCGACGACATCGATGATGGTGGTGGCTCCTCGTCCGTCTCGCGGCCGGCTGCTTCATTGACCCGGTGTCGGCGAGATGTTAGACAGCGGTGGCAGTGCTCGCAATGAGCGTTGCAGAGAATGCAACGCCGGGGCATCACGGAGGGTGGCCATGGTCCAGGACAGCGGTGTCGAAGCGCTCGCCCGTCTCGCCGAGGAGCGGGTCGACCACCGCTTCAAGGGGCTGCCGCCGGACGCCCTGGGCCTGACCGTCGCCGAGCTGGCCGGGCAGCGGCGCAACCTCTTCGACGGTGGTTTCACCACCCCCGTCCTCGCCCTCTCCGCCGAGCGGCTGGAGCACAACCTCGCGCTGATGGAGTCGTACACCACCCGCCACGGCCTCGCGTTCGCGCCGCACGGGAAGACCTCCATGGCACCCCAGCTCTTCCACCGCCAGCTCGCACACGGCGCCTGGGGCATCACGCTCGCCGTGCCGCACCAGGTGTGGGTGGCCCGGGCGTTCGGGATCCCGCGGATCTTCCTGGCCAACGAGCTGGTGGACCCGGCCGCCCTGCGCCGCGTCGCCGCCGACCTGGCGGCCGACCCCGACTTCCGCTTCACCGCCTACGTCGACTCCGTGCGCGGCGTCGAGCTGATGGACGCGGCCCTGCGCGGCGCCTCCCGCCCGGTGGACGTGGTCGTGGAGCTGGCCGCGGGCGAGGGGGCGCGCACCGGTGTGCGGACGGAGGCGGAGGCCCTGGCCGTCGCCGACGCGGTGGCGGCTGCGGCGACGCTGCGGCTCGTCGGCGTGGCGGGCTACGAGGCCCAGGTGCCCGGCGCCTCACCGGAGCGGGTGCGGGCGTGGCTGGAGCGGCTGGTGGCGCTCGCCGTGGAGTTCGACGAGGCGGGGCGGTTCGCGGACGCCGAGGAGATCGTGGTGAGCGCCGGCGGCAGCGAGTGGTTCGACGCGGTCGCCGCCGTCTTCGCCGCTCTCCCGCAGTTCTCCCGCCCGGTTCTGCCGCTGCTGCGCTCCGGGGCGTACGTCTCGCACGACGACGTGCACTACAGCAGGCTGACACCGTTCAACCGGGTGCCCGAGGAGGGCGCGCTGGAGCCCGCGTTCCGGCTGTGGGCACAGGTGCTCTCCCGGCCCACCCGGGCGGAGGCGTTCGTGAACGCCGGCAAGCGCGACGCCGCTTACGACCTCGACGTTCCGGTGGCCCACGTGGTACGCCGGAACGGCACCGAGCACCCGGCGGCCGGCATCGAGGTGAGCGCCCTGTCGGACCAGCACCTGTGGCTGCGCACCGGATCGGACGCGGATGTCGAGGTCGGCGACTGGATCGGCTTCGGCCTGTCCCATCCGTGCACGTCCTTCGACAAGTGGCAGCTGATCCCGGTCGCCGAGGCGGACGGCACGGTCGTCGACTACATCCGTACGTTCTTCTAGGGGGCGCCATGGAGGAGCTGGTCATCCGGGACGCCGACGTCGTCGACGGCAGCGGCGCGGACTCCTACCGCGCCGATGTCGTGGTCGACCGCGGGCGGATCGTCTCCATCGTCAAGGAGGCCGCCGCGGCCGGCTGCCAGCGGCCGCGCGCCGTGCGGGAACTGGACGCGGAGGGGCTGGTCCTGTCCCCCGGCTTCATCGACATGCACGCCCACTCCGACCTCGCCCTGCTGCGCGACCCGGACCACAGCGCGAAGCTGGCGCAGGGGGTCACGCTGGAGGTGATCGGCCAGGACGGGTTGTCGTACGCGCCCGTGGACGACCGCACGCTGGAGGAGGTGCGCCGGGCGATCACCGGGTGGAACGGATACGGCGAGGACGTCGACATGGACTGGCGGACGGTCGGCGAGTACCTGGACCGGCTCGACCGCGGGATCGCCGTGAACGCCGCCTATCTCGTCCCGCAGGGCACCGTCCGCGCGCTCGCCGTGGGCTGGGAGGACCGCCCGGCCACGCCCGCGGAGCTGGACCGGATGCGGCACCTGGTCGCGCAGGGCCTGGAGCAGGGCGCGGTCGGCCTGTCGTCCGGTCTCACCTACACGCCGGGCATGTACGCCGACGACGCCGAACTGACCGAGCTGTGCCGGGTGGTGGCCCGGTACGGCGGCTACTACTGCCCGCACCACCGCTCCTACGGCGCCGGCGCCCTGGAGGCCTACGCCGAGATGGTGGCCCTGGCCCGGGAGGCGGACTGCCCGCTGCACCTGGCCCACGCGACGATGAACTTCGGCGTGAACGAGGGTCGCGCACCGGAGCTGCTGGCCCTCCTGGACAAGGCGCTCGACTCCGGCGCGGACATCACGCTGGACACCTACCCCTACACCCCGGGGTGCACCACTTTGGCGGCGCTGCTGCCGAGCTGGGCGAGCGAGGGCGGCCCGGAGGCGGTCCTGGCCCGGCTCGCCGACCCGGCGGCCGCCGAGCGGATCCGGCACGCACTGGAGGTGACGGGCTCGGACGGCTGCCATGGCGTACCGGTGGAGTGGGAGACGGTCGAGGTGTCGGGAGTGAGCGATCCGGCGCTGGCCGACCATGTGGGCCACAGTGTGCGGGAGCTGGCGGATCTGCGCGGGGAGACGCCCTGGGCGACCGCCCGGCGGCTGCTGCTGCAGGACCGCCTCGGTACGACGGTCCTGCAGCACGTCGGCCACGAGGACGGTGTTCGCGCGATCATGCGGCACCGCGCCCACACCGGCGGCTCCGACGGCATCCTGCGGGGCGCGAAGCCGCACCCGCGCGCGTACGGCACGTTCCCCCGCTATCTGGGCACGTACGTCCGGGAGTTGGGCGTGCTGTCGCTGGAGGAGTGCGTCGCCCATCTCACCGGGCGGCCCGCGGCCCGGCTGAGGTTGCCGGACCGCGGGCTGGTGCGCGAGGGACACCGGGCCGATCTGGTGCTCTTCGACCCGGCCACCATCGCGCCCGGCGCCACCTTCGCCGAGCCCCGAACGCTGCCGACCGGGATCCCGTACGTGCTGGTCGACGGCCGCTTCGCCGTCGAGGACGGCCGCCGCACGGACGTCCTGGCGGGCCGGGCGGTGCGCCGCACACCGCTGTGACCGCCCGGGGCCGGGCAGCCACGGCCACGGCTACGGCTTGGGCAGGGTGCAGCCCGCCGCGCTGAGGTTCAGCTTGTTGCCGGTGGTGAAGCAGGCCGGGATGGTGTAGGTCTCCTCGGCGTAGTTGATGCCCTGACGGACGGTCACGTTGCCGTTCTGGTCGACCTCGCAGGGGTTGTTCTCGGTGCAGCGCTCGCCGTCCTCGTTGCCCGTGTTGTTGACGGCGACGACCTTGCCGGTGGCGGTGTCGATCACGGGCGAGCCCGAGGTGCCCCCGATGGTGTTGCAGGAGGAGGTGTAACGGACCGAGTCCTTCCAGGTCCAGTCGCCCTCCTTCAGGCGGTACACGAAGCCGTCGATGTTGCAGCTGTAGATCCGCTTCCAGTACCCGGAGACGACCTTGATGGCGGTGCCGGCGACCGGGTGGGTGTCCTGCACGGTGAGCGGGCTGATGCCGTAGGTGCTCTTGATGGCCGCGTACGTCGTGGTGGTGCGGTAGATCGTGACGTCCGTGTCCGTCATGGTCGAGTAGACGACCTGGTTGGCGCGGAGCGTGCCCACCCGCGAGCCGGAGGAATTGAGCAGGCCGAAGCTGCGGCTGGAGGACTGGCCGGTGATGACCTCGCCGGGCTCCGGGAAGCCGGTCTCCAGGCAGTGGCCGTTGGTCATCACGAGCGCCGGGTCGGTGTCCGCGGAGCTGGGGAAGCGGATGACGGAGCCGGAGCAGTTGCTGAGCGAGACGGTCCCGGCGAAGTTCACGGTCACCGCCTTGGCCGCCGGGGCGGTGTGCGGCGCGGCGACCGCGGGGGCCGCACCCACCCCGGCGATGGCCAGGGAGGAGAGAGCGGCCAGGAGAGGCTTGTTCATGTGGGGGTCCCCTCTTACGACTTGGGCGACCGGAGATCTTCCGGCCGCCGCGCGTCTTTGTCATGAGCATTGTCATGAGAGGGGCGTGCTGGGGCAAGGAGTTGTCTGCAACGGGCGGGGCGCGCAGGGGCATACGTGCCCTTTGCCGGGCGGCGCACACCAACACGCCCCGGAAACCGGCCGCTTGAGCTACCGGGGCCGCTTCGTCGCCCCGTGCCCGTGGCCCCGGCCGACCGGGGTGCCTGCGCCGGTGGCCGTCGGCGTGGCGGACGTGGGCGCGGGGGCGGAGGTGGCGGACACCGCGGACGTCGGGGAGGCGGACGCGGCGGTGGCGGCCCCCGGACCGCCGCTCCCGGCGGCCCCCGGGCGGCTGGTGGCGGGGGCGGGCACGACGGACGACGATCCGGGGACGCCGGTCGCGGTGGTGGGGGCGGCCGTCGTGGGGGCCTGGGAGCCGGCGGAGGCGCTCGCGGCGCCGGGGGCGCGGGCGGGCCCGTCGGTGGCGGGGCCGGACGGCGAGGCGTCCGGCCAGGCCAGGGCCGCGATCACCGCGACCGCTCCGGCCGCGCCGAGCCCTCCGGCGACGACCGCCGTCCGGCGGCGCGCACCGCGCCTGCGCTCCTCGCGCCGCTGCCTGCGGCCCCGGTCCGGCCCTCCCCCGCCGACCGCCCCGGCGGGCTCGTACGGTGCACCGAGCGCGGGCAGCTCGCGGGTCTCGTCGTAGGCGTTCTGCCAGCCGTGGGCGGCGGCGGGATCGGCGTACTCGTCGTACGACGGGGCCGGGGCCTGCTGCGGGTGGTACACGTTCGGGCGAACCCGCGGCTCGCCGCCTCCACCGTGCGCGTCGTACAACCCCGCCCACTCCTTCGCATCGCCGTCCCCGCGCCGCCCCCTGCGCCACCTGGGACATCAGCACACCCGGCGGAGCGGCACCGCGGCGCATTGTAGGTACGCAAGTGACTCGTGAGACAGCTACCGGCGATAACAAGGCAAACCACGTCGTCTCACGTGGCGAATAACACGAGCCAGGAACCGTTACCGGGCCGTAAGCTCACGGACATGCAGGTGATCCAGTCGACGAAGCTCGCCAACGTCTGTTACGAGATCCGCGGTCCGGTTCTCGAGGAGGCGATGCGCCTCGAGGCGGCGGGTCACCGCATCCTGAAGCTCAACACGGGCAACCCCGCCGCCTTCGGCTTCGAGTGCCCCCCGGAGATCCTCGAGGACATCCTCCGCAACGTCTCCACGGCGCACGGCTACGGCGACGCCAAGGGCCTGCTGGCCGCCCGCCGCGCGGTGGTGATGCACAACCAGACCCTCGGCATCGAGACGGACGTCGAGCACGTCTTCATCGGCAACGGCGTCTCCGAGCTGATCGTGATGGCCATGCAGGGGCTGCTGGACGACGGCGACGAGGTGCTCGTCCCGGCGCCGGACTACCCGCTGTGGACGGCGGCCGTCTCCCTGTCGGGCGGTACGGCGGTGCACTACCGCTGCGACGAGCAGTCCGACTGGATGCCCGACCTCGCCGACGTCGAGCGCAAGGTGACCGACCGCACCAAGGCGATCGTCATCATCAACCCGAACAACCCCACGGGCGCCGTCTACGACGAGGCCGTGCTCAAGGGGCTCACCGACATCGCCCGCCGGCACAACCTGCTGGTCTGCTCGGACGAGATCTACGACAAGATCCTCTACGACGGCGCCACGCACACCCCGACCGCGAAGATCGCCCCCGACCTGCTGACCCTCACCTTCAACGGCATGTCCAAGGCGTACCGGGTGGCCGGCTACCGGGTGGGGTGGATGTCGATCTCCGGTCCGCGCGCCCACGCCGACTCCTACATCGAGGGCCTGACGATCCTGGCCAACATGCGCCTGTGCGCCAACATGCCGGGCCAGCACGGTGTGGTGGCCGCGCTCAGCGGGCGCCAGTCGATCAATGACCTGGTGCTGCCGGGCGGGCGGCTGAAGGAACAGGTCGACACGGCGTACGAGCTGCTCACCCAGATCCCGGGGGTGAGCTGCGTCCGGCCCAAGGGCGCGCTGTATCTCTTCCCGCGGCTCGACCCGCAGGTCTTCAAGATCAGGGACGACCGGCAGATGGTGCTGGACCTGCTGCGCCAGGAGAAGATCATGGTCGTCCAGGGCACCGGGTTCAACTGGCCCGAGCCGGACCACTTCCGGGTGGTGACCCTGCCGACGGTCGGTGACCTGCGGGATGCGATCACCCGGATCGGCACCTTCCTCGACGGCTACGGGCAGCCGTAGCCCGCGGTCGCCCGTCGGGGCGTAGCGGACGGAGACCGGCGGACCGCAGTCCGTGACACGACTCAACTTTAGACGAAATCCAAGCTAGGATGGCTTCCTGTCAGAGCACAGGAGGCCGTCCCCCATGTACGAACCGATCCGCACCAAGTCGGTCCACAGCCCGATGGCCGGCGCTTCCTCCGACTTTCCGCACCGGTCGCGCGAGGAGGAGCTGGACATCCAGCTCTCCGGACACCTCGCCGCACTGCTCGCCGTCACCGACGATCTCCGCGCCCTGACCCCGTCCGAGGACCTGGACACGGCCGCGGAGCGGCTCGCCGGGCAGGTGACCCGGCTGCGCGGCGGACGTGCTCCGCTGCGGGCCGCGCCGGTCGCCTCCGGCGCCTCGGAGCCGCTGCACCGCAGGGCGCACGCCCTCGCCGGCCGCGCCCTGGTGGTCGCCGCCTCCCGGGCGGACACCGCGGCGGCGATCCTCGCGGCCGAGCGGATGGACGCCCACGCCGCCGCGCTCGCCGGTCCGAAGGAACTGAGCGGCACGCACTGACCCCTCCTGGAGGGGCCCCACGATCGGCCCCGGTCCGCGTGCACCCGTAGCGTCGCGCGGACCGGGCGCCCTGCCGCTGCCACGGTCTCCTGCGACCGCGATCGCGCTCCGGCTAGATGAAGACGAAGAACAGAATCAGGATCACCGCGGCCAGGACGAGCCACCAGATCCACGCGTGCCGGTGACCGGTGCGGGGCCGGTCCTCGGGGCCGCCGCCACGGGGGCGGTCCTCGGCCAGCTTCGGATTCTCCGGCCGGTCGCCGGAGTAGAAGTCACCGCCGTCTGCCATGAGCTCATCCCTCCTACACCTGGGACGAGCCGGGTACCCGACGAGGCGTGGCCCCAAGCACGACGAGGGCCCCGCACGCCCTTGTGCGGGGCCCTCGACGCGCTCACCGCGGCCGGTCGTGACGATCGCTGGTCAGGGCACGGCGACCGGCCGCGGAGTCATCGGCGGGCTGTCAGCCCAGGCGCTCCACCAGGCCGTGGTACTGGTCCCACAGCTCCTTCGGGGTGTGGTCGCCGAAGGTGTTGAGGTGCTCGGGGACCAGGGCGGCCTCCTCGCGCCAGACCTCCTTGTCGACGGTGAGCAGGAAGTCCAGGTCCGCGTCGGACAGGTCGAGGCCGTTCGTGTCCAGGGCCTCCTTGGTCGGCAGGATGCCGATCGGGGTCTCGACGCCCTCGGCCTTGCCCTCCAGGCGCTCCACGATCCACTTCAGGACGCGGGAGTTCTCGCCGAAGCCCGGCCAGACGAACTTGCCCTCGTCGTTCTTGCGGAACCAGTTGACGTAGTAGATCTTCGGCAGCTTGGCGGCGTCCTTGTCCTTGCCGACCTCGATCCAGTGGCCCATGTAGTCGCCCATGTTGTAGCCGCAGAACGGCAGCATGGCGAAGGGGTCGCGACGCAGCTCGCCGACCTTGCCCTCGGCGGCGGCGGTCTTCTCCGAGGCGACGTTGGCGCCGAGGAAGACGCCGTGGTTCCAGTCGAAGGACTCCGTCACCAGCGGGACCGCGCTGGCCCGGCGGCCGCCGAAGAGGATCGCCGAGATCGGCACGCCCTTGGGGTCCTCCCACTCCGGCGCGATGATCGGGCACTGCGCGGCGGGGGTGGTGAAGCGGGCGTTGGGGTGCGCGGCCGGGGTCTCGGACGCCGGCGTCCAGTCGTTGCCCTTCCAGTCGGTCAGGTGGGCCGGGGTCTCCTCCGTCATGCCCTCCCACCACACGTCGCCGTCGTCGGTGAGGGCGACGTTGGTGAAGACCGAGTTGCCCCACAGCGTCTTCATCGCGTTGGCGTTGGTGTGCTCACCGGTGCCGGGCGCGACGCCGAAGAACCCGGCCTCGGGGTTGATCGCGTACAGCCGGCCGTCCTCGCCGAAGCGCATCCAGGCGATGTCGTCGCCGATGGTCTCCACGGTCCAGCCGGAGATGGTCGGCTCCAGCATGGCGAGGTTGGTCTTGCCGCAGGCGCTCGGGAAGGCGGCGGCGACGTACTTGGACTCACCGGTGGGCGGGGTGAGCTTGAGGATCAGCATGTGCTCGGCCAGCCAGCCCTCGTCGCGGGCCATGACGGAGGCGATGCGCAGGGCGTAGCACTTCTTGCCGAGCAGGGCGTTGCCGCCGTAGCCGGAGCCGTAGGACCAGATCTCGCGGTCCTCGGGGAAGTGGGAGATGTACTTGGTGGAGTTGCACGGCCACGGCACGTCCTCCTGACCCGGCTCCAGCGGGGCGCCGAGGGAGTGGACGGCCTTGACGAAGAAGCCGCTGTCGCCGAGCTCGTCCAGAACCGGCTGTCCCATGCGGGTCATGGTGCGCATGGAGACGGCGACGTAGGCGGAGTCGGTGATCTCCACGCCGATCGCGGACAGCGGGGAGCCGAGCGGGCCCATGCAGAACGGGACCACGTACATCGTGCGGCCCTTCATGGAGCCGCGGAACAGGCCCTTCTCACCGGAGAAGATCTCCCGCATCTCGGCGGGGGCCTTCCAGTGGTTGGTGGGGCCGGCGTCCTCCTCCTTCTCGGAGCAGATGAACGTCCGGTCCTCGACGCGGGCGACGTCGGACGGGTCCGAGGCCGCGTAGTAGGAGTTGGGGCGCTTGATCGGGTCGAGTTTCCGGAAGGTGCCCTTCTGGACGAGCTCTTCGCACAGCCGCTCGTACTCGGCCTCGGATCCGTCGCACCAGACCACGCTGTCCGGCTGGGTCAGTTCGGCGATCTCGTTGACCCACGAGATCAGTTCCTGGTGGTTGGTGGGAGCCGAGATGTCGCGCGCCACGGTTGCTCCTAAATGAGGGATTTTGTCCTTGCCGCCCCGTGGGGGCTGCGACCCGGATGCTTGCTTGTTGCTCATCCGGTGCCGACCGCACTCATTTGATCCTCCGACGAGAGTGCCCATCTGTCCAGGGGACCTCACAGGTGAGCGACGTGACGAAGGCCACGGTTTTCCAGGACGGTTTACGTTCCGTTTGCATGCATCTTGAGTCCGCCTGGCAGACTCTTTGCATCCGGCCCGGGCAGGGCCGTGAGACGATGGCCACTCTCGGGCCGCCCGTCGCTGTACTGACCCGTAACTTACGCTTCCGTAGGTACCATGCGGGTCATGACTGCGTCCGCCCCCGACGCGCGTACGGACACGCCGGCCGCCGGCCGCGGGCCCGTCGCGCTCTCCCTGCCGCATCCGGTCAAACCCCGGCTCCGCGGCTGGCTGCACCTCGGCATGTTCCCCGCCGTCCTCGTCGCCGGCCTGGTGCTCACCGCCCTGGCCGACTCGACCAGAGGCCGCGTGGCCTGCGGCATCTACGTGCTGACGGCCTGCCTGCTGTTCGGAGTGAGCGCGCTCTACCACCGGGGCAACTGGAGCCCGCGGATGGACGGCGTCCTGCGCCGCCTCGACCACGCCAACATCTTCCTGATCATCGCGGGCACCTACACCCCGCTGACCCTGCTGCTCCTGCCCGGCGCCAAGGGCCAGTGGCTGCTGTGGAGCATCTGGGCGGCGGCCGCGGCGGGCATCGTCTTCCGGGTGTTCTGGGTCGGCGCCCCACGCTGGCTGTACACGCCCTGCTACATCGCCATGGGCTGGGCGGCCGTCTTCTTCCTGCCCGACTTCATGCGCACCGGCGGCATCGCCGTCCTGGTCCTGGTCATCGTCGGCGGCCTGCTCTACAGCGCGGGCGGCGTGGTCTACGGCATCAAGCGCCCGAACCCCTCACCGCGCTGGTTCGGCTTCCACGAGGTGTTCCACACCCTGACCCTCGCCGCGTTCGTCGTCCACTACGTCGGCATCTCCCTGGTGGCGTACCAGCACGCGTGAGGACCTGACATTCCCTTTCCGGCCACGGCTCACGAGCCGTGGCCGTTGCCGGTGGCCGATGGCGGACAATGACGCGCATGACGGCCGCACGATCCCCCTACCCGCCCGCCGACCGGCCCCGGCCCGGGCTGCGGGAGCGCAAGAAGATCAAGACCCGTGAGGCGATCCGCTCCGCGACGTACGCGCTGGTCAAGGAGCAGGGATACGACGCCACGACGATCGAGCAGATCGCCGACCGGGCCGAGGTGTCGCCGTCCACCGTCTTCCGGTACTTCCCGGCCAAGGAGGACATCGTCCTCACCGACGAGCACGACCCGCTCCTGCTGGAGGAGCTGCGCGCCCGGCCCGGGGACGAGACGTGGCTGGACTCCGTCCGGTACGTGCTGGGCAAGGCGCTCGAGGTGAGCGAGCGGCAGGACCCCGAGGTGCTCCGGCTGCGGGCGCACCTGTGTGCGCAGGTGCCCGCCGTCCGCTCGCGGATGTTCGAGAGCATGTCGGAGACCGGGCGCCTGCTCCGCCGGGCCCTCGCGGACCGCACCGGCCGCGACCCGGACGGCCTGGACGTGCGGGTCGCCGCCATGGCCCTCGTCGGCGGCCTGATGGAGGTCACCCTGTACTGGGCGGAGAACGACTTCGCGGGCGACCTGAGGGACCTCATGCACCGGGCGCTGGACGTCATGGAGCACGGCCTCCCCCACGAAAACCGCTGAGGCGCGGGGCACCGTCCGTGCCATCCTGACCGGGTGAACGGTCCCGAGATCCTTGTCGAAGTCGCGCCCGGCCTGCAGGTGTTCGTGCCACCCGCCCGGCGTGCCGGAGCGATTGCCCTGCCCACGGACGGCGTCTCCACGCTCGGCCATGTGATCGAGTCCCTCGGGATCCCGCTCACCGAGGTGGGCACGCTGGTCGTCGACGGCCGTACGGTGTCGCCGTCCCACCTCCCGGCGGCGGGCGAGCATGTCGCGGTGCGGGCGGTCGAACGCCCCCAGCAGGTGCCCGGCGCTCCCCTCCGCTTCCTCCTCGACGTCCACCTCGGCACGCTGGCCCGCCGGCTGCGGCTGCTCGGCGTGGACACGGCGTACGAGTCGACCGACATCGGCGACCCGGCGCTCGCCTCGCGCTCGGCGGCCGAGAAGCGGGTGATGCTGAGCCGCGACCGCGGGCTGCTGCGCCGCCGCGAGCTGTGGGCGGGCGCTTTCATCTACAGCACCCGGCCCGACGACCAGCTCCAGGACGTCCTCGACCGCTTCGCCCCCGACCTCCAGCCCTGGACCCGCTGCACGGCCTGCAACGGCCTGCTCCGCCAAGCCACCAAGGAGGAGGTCGCCGACCAGCTCAAACACGGCACCCAGCGCTCGTACGACGTCTTCGCCCAGTGCACGGCCTGCGGCCGCGCCTACTGGAAGGGCGCGCACCACGACCAGCTCGAGGCCATCGTGAAGCGCGCCCTGACCGGGTACTCCGAGCGCGGCTAGCGCCGGCTCACGTCTCCCTTCCCGCAGGCGGTGCCGTCCCGGTTCGGGTCCAGGCCGAGCGGGTCGTCGGCGCCGTTCACCTTCAGGCGGCCGTAGTGGTTCCGCTTCAGCCAGGTGCAGCGGGCGGCCGTCGTCCTCCTGACCTGCTCCGGGAACGCCGTGGGCACGCACACGTTGATCGATCCGTAGTGGCGGTCGCAGCCGGAGATCGTCGGGCTGACCTTCTGCGCGGCCCGCTTCTTGCCGGGCCCGGAGACCTTGCCCTGCAGGGAGTCGGCGAAAGCGTGCACGTGCGGCGAGGCGGCGGAGGCGCTCAGGGCCGCCGGGCCCGTCAGGTGCACCCACTTGGCCACCGACGGCACCCCGCTCGCATCCACCGCGAACAGCATGTACCAGCCGGGCGGCGCGATGTTCGGGTTGTTCGTCACGTTGAGGTCGACGTTGGTGCCGTCGACGGTCAGCGGAAGATCCACGAACCGCTGGTTGGGGTCCGAGGAGTGGGTGACCGCCGCCGGGCGGATCAGCTCGGCCTTGGCGATCGGCCGGTCCACGGTGATCCGCTGCGTGTCGCCGTACTTCCACTCCTGGCTGATCACCGAGGTGATCGCCGGACGCGTGCCCCGGTACAGGTAGGGCGGGGTGTAGATCGACACGTTGTGGTTCCAGGTGCCGTTGCCCGGGTTGTCGCCGGTGGCCATCACCCGCCCGTCGGGCAGCAGGAACGCCGAGGAGTGGTAGCCGCGGGACTGCGGGTCGGCGGCCACGGGGTCGAAGGTGTTGGTGCCGGGGTCGTAGATCGAGGACTCGTACACCGGGTTGGCCCGGTTGTGCAGGGCGCCACCGGTCTCCAGCACCTTGCCGTCGGGCAGCAGGACGGCGGAGACGTACATCTTGCCCTGGTTGCCGGTCTCCGCGACCTTGCCGCCCCCGAGGTCGACCGTGCCCTGCGGGATCGGCGGCCCGGCGACGTACCCCGGGTTCGCCTGCTTCAGGTCGATCAGGTCGGTCAGGCGGTTGGCGTCCGGGTTGGAGTCGATGTTGCCGCCGCCGATCGTCAGCACCCGCTGGTCCTGCGCCGGGGGCAGCAGCACGCTCGCCGACTGGTCCCGCTCGTCCTTGTTCTGCAGGCCGGGGATCTGCGTGATGGTGTTGGCGCCGTAGTCGTAGATCGCCGAGCCGGTGCCGGGGATGTTGTTGCCGAAGACATGGCTGCCCGTGTAGAAGAGCCGGCCGTCCTGCATCAGGATCATCGCCGGGTACAGACCCCAGTAGGACCAGGTCTGGTTGACCTGCGACAGCGGCAGCCACTTGTTCTGCGCGTAACTGAACTTCTCCGCCGTCACCGACCCGGTGGAGTCCTCGCGCAGCCCGCCGAAGGTGATGACGTCACCGTTGCCCAGCTCGGTCGCCGACGGATACCAGTGGCCGTCGTTCAGGTCGTTGGTCTTGCTGTAGGTCTCGGTCTTCGGGTCGAAGATGTACGAGTCCTTGAACCCCTCGTACCCGTGGCCGCCGGCGACCGGGTACGCCTTGTTGCCGCTCATCACCAGCACCCGCCCGTCCTGCAGCTGAACGTGCCCGGCGCAGAACATGTCCTTGGGTGTGGGGATGACCTTGTAGGTGCCCTTCGCCGGGTCGTACACCGCGGAGGTGAAGGTCCCCGCGTTGAACTGCTCCTCGCTGTTGCCGGACCCGGCGATCAGCAGCACCTTGCCGTTCTTCAGCACGACGGAGTGCATGGAGCGGACCGGGTTCTGCGTCGCCATCACCGACCAACTGCCGTTCGCGCACTGGTCGTTCGTGCCGGTGCACTGGGCGGGCGGGACGGTGTCCGGGACCTGCTCCATGGTGTAGTCGTCGGTGGTCGCCGACCCCGTGCCGTACACGGAGACGCCCCAGGTGATGCGGTCGGTGCCCACCGGGACCTCCGGGGTGCGCACGGTCGCCCGTGTCCACGCCGACGCCATGTCCAGCGTCTTGAGGTCGGTCCAGTACTGCCAGCCGGCGGTGGCGTCGTGCCGGAAGAGGGTGACGTTGGCGTCCGGTGTCGTGGTCTTGTACCAGAGCCCGAGGTCGTACTGCTTGCCGACGCTCACCACCGGCGCGCAGTCGGTGGACTCGGTGATCAGCGCCTTGCGGTCGCCCTCGGTGCGCCGGGTCAGCGTGACCTGCATGGCCTTGGTCCCGGAGTGCGCGTCCGGCACGGTGGCGAAGCTGAAGTCGTTGTCGCCCCAGCCGGACTTCTCCCAGCAGTACGGCATGTCACCGGTGCCCGCGGTCTCGAACCCCGGGTTCTTCACCAGGTTGGCGGCCTGGGCCGGCTCGGGGGCGGTCAGAAGCAGACCGGCGGTCAGGGCCCCGACCCCGACCAGCGCGACCCGTCTGCGGCGTATGTTCACACGGCTCTCCTTGAGGTCGTACGGTTCCCGCGGCGGCGGCGCGGGAGATACACCAGCGCTTCGGTTCCGGCGAAGCGGAGGACGAAGGTCAGGACCAGGGCGAGTGCGGTGGCGGGCAGCGCGCCCATGCCGAACCGGTCCACGAAGAGGGCGATCAGCGGAATGCGCAGCACCAGGTCGGCGTTGGCCAGCACCGCGAACCGGCCCAGGCGGTCCCACCAGCGGCGGTGCGCGCGCCGGTCGCGGAACAGCAGCTGCTCGATGAGCAGGAAGTTCCAGGCGACGCCCACCTGGTTGGCGAGGATCTCGGCGGGCACGTAGTGCATCCCGAGGACCGTGAGGACGTAGAGGCCGAGCAGGTTGGGCACGAAGCCGCTCGCCCCGATCAGCCCGAAGCCGACCATGCGCGCGAGCGGGGAGGCGGTGCGCAGCCCGGCCAGGTGGCGCAGGAAGCGGAAGCCCTCCTGCGCGGTCGACTTGGACTCGCCGGCGAACCGGTCCTGGAAGACGAACGGCACCTCGGCGACCTGCCGGGGACGGCTGCGCACCGCCAGCTCCAGCAGGATCTTGTAGCCCAGGGGTTTCAGGACATCGGCGGTGACGGCGCTGCGCCGAATGGCGAAGAAGCCGCTCATCGGGTCGCTGATGCCGTGCAGGCGGCGCGGGAAGAGGGCCTTGGTGAGCCAGGTCGCGCCGCGTGAGACGGCCACCCGGTAGCTGCCGGCGAGACCGGCCCGGCTGCCGCCCTTGATGTACCGGGAGGCGACGACGAGCCCGGCGTTCGCCCGCTCGCCGGTGGCCACCAGCTCCGGCACCAGGGACGGCGGGTGCTGGCAGTCGCCGTCCATGACGACGACCCACTCCGAGGCCGCCGCCCTCAGCCCCTCCACGACCGCCCCGCCGAGCCCGCCCACCGGCTCCTCGCGGTGCAGCACGGCCACCGGGAACGGGCAGTCCTTGGCGGCCTCGCGGATCACCTCGGGGGTGTCGTCGGTGGAGTCGTCCACGAAGAGGACCTCGCAGGGCAGCCGGGCGGGCACCGACTCGGTGATCCGGTGCAGCAACTGCCGGACGTTCGCCGACTCGTTGAACGTCGGGACGACGATGGTGACGGCCCCGGGTTCCGGGACTTCGACGGCCTCGAGGCCGGGGACGGGAGCGGTGTACTCGGTCACCGGGCGCCTCCCGCGGCACGGACCTGCCGGATCTCGATGCGGTCCGGGCCGCTGCCGAAGGCGGCGACCGGGGTGGAGTGCTGGATGGCGGCCTTCACGGTGGGCAGGTCCTTGGCGTCGCGGCGGACGGTCGGCGAGGCGACGACATAGTCGACGTCACGCCAGCCGTGGGGCAAGGTCTTGCTGACGGCCGGGTCGAGATCCGCCTTGTAGAACCAGATGGCTCCGAGCCCGGGACGGTACCCGGCGTGCACGAGGTCCAGCCACAGGGCGTCGTCCACCAGGACCCGGGTGCGCCCGGGGTCCGCGACCTCGCTGCCGAGCCAGGCCGAGGCCTGCCGGTAGGGCCGGTTGGCGTCGGCGGTGACGGCGGTGCGGTCGCCGTCGTACCAGTGCGGTACGACGTAGGCGCCGGCGGCGAGGGCGAGGACGGCCGCGAGCGCGTACCGTCCGGCGGTGACGTACCGGCGCTCGCTCTGCGTGCGCCACCTGTGCAGGACCGCCCGCGTGACGGAGGCGGCGCCGCCGGCCAGGACCAGGGCGAGGAAGGGCAGTGCCCCGATGACGTACATGGCGGGCAGATAGCCGTTCGGTCGCAGGGCCACGGCGGCCAGGATCGCGACGGTCAGGGCCGGTCCGGCGAGCGCGCGGGCGGTGACCGACCAGCGCCAGGTCAGGAGCAGCAGCAGGGCTCCGGCGAGGCCGCCGAGGGGCAGCACCGTGTCGTAGTAGAGCCAGGAGTGCAGGACGCCGTAGGAGCCGGAGGAGGTGTCCAGGACGAAGCCCGAGCCGGGCCGGGACATCTGGTAGGTGATGCCGTCCCACAGCGAGACGTGCCCGGCGCCGGGGAACAACTCGCCCTTCAGCAGGGCGAACAGCGGGTAGGAGAAGCCGATCAGGGCGCAGGCGGTGACGGCTCCGGTGAGGGCGAACTTGCGGGTGTCGCGGTGGCTGTGCCGCCACATGGTGACGAACAGGGCGGGCAGGACGACGAGCATCGTCTCCTTGGTGAGCACGCCCGCCGCCGCCGCGAGGCCCGCGCCGAAGTGGTGCCACAGGTGCCGGCTCGGGGAGGCGGCCAGGCAGAACGCCAGCAGCAGCCACATCACGGCGATGTTGTCGAGGAAGATCTCCCGGCTGAGGACGACCGCCAGCGGCGAGAGCCCGAACAGGGCCATGCCGAGCCCGGCGGCCCAGCGCGGCAGGGAGAGCCGGCGCCCGAGGACGTAGACGAGGACCGCGCTGACGGCGCCGATTCCCAGCATCACGAGCCGCATGGTGCCCACGGTCATCGACCCGGGGCTGACCGCCGAGGGGATCCAGCTCAGCACGGCTATCTGGAGCCAGCCGAACGGCGGATGGTCGTACCAGTAGGTGTAGTGGGCCAGGCCCCGGCCCTGCTGGACGGCCCAGGCCTGGGCGAGGTAGGTGCCCTCGTCGTCGCTGAGCGTCGGGTAGTCGGCGATGTTCCAGCCCTGGACGGCCAGGATCGCCACCAGCAGGACCCCGCACAGCAGCAGGTCGGGGCGGGACGAGCGGAGCCGCTCCGGGGGCCTCGTGGGGCCGGTCGGACCGGCTTGCGGCACAGGCGGGCGTTGCGCGGGGACCTTCGCTGCGGTCGCCGCGGGAAGGGTCGAGGTCACGCGGGAACGTCCTCTCGGATCGGCTCGGCCGCGGCGAGGTGCGCGCCGACGTGCGTGGTCAGCTCCCAGTCGTTGCGGCCGCGTTGCTCGCGCCACACGGCGCGGATCGCGGCCCCGGCGAGGAGGACCTGGTAGAACGGGCCGCCCACGATGAGTTTGGCGTAGTGGACGAAGCGGACCCGCAGCCCGTACTGCTTGCCGAAGTCGTGCAGTCCGACCACCTCGAAGACGAAGGTGACGGCGGCGGTGACCAGCGGCAGGAAGGTGAGGAAGGCGACCCCCACCGGCACGTCCAGGAACAGCGCGACGGCCGCGTTGAGCGGGATGATCACGCCGGAGAAGGCCTGCAGGAACGGGGTCATCAGCGTGTACCGGGCCAGCAGCCGCTGCCGCAGGGCGGGCAGTTGCCGCCAGTCCTTCTTCCGGTAGACCTGCAGGAATCCCTGGTTCCAGCGGGTGCGCTGCTTCAGCAGCGACATCAGCGAGCCCGGGGTCTCCTCCCGGGTGACCATGTCGGAGTCGTAGGCGACGACGACCTTCTTGCCCACGCTGGACAGGCGCACGCCCAGGTCGCAGTCCTCGGCAAGGCAGTTGGGGTCCCAGCCGCCCGCTTCCCTGAGGACGTCGGTCCGTACGAAGACGGTGTTGCCGCCGAGCGGGATGAACCCCTTCTGCGCGTGCAGGTGCAGCCGCGAGCGGAACCAGAAGAAGTACTCCAGGCAGTTGCGCAGGCTGTACCAGCTCGAGTGGAAGTTGATGAGCTGGACCCCGCCCTGCACGACGTCCGCGTCCGTCGTGCGGAACGCGTGGTCGACGTGGGCGAGCAGCTCGGGATGGACCTGGTCCTCGGCGTCGAAGACTCCGACGACGGCGCCGCGGCAGTGCGGCAGCGCGGTGTTCATGGCCTTCGGCTTGTTCTTCTTCTCGTGGGTGTCGACGACGACCCGCACCCGCCGGTCCCGTTCGGCGGCCCGCTCGGCCACCGCCGTGGTCTCCGGGTCGTCGTGCCCGACGATCACGATGATCTCGAAGTCGGTGTGCGTGGACTCCAGCAGCCGCTGGATGGTGTGGTCGAGCACGGCCTGCTCGTGCCGGGCCGGCAACAGCAGTGAGAACGAGACGTGTTCGTCGCCGTCCGGTCTGCTGAACCTGGTGGAGGCCAGCACCTCGGGCGTGCGCCAGGCGTGCATCTGCCACCACAGGGTGAAAGCCGCCATCCAGAACAGGGCCAGTGAAACGGCAGCGATGAAGACAGACGTCAGCAAAAAGATCCCCCCAGATCCCCATTACCCCCTGTGCGCGCGACGGTGTGTCACCGTGGCGCGCCGCTGTGCAGAGACTAGGGGGGATCTGTGAAGTACGAGACCTGTTCTTATAAATAGCTTGTTTCGGAACGGGGTGCGGGTAACGGGATCAAACCGAACAGCTGCTCATATTTGCCCTCTTCGGGACTCCGTTCTCCCGCCTGTTCACGCTGCTCAGCGGGCCTGGACCGCCGCGCCCAGCCGTTCCGGATCCGTCGTCGGCGCGTCACAGGTGAAGTTGCGGCAGACGTACGCCGCCGCATCGCCGCCGACGAGCGGGCGGTCTGCGAGGAGCGGGAACTCGTCACTGTCCGGAGTCCCCACGGCGACGACCGCGCCGGGGGCGGTGCCCAGAAGTGCCGTACGGTGCAGGGCGGTTGTCCGCTCCTCACCGAGGGACGGCCCGACGACCGCGACCTCCTTGGGCCCGTCGAGCAGCGCCTCGGCGACCGCCAGCCCCCAGCCGATGAACCGGGGCACGCGCGGCCCGAGCGCCTTGACCACGCCCAACGCCCGCTCGGCGGCGCTCCGGTGGACCTCGGAGCCGGTGTGCGCGGCGTAGCCCAGCAGCGCGCCGGCCGCCGCCGTCCAGCCGGAGGGGGTGGCGTTGTCGGTGGGGTCCTGGGGGCGCCGGATGAGCTGCTCGGCGTCGGCGGCGGTGTCGTACAGGGCGCCGGTGGCGGGGTCGGTGAAGCGGGTCAGCACGTGGTCGAGCAGCAGCCCGGCGAAGTCCAGCCACACGCCCTCGCCGGTGACGGACGCGAGCGCGAGGAAGCCCTCGGCGACGTCGGCGTAGTCCTCCAGCACGCCCGCGTTGGGCCCGACCCGGCCGTCCCGGCTGGTCCGGGCGAGTCGGGCGTGCTCGTCGAGGTGCACCCGTACGAGCAGGTCGGCGGCGCCGACGGCGGCCTCGACCAGGTCCGGGCGGCCGAAGTAGGCGCCGGTTTCGGCGAGTGCTGCGATCACGAGCCCGTTCCAGGCGGCGACGACCTTGTCGTCCCGCCCGGGCGCGGCCCGCCGCGCCCGCCTCTCGAACAGCCGGGCCTTGACGGACGCGATCCGTTCGGCGTCGAACACCTCGTCCTGCTGGGGCAGTTGCAACACCGACCGGCCGTGCTCGAAGGTGCCCTCCTCGGTCACGCCGAAGTACTGGGCGGCGAGGGCGGCGTCCTGCTCCCCGAGGGTCTCGCGGAGCTGCTCGGGGCTCCACACGTAGTACGCCCCCTCGACGTGCCGGCCCGCCCCGTCGTCACTGTCGGCGTCGAGCGCGGAGGCGAACCCGCCCTCGGCGGTCCGCAGTTCCCGCACCATGAAGTCGGCGGTCTCCAGCGCGACCCGGCGCGCGAGGTCCGACCCGGTGGCCCGCCACAGGTGGGCGTACACCCGGCACAGCAGGGCGTTGTCGTACAGCATCTTCTCGAAGTGCGGCACGACCCAGTCCCGGTCGACGGAGTACCGGGCGAACCCGCCGCCGAGCTGGTCGTAGATGCCGCCCCGGGCCATCCGCTCGCACGTGTCCCGGGCCATCTGCAGGGCGCCCTCGGCGCCGGTGCGGGCGTGGTGGCGCAGCAGGAACTCCAGCGCCATGGACGGCGGGAACTTGGGGGCACCGCCGAATCCGCCGCGCTGCGCGTCGTATTCCCGGGTGAGGCCGAGCAGCGCCTGCGCGAGCTCCTGCTCCCCCGGGCTCTGGGCGCCGTGGTAGCCGATCTCCCGCTGGGCGAGGTCCCGGACGATCTTCCCGGCGACCTCCCCGACCTCGTCCCGCCGGTCCGCCCAGGCGTGCCGGACCCCCTCCAGCACCTGCCGGAAGGAGGGCATGCCGTGCCGGGGACGCGGCGGGAAGTACGTCCCGAAGTAGAAGGGCTCCGCGTCCGGGGTCAGGAACACGGTCATGGGCCAGCCGCCCTGCCCGGTGGCCGCCTGCACGGCCTCCATGTAGACGGCGTCGACGTCGGGGCGCTCCTCGCGGTCGACCTTGATGCTGACGAAGTGCTCGTTGAGGTAGTCGGCGGTGGCCTGGTCCTCGAAGGATTCGGAAGCCATGACGTGGCACCAGTGACAGCTCGAATATCCGACGCTCAGCAGTACGGGCTTGTCCGCCGCGCGGGCCCGGTCGAAGGCCTCGGCCGACCACGGCCACCAGTCGACGGGGTTCTCGGCGTGCTGGAGGAGGTACGGGGACGTCTCATGGGCCAGTCGGTTCACCGTTCCACTCTCCCACGGGCTCCGGCACCGCGTAGAAACGCAGCGACACCGGGCGTGCCCCCTCGGGGGCCTCGTCGCGGGCGTGGCCGTAGCGGTCGAGCAGGGCGTGGTACTCCCGCAGGAAGGCGAGGAGTTCCTCCCTGGTCATCCAGGTTCCGTGGCGCTGGACCTGGGCCCAGCCCTCGGGGCCGCGGTACTCCTGGTGGGCGCGGCGGAAGAGGGCGGTGTCGACCTCGATCTTGAGGTGGGCGAGCCGGGCGGCGGCCGCGTACTCCTCGGGGGACATGCCGGCCGGGTCGGGGGTGGTGTGGCTGAAGGGCAGGGCGCGCCACCAGCGCTCCCGGCCGCCCGACTTCTCGGGGATCTCCTCGATGAGCCGCTGCTCGGCGAGTTTGCGCAGGTGGTAGCTGGTGGTGCCGGAGCTCTCGCCGAGCTCGCGGGCGAGGACGGTGGAGTTCGCCTCGCCGTGCCGGCCGAGGTAGTCGAGGATCCGGCGGCGCAGGGGGTTGCCGAGGGACTTGTAGAGGGCGGTGCGCTCAAGGCTGGTCATCTCGGACATGCCGTCGGTCATGCCGTCACGGTAACCCTGGCGACCCCGAGACGTCCCCGAGGTTCGCCGAATTTTCTTTGCAGACGTTTCTCTGCAGTCTAGGGTGGTAGCCGTACAGCCGATGACCGAACGGGACCGTGGACGGACCGAGGGGGCCTGGGTGATGGAACGCCGGACGCGCTGGAGTCGCTGGACCCGCTGGACGCTCATCGTGCTCGGCACCGCTTCCGTGCTGCTCGTGCCCTGGATGATCGTGCTGGCCCGGACCCTCCCGGGCAGTACGGAGGTGCGGCACTGGTCGCTGGCCTGGATCGGCCTCGACGTCCTCATGGCCACGGGCTGCGCCGCCACCGCCCTACTGGGCCTGCGCGGCGATCCCCGAGCCCGCCTCACGGCGTCGGCGACGGCGTCCGTGGCCGTGCTGGACGCCTGGTTCGACATAACGACCGCGCCGTCCGGCGCCCAACTCGCCGAGGCCGTGGGCTGCGCGGTGGCGGAGGGCGCTCTCGCGGGAGCGTGCGTGTTCCTCGCCCTGTCCCGGCGCATCGCCGCCGGCCGCTGATCGACACCCTCTCGCCAACCCGGCTCCCCCCAAGGACACTCATGGGCAAAGGAGTTGTTGCCGGAGGGGGACGGGACATGCGGGACGGCCATCGGGCGGAGGCCGAGCGGCTGCTGGTGCGGGCCGTGGAGGAGGAGGTACGGCGCTCCGGCGGGCGGACCGACGGACAGGTGCTGCTGACGCGGGCGCGGGACGCGCTGGACACCATGGCGCGCACGGCCGCCGAGGAGTACGAGGCCTACACGCGCGCGCTCGACGAGACCGAGGCCGGCCGCCTCACCTTCGGCCAGCGCTACGCCCGGGAGGGTGCCGGTACGGCGCTCCTGGTGGCCGCGGTCGCCGCGGTGGCCGCCGCCGTGGCCGACCTGTCCCTCGGGACCGGCACCGGCACGGCCGTCGGCGCGGGTGTCGCCGTGGGCGTGGTGGGTGCCGCCGCGACGGTGGTGAAGGTGGCCGGCGCCCATCTGCCCGCCGCCCACCACCGCGCCGGTGCAGCCGGCCAGCCCGGCGGCCCTGAGCAGCTGCGGCTGCAGTGGCTGACCGCGCTGGAGGTGCGCGGCATCCGCCCCTTCCTCGACCAGCAGCGGGTCATCAGCGCCTCCACGGGCCCGAAGAAGGCCGCCGGCCCGGTTCTGCGCGGCGCGGACAAGAGCGCGGCGGCCCGCCGGCGCACGGTGCTGGAGCAGTCCTTCGGCCAGCTCCCCGAGCCGGCCGGCCCGTTCGCGGGGCGCCGCCAGGAGCTGGCGCGGATCAGACAGTGGGCGCAGGCGGCCCGGGCGGCCACGGAGACCCGGCCGACGGTGGTCGTGCTGCACGGCGAGCCCGGCTCGGGCCGCTCGACGCTCGCGGTCCGCGCGGCGCACGACCTGCGGGACCACTTCCGCGGAGCGGTGGTCGTGGATCTGCGCGGCGGCAGCCGGGAGGAGCCGCCGCTGCCCACCCGGGATGCCCTGCTGCACCTGCTCAACCGGCTCGGCGCACCCCGCGAGCAGCTGCTGTTCCGCGAGCGCTCCTCCCCCGACCAACAGGTCAAGCGGCTCGGCGAGCTGTACCACCGGCATCTGACCGGTCTGCCGGTCACGATCGTGCTGGACGACGCCTCGGACCCCGAGCAGGTGCGCGCCCTGGTGCCGGAGCACTCCGACAGCCTGGTCCTGGTCACCGTCCGTACCGCCCTGGAGCTGCCCGCGGACCTCGCGGCCTGGGTGCACCACCTCCCCGTCCGGGCCCTCGACGCGGCGGGCGCCGAGGAGCTGCTGGGCGCGGCCGCGGAGGACGCCGCGGGGCCGTACGACGCCGAGTCCGCCGACCGGGTCCGGGAGCTGTGCGGCGGGCTGCCGCTGGCGCTGCGCGTCGCGGGCTCCGCGCTCGGCCCGCGCTCACCCCGGCAGCTGGCCACGGAGCTCGCCGCCTACGGCCCGGTGGAGCCGGTGGAGCGCGCGCTGTGGCTGCGCTACACCGACCAGCCGGAGACCACCCGCCGGCTGCTGCGCCGGCTCGCGCTGGCCGGCCGGGCGTCGCTGGGCGCGGCGGCGGCCGCCGCCCTGCTGGCCACGGACGAGGCGGAGGCGACACGCCGGCTGACCGCCCTCGCCCGGGCCGGGCTGCTCGACCATGTGCGCGGCAACCGCTACCGGCTGCACGACGTGGTGCGCGCCTTCGCCCAGGCCCGGCTGCTGGACGAGGAGGACCCGGCCGAGCGCACCGCCGCGCAGGAACGGCTGATCGTGAACTACGCGGAGCTGGCCGACTCGGTGCTGCGGCTGGTCGACGGCAACATGTCGACGCGCTCGGACCGGTTCGGCTCGCACGGCTTCACCTCGCTGGACGAGGCGCTGCGCTGGCTGGACGACGAGTCCAGCTTCATCACGGCCGCCCTGCGCCACGCCGAGGGCGTGAACCAGGCGGCCGTGCTGAACCTGCTCGGCGCGCTGTGCGACTACTGCCTGCTGCGCGGCGACCTCTACCGTCTCGGCGAGATCAGCGAGCTGGCCCATTCCGTGGACCAGGGACTGCTGGTGCGCTCGGTGCAGTGGCGCACCGGTATCGCGGCCCGCCAGCTGGGCGAGCTGGACAAGGCGCGCGCCACCCTCGCCTCCGTCGTCGACCTCTACCGGGAGGCCCATCACGACGCCGGTGCCGCCCGCGCCCTGACCTCCCTCGGGATCACCCTGCACCACCAGGGCAACCTCACCGAGGCCGCCGCCCGGCTCCAGGAGTCACTGGACCTGCAGGCCGCCCCGGAGCTGGCCACCGACCGCGCCTGGACCATGCACGCGCTGGCGGCGGTGCAGCGCGACCGGGCCCGCCTGGCGGAGGCGCTGGACCTGCTCACCCGCTCCCTGGTGCTGCACCGCGAGGGCGGCTCGGTGCACGGCGAGGCGTGGGCGCACTTCCACCTCGGCCAGCTTGCGCTGCGCATGGGGGACGTACCGCGCGCGGAGACGGAGCTGCGGGCCGCCCTGGAGCGGTACGGCCGGACGCACGACGCCCGCGGGGAGGCCTGGGCACTGACCCAGCTGGCCCGGGCGCGGCTGGTCGACGGCGACCCCTCGCCGGCGGTGGAGGGCCTGCGCCGGGCGGCGGCCCGGCACCGGGAGAACGAGGACGCGCGCGGCGAGGCGTGGACGCTGTACTACCTCGGGCAGGCGCTGGAGGAGACCGGCGAGCTGGACCGGGCGGTGCGGGAGCTGGAGCGCTCACGGCAGATGTTCTCCCGGATGCGGGACGTCTACGGCCTCGCCTGCGCCCGGCACCACTCGGCGCGGGTCACCCGTGACCAGCGGGCCGCGCAGACCGGGTCGCTGCGCAACTCCGGCTTCGCCCGTCAGCTGCTGGTCGACGCCCGTGCCGACTTCCAGCGCATCGGCGTCGCCCACGGCGAGGCCTGGACCTGCCTGGAGCTGGCGGTCGTGGACGCGGGCAACGCCCGGCTCCCGCAGGCCCTCGCCCTGTGCGACGAGGCGCTCGCCCTGTTCACGTCCTACGGCGACCGCCGCGGCGAGGACTGGGCCCGCTTCCTGCGCTGCACCCTGCTGCCGTACGCGGCGCCGGGCGGCGTCGAGGTCGGCACCGCGGTCGCCCAGGAGGAACTGGCCCAGCTGTCCCGGACCGGCCATCCCCTGCGCGACGAGAAACTGGACGACTGCCTCTCGGCCTACGCCCTGCTCCTGGAACGCGGCATCCAGCTGGAAACGGGCTGGCAGGCCTGGCCTCTGCGCATGACCCCGGACCGCCACGCCCGCGAGGTGATGGGGGTGGCGGTACCGGCGCACGACTAGACGGCCCGCCGGGGGCGCCGGGTCCGGGGGCGGACTGCCCCCGGGGCAGCCCCTGGTTCAGCCCTGCTGGGACTCGACGTGGCCGGAGGTCTTGCCGTTGCCGGATCCCTCGGCGGCGTCCTCCCCGGAGGGCGCCTCCTTGAAGTCGACCTTCTGCATGTGCTTGCTCATCGACTTCATCAGGCCCCACACGGCCAGAGCCATCACCGCGAACACGATGAAGCCGAGGACGCCGGGGGTGACCTTGTTCTCGTCGACCTCCTTGGCGAGGGGGACGAGGTGTGTCACTGCCAGGCTCACGCTTGCGCTCATATCAGGCATTGTCCCGGATGCCCGCGAAGAGGTCGTCCTCGGGGAGGGAGGTGTCGACGAGGGACTTCGCCAGCTCGTACTCCTCCGTCGGCCAGACCTCCTTCTGGAGGTCCATCGGCACCCTGAACCAGCCGCCGTCGGGGTCGATCTGCGTGGCGTGCGCGATCAGCGCCTTGTCCCGGATCTCGAAGAAGTCGGCGCACGGGACATGCGTGGTCAGCGTCCGCTCCTTGCGCTCGAACTCCTTCCACCGCTTGAGCCAGTCGCCGTAGGGCGACTCCAGGCCGCGGGCGAGCATCGCCTGGTGCAGCGCCTCGGTGCGGGGGCGGTTGAAGCCCTGGTTGTAGTACAGCTTCAGCGGCTGGTACGCGGGCCCGAACTCCGCCTCCGGGTACTTCTCGGCGTCCGCCGCGCCGTCGAACGCCACCATCGAGATCTTGTGGGTCATGATGTGGTCGGGGTGCGGGTAGCCGCCGTTCTCGTCGTAGGTGGTGATCACCTGCGGGCGGAACGCGCGGATTTGCCGCACCAGCTCGCCGGCCGCCTTGTCGACGTCCTCCAGGGCGAAGCAGCCCTCGGGCAGCGGGGGCAGCGGGTCGCCCTCGGGCAGGCCGGAGTCGACGAAGCCGAGCCACTCCTGCCGGACGCCGAGGATCTCCCGGGCCTCGTCCATCTCCTTCTTGCGCACCTCGTGGATGTGCTCCTCGATGTACGCGTCGCCCTGGAGCTTGGGGTTGAGGATGGAACCGCGCTCTCCGCCGGTGCAGGTCACCACCAGCACGTCCACCCCTTCGGACACGTACTTCGCCATGGTGGCCGCGCCTTTGCTCGACTCGTCGTCGGGGTGCGCGTGGACGGCCATCAGTCGCAGCTGGTCAGTCAAGACTCAATCCTCGTAAGTCGGCGCCCCGTGTCTTCGGGTGCAATCCAAAGGTGCCGTCCCGCAGGGACGTCGTTGAGGGGCGGTGGTCGGGTGGCGGGCGGGAGGCTTCTATAGTGACGGAATCGGGGGGCGAATAATTCCGCGGAGAGGACGATCATGAGTACGGCGAGCACGCGGCTGCCCGAGGGCCGCTACGGCCGTTCCTCGGACGAGCGTGCCGACCGGAAGCTCAAGATCGCCGGATCGGTGCTGGGCGCGCTGCTGCTCGCGCTGGTCGGCTACTTCGCCTACCACTACGTGGTGCAGAACGAGATCAGCGCCCAGGTGATCACCTTCCAGGCGTCCGACGACGCGGTGAAGGTGCATCTGGAGGTCAACAAGGACGCCGGCGCCTCCGGCTACTGCACGCTGCGCTCGCAGGCGGCGGACGGCACAGAGGTGGGCCGGGCGGACTTCCGCTTCACCGGTCCGGCCTCGAGCATCGACAAGGTCGTCACGCTGCGCACGACGGCCAGGGGCACCACGGCAGAGCTGCTCGGCTGTCACGCCGACTGATCGTTCACCCGCAATCCGTCCGGCGTGACCTGCGTCGATGTGATTCTGGTGGCTTATGTCCTCCCCTTGCGGCCATTGAATTGTTAGGCTCGTGGTTTCGCCCATCCAAGGAGGAACATTCTTCTGGGTAGGGCGATGCTTTTGTATTCCCAGTACCGACGAGGAGCACCCTGTGACCCAGACCAGCGAGAACGTCACCTGGCTGACCCAGGAGGCGTACAACAAGCTCAAGGACGAGCTTGAGTACCTTACTGGTCCTGCGCGCACGGAGATCGCCGCCAAGATCGCGGCCGCGCGCGAGGAGGGCGACCTGCGTGAGAACGGCGGGTACCACGCGGCCAAGGAGGAGCAGGGCAAGCAGGAGCTGCGTGTGCGCCAGCTCACCCAGCTCCTGGAGAACGCCAAGGTGGGCGAGGCCCCGGCCTCCGCAGACGGTGCCGTCGCGCCGGGCATGGTCGTCACGATCGCCTTCGACGGCGACGAGGACGACACCCTGACCTTCCTGCTCGCCTCCCGCGAGTACGCGAGCGCCGACGTCGAGACCTACTCGCCGCAGTCCCCGCTCGGCGCCGGCGTCATCGGCCACAAGGTCGGCGAGGACGCGGAGTACGAGCTGCCGAACGGCAAGAAGGCCTCGGTGCGGATCCTGAAGGCCGAGCCGTACTCGGGCTGATCCCGCCGCCCCGGATCGACCTCGGGCCCCCGGCGTCCGCACCAGCGTGACGCCGGGGGCTTCCTCATGCCCTCACGCGGTCGCCGAGCGGTACTTGCGCACCGCCAGCGTGCGGAACATGACGATGATCAGCAGCGAGTAGAGCAGCGAGGCCAGGGCCGGGTGCTGCATGGGCCAGGCCTGTGAGGTGGACTGGCCCGGGTTGCCGAACAGCACGCGGGCGGCCTGGACGGTGGCGCTGAACGGGTTCCACTCCGCGATGTGGCGCAGCCAGGGCGTCATGTTGCTGGTGTCCACGAACGCGTTGGAGATGAACGTCACCGGGAAGAGCCAGATCAGCCCGCCCGAGGTGGCCGCCTCGGGAGTGCGCACGGAGAGGCCGATCAGGGCGCCGATCCAGGTGAACGCGTACCCGAGCAGGAGCAGCAGGCCGAACGCGGCGAGGACCTTGCCGGCGTTGGTGTCCTCGTAGGTCCCCACCCGCCAGCCGACCAGCAGCGCGACGACGGCGAGGACGAGCAGGGTGAGGGCCGTCTGGACCAGGTCGGCGAGGGTCCGCCCGGTCAGCACCGCGCCGCGCGCCATGGGCAGCGAGCGGAAGCGGTCGATGAGGCCCTTGTGCATGTCGTCGGCGATGCCGGCGCCGGAGCTGGCGGTGGCGAAGGTGACGGTCTGCGCGAAGATGCCGGCCATCAGGAAGTTCTTGTAGTCGACCGCGCTGGTGCTGCCGCCGATCTTCATGGAGCCGCCGAAGACGTAGGTGAACAGCACCACGAACATGATGGGCTGGATGAGCCCGAAGATCACCATCTCGGGGATCCGGGTCATTCTGATCAAGTTGCGTTTGGCGACGATCATCGAGTCCCGGATGGACCGGCCGACGGGGTTGCCGGGCGCCGCGATGCGGGCGGTGTCGGTTGCGGCGCTCATTTCGCGGTCTCCTTGGGGTTCTGCTCGCCGGTCTCCGCCTCGGCCACGTGACCGGTCAGGGACAGGAAGACGTCGTCGAGGGTGGGGCGGCGCAGTCCGATGTCGTCCATCTCGATGCCTCGGGTGTCCAGCTCGCGGATGACCTCGGCGAGCAGCTTGGCGCCACCGGTGACGGGGACGGTGAGCTTGCGGGTGTGCTCCTCGACCGTGGTCTCGCCCTTGCCGAAGCCGCGCAGGACCTCGGCGGCGGTGGCGATGTGCTCGCGCTCGTGCACCACGACCTCGACGCGCTCGCCGCCGGTGCGGGCCTTGAGCTGGTCGGAGGTGCCCTTGGCGATGACGCGGCCGTGGTCGACGACCGCTATGTCGTGGGCGAGGTGGTCGGCCTCCTCCAGATACTGCGTGGTGAGCAGGAGGGTGGTGCCGCCGGAGACGAGCTGCTTGATGACCTCCCACAGCTGCTGGCGGTTGCGGGGGTCGAGGCCGGTGGTCGGTTCGTCCATGAACATCACGGGTGGGGAGACCACGAGGGCGGCGGCGAGGTCGAGGCGGCGGCGCATGCCGCCGGAGTAGGTCTTGGCGGGGCGGTCGGCGGCGTCCGCGAGGTGGAACTGCTCGAGCAGCTCGGTCGCGCGCTGCCGGGCCGCCTTGGCCCTCATCTGGTAGAGCCGGCCGACCATCTGCAGGTTCTCCCGGCCGGTCAGGTATTCGTCGACCGCCGCGAACTGGCCGGACAGGCCGATGGAGCGGCGCACGGTGTCGGGGTGCTTGAGCACGTCGACGCCCGCGACGACCGCCCGGCCGCTGTCGGGCTGGAGCAGGGTGGTCAGGCAGCGGACCGTCGTCGTCTTGCCGGCGCCGTTCGGCCCCAGGAGGCCGAGGACCGTGCCCTCGGGGACATCGAGGTCTACGCCGTCCAATGCCCTTACGTCGCCGAAGGTCTTCACCAGGCCTTCGGCATAGATGGCGCCTGGCATGCGGGTCTCCACGTCGTCGGGAATTCGTCGGAAGGGTAAAGGCTAGGTATGGGCGCCCGGATCCGCCCGCTGTTTTTCGCGTGCGCCTGTCACGTGCGGTTTTCGGCGTACGGGTCGGCGGGCCGGCAGCCACGTGACACACCATAACGCGATGTATCGCGTGTCTCAATGGGTTTCCCCGAAGGAGTGACACGGAGCGTTCCCGGCCGGGGCCGGCCTCAGTCGATGACCGTGTAGCCCGCCTCGCGCAGGGCCTGGCCGACCTCGACGCAGTGCGCCGGGCCCTTCGTCTCGAGGTGCAGCTCCACTTCCGCCTCCGTGAGCCCGAGCCGGGGGTCGGTCCGTACGTGGCTCACGTCGAGGACGTTGGCGTCGACCACGGACAGCACCCCGAGGAGTGTGGCGAGGGCGCCCGGCCGGTCGGTCAGCCGCAGACGCACGGCCAGATAGCGGCCCTGCGCGGCCATGCCGTGCCGCAGCACCCGCTGCAGCAGCACGGGGTCGACGTTGCCGCCGGACAGCACCGCGACGACCGGCCCCGGGAGGGCACCGGGGTCGCCGAGCAGGGCGGCGACCGGACTGGCACCGGCCGGTTCCACCACCAGCTTGGCCCGCTCCAGGCACAGCAGCAGCGCGGCCGAGAGCTGGTCCTCGCTGACCGTGCGCACCTCGTCCACCAGGTCGGCGACGATCTCGAACGGCACCAGGCCCGGCCGCCCCACCTTGATGCCGTCGGCCATGGTCGCCGGGTGCTCCACCGTCACCGGATGCCCGGCCGCGAGCGAGGGCGGATAGGCCGCCGCGCCCGCCGCCTGCACGCCGACGATCCGGACGTCCGGCCGCAGCGCCTTCACCGCCACCGCGATCCCGGCCGCGAGCCCGCCGCCGCCGATGCCGACGACGATCGTGCGCACCTGCGGGCACTGCTCCAGGATCTCCAGGCCGACCGTGCCCTGGCCGGCGATGACGTCCGGGTGGTCGAAGGGGTGGATGAACACCGCTCCGGTCTGGGCCGCGTACTCCTGGGCGGCGGCCAGCGTCTCGTCGACGACCTGGCCGTGCAGGCGCACCTCGGCGCCGTAGTCCCGGGTGGCGCTGATCTTGGGCAGCGGTGCGCCCTTCGGCATGAAGACCGTCGCGTGCACGCCCAGCAGGGAGGAGGCCAGCGCCACGCCCTGGGCGTGGTTGCCGGCGCTCGCGGCCACCACGCCGGCGGCCCGCTCCTCGGGCAGCAGCCCGGCGATCCGGACGTAGGCGCCGCGCAGCTTGAACGAGCCGGTGCGCTGCAGGTTCTCGCACTTGAGGTGGACCGGCGCGCCGACCAGCTGGGACAGGTGCCGGCTACCCTCCATCGCGGTCACGCGGGCCACACCGGAGAGCATCTTCTGGGCTCCGCGCACATCGTCGAGGGTGACGGAGCGCAGGGAACCGGCCGTGCGGTAGCTCATGACGCAAGTCTCGCAGTTCACGGTCGCACACGGCGGGTGTGACCAAGCTCCGGGACGGGTTTGCGCAGCGCCGGTACGGGCCGCCCCCGGGCCGCGTACCCTGTCCCCCAACCCAGCAGCCCTTCATGAAGCGAGCCTCCGGCCATGCCCACAACACCTGAAATGTCGATGGACATGACGACCGTCGGTGACACCGGTCTCCTCGACGTCCTCCAGCACGAGGTGGCGGTGTTCGCCCGCCGTGCCGAACAGACCCGGCTCGGCGGCGTGGGGCAGGTGCGCAACTCCATGGACCGTGCCGCCTACCTGCTGCTGAACCGCCTGGACAAGGAAGGCCCGATGGGCGTCAAGGCGCTCGCCGCGAGCATGGGGATCGACTCCTCCACGGTGACCCGGCAGGTGGCGCCCCTGGTCGACACCGGGCTGGTCAAGCGCACCTCGCACCCGGAGGACGGGCGGGCCGTGGTGCTGCAGCTGTCGCCGCGCGGTGCTTCGCGGCTGGAGGAAGTGCGTTCCTCGCGGCGTCAGTTGATGGCCGAGCTGACCCACGACTGGGCGCCGGAGGAGCGCGAGCAGTTCTGCGCGCTCCTGACGCGCTTCAACACCGCACTGTCGGCGCGGATGTCCGTCCAGGGGGTGCCGGCCGCGGAGCAGCCGCCCGCCTCCTGACCGTCCGCGCCGCACGCGTGGGGTCACGGGTCTTGACCCCGGGCCGCCGCTGGCCTCATATGAGACCGGGTCCTGCGTGGTGCGCGACGCGGCCGTCGCGTACCGGACAGGGCCGCCGCAAGGGGGAGGTGCGGTGCGTGATCGGCAGGCATCCCGAGATGCCCGCCGGGCCCGGGAGTTCGAGGCGTTCGTCGCGGGCGCGGCAGGGCGGCTGCTGCATGCCGCCACACTGCTCACCGCGGAGGCCCCGGACGACAATCCGCGCGCGCGGCGCCTGCTGACACCGGCGCTCGCCCACACGTACGCCCGCTGGGACCGGCTGCACGGCGAGGACCCCTACGACTGCGCCCGCCAGTACCTGGCGATCCGCTTCGCGCGCGGGGCCTGGCACCAGTACGGCGCCTTCGGCCGCGCCCGCCCGCACCCGCGCAGCCCGCTGTGCGCGCTGGCCCCGCAGGAGCGGCTGATCCTGGTGCTGCGGATGTACGAGGGCGTCGCCGAGGAGCAGACGGCGGCCCTGCTCGGGCTGCCCGTGGAGCGGGTGCACAGCATCTGCGACCGGGCGACGGCCACCGTGCTGCATCCGGGCCGGACGCCACTCCCGCGCGCGGCCGGTGCGAAGGTGGCCCCGTCGTGAGGCGGCGGCCGGGCGGGAGGTCCGGGTGAACCGTCCCCAGCGGGAGGCCGCCGTACGGCGGATCCTGGAGCAGGCGCCGGGGCCGGTGCCGCCCGAGCTGTACGGCGAGGCCCTGCGCCGCGGCGAGCGTCTGCTGCGCCGCCGGCGGCTGGTGCGGCGCGTGCTGTGGCTGCTGCTGTTCACGGCCGTCGTGGCGTTCAGCGTGTGGGCGGCCGACGCCCACCCGTGGGTGGAGCCGCCGTCGCAGACGACTCCACCGGTCGTGGGCTGGTGACGGCGGCTACTTGCCGTCCAGGGCCTGCTGCAGGTCCTCCAGCAGGTCGTCCACGTTCTCGATGCCGACGGACAGGCGCACCAGGTCGGCGGGCACCTCCAGGGCGGAGCCGGCCGCGGAGGCGTGCGTCATCCGGCCGGGGTGCTCGATGAGGGACTCGACCCCGCCGAGGGACTCGCCGAGGGTGAACACCCGGGCCCGGTTGCACACCTCGACGGCGGCCTCCTCGCCGCCCTCGACGCGGAAGGACACCATGCCGCCGAACGCCCTCATCTGCTTGGCGGCGACCTCGTGGCCCGGGTGGTCGGGCAGGCCCGGGTAGAGAACGCTGGTCACGCGCGCGTGCCGGCCGAGCATGTCGGCGATCTTCGTGGCGTTCTCGCTGTGCCGGTCCATGCGCACGGCGAGGGTCTTGGTGCCGCGCAGCACCAGCCAGGAGTCGAAGGGGCCGGCGACGGCGCCCATCGCGTTCTGGTGGTAGGCCAGCTCCTCGCCCAGCTCCTGGTCGGAGACGATCAGCGCGCCGCCGACCACGTCGGAGTGGCCGCCCATGTACTTGGTCAGGGAGTGCACGACGACGTCCGCCCCGAGCGAGAGCGGCTGCTGGAGGTAGGGGGTGGCGAAGGTGTTGTCGACGACGAGCCGGGCGCCGGCGTCGTGGGCGACCTGGGCGACGGCGGCGATGTCGGTGATGCCGAGCAGCGGGTTGGAGGGGGTCTCCACCCACACGGCCTTGGTCTTCGGGGTGAGTGCGGCCCGTACGGCGGCCGGGTCGCTGGTGTCGGCGACGGACCACTCCACGCCCCACCGGGTGGCGACCTTGGCGAAGAGACGGAAGGTGCCGCCGTAGGCGTCGTTGGGGATCACCACGTGGTCGCCGGGGGTGAGCAGCGTACGCAGCAGGGTGTCCTCGGCCGCGAGGCCGGACGCGAAGGCGAGGCCGCGGCGGCCGCCCTCCAGCGCGGCGAGGTTCTCCTCCAGGGCGGTCCGGGTCGGGTTGGCGCTGCGGCTGTACTCGTATCCGCCGCGCAGGCCGCCCACGCCGTCCTGCTTGTAGGTCGAGACCTGGTAGATCGGCGGGACGACCGCGCCGGTGAGGGGATCCGCGGTGTTGCCCGCGTGGATCGCGAGGGTCTCGAAGTGCTGACTGATGTGCCTGTCGCTCATGTGCACCGAGCGTAGTGCGCCCGCGGCCCGGGCGGCGCCAGACGGGCTCGGGGACCGCTCCCGGCACGCCGCGGCGGAAGTTCTCCACAGGCCGGGCGGGCGGGGTTGGCCAAGTGTCGGCGGCGTCTGGTTCGCTTGAGGCATGGCGATTCTCTGGCTGCTCATGGCGCTGCTCATGCTGAGCTTGGTGCTGCTTCCGGTCCTGCGGCGCAGGCGGGCGGCGGTCGGGCTGGTCCCGCCGGGGCACCCGGACGCGGCGGACCCGGCGGCGTACGGATTCGTGCGCCAGGAGGAGCTGGACGTGCGCATGCCCGGCCCGGACCAGGACCTGCTGGACGTCCTGGACCTGGTGCAGCGCACCCAGGACTACCGGGCGGCGGCCCAGCTGCTGGCCGGCACCGAGGCGGAGGGCGAGACGCGCTGGCAGCGTGTGCAGGCCTTCGCCGGGGCTGCGGCGCTGGAGCTGCAGCAGCGGCCGGGCGGGGTGCACGAGACGCCGGGCGGGCAGTGGCTGAGGGTGTGGCGGGCCGAGCAGCCCAAGGACGCGGGCGGTGCGGCCGTGCACGCCGAGTTCCTGGTCCAGCAGGCGTGGCGTACGTCGACGCCGGGCACGGACGAGTTCCGGATCATCATGGAGGAGGCCCGGCGGGCCTGCGGCGAGGCGGCGCTGCTGGCCCCCGGCGACCCGGTGCCGTACATCGTGGAGCTGTCGATCGGGCGCGGCCTTGCCTATCCGCAGCCGGAGTTCGAGAAGCTGTGGATGAGCGTGCTGGATCGGGCGCCCCACCACATGGGCGCCCATCTGGCGGCGCTGCACTACTGGTGCGAGAAGTGGCACGGCTCGCGCGAGCAGGCGTACGCCTTCGCGGAGGCCGCCGCGGCCCGCGCCCCCGAGGGGTCGCTGCTCGCCGCGCTGCCGCTGTTCGCGGTGTTCGAGCACCTGCCGGAGGTGAACCTGGTCCGGAGTTTCTACCGGAGCGAGGTCGTCACCCGGGCGATGCACGGCGCGCTGCACGCGGTGCACGCGGCCGACCCGGACGACCCGGTGCTCGCGCACGTCCGTCACATGCTGGTCTTCTTCCTGGTCCGCGCCGAGCGCTGGGCCGAGGCCATGGACCAGCTCATACACGTCGACGGCCACGTCGGGGCCCTGCCCTGGACGCTCTCCGACGACCCGGCCGCCGGCTTCGCGATCTACCGCGCCCTGGCGGTGGCGGGCTACGAGGCCAACGGCGGCAGCCCGGCGAGCCTGCCGGGCTGAGCAACTCCCGGTCCGCGGCACCCGGGCACCCGGTAATTCCGGCGACGCCGCCCGTCCCTTCCCCGTACATTCACCCCTCGCATCAGCGCACCAGGGAGGGGATGGAAGCCGGATGAGCAGTCGTACGTTTCTCATCGGGGGCGGATGGGACGCGCCGGAGGTGTACGAGCCGTTCCTGCGGGCGGCGGGCGCAGGGAGCGGGGGCGGGCCGCGGGTCGGATGCGTGGTCCTCGACGAGGGGGACGGGCCGGCGCAGTTCGAGCGGTATGCGGCGGCGCTGCGGAAGACGGGTGTGGAGTGCGCGCCCGTGCCGTTGCTGGTGCCGCTGGGCGGTCGGTTCGAGCCCGAGGGAGCGCTGGAGGGGCTGGACGGGCTACTGGTGTGCGGCGGGCTGACGCCGGCGTACCAGGAGGCGTTCACCGGCTGCGCCGGCCGGCTGCCGGGACTGCTGGAGGAGCGCGCGATGCCGTACGCGGGCTTCTCCGCGGGGGCCGCCGTCGCCGCGCGGCGGGCGGTGGTCGGCGGGTGGCTGGCGGACGGGGTGCCCGTGTGCCCCGAGGAGACCGGGGAGGACCTGGCGGAGATCGAGGTGCGGCCGGGTCTGGGCCTCGTGCCGTTCACCGTGGACGTGCACGCCGCCCAGTGGGGCACGCTGCCGCGCCTGGTCGCCACCGTGGAGCGGGGCGAGGCACCCTGGGGCGTCGCCGTCGACGAGAACACCGTGGTGGACGTCGGCGACGGCGCGTGCCGGGTGGCCGGGACGGGACGGGTGCACGTCGTACGGCCCGGTGAGGGCGAGGGCGTGACCGTGCGGTCGTACCGCTCCGGGGAGCAGTTCGCCCTGGCGTGACCGACCCGCCCCAGCCGGCCCCCCGGCGGCTGCCCGCCGGGGGCCCGGGGCGGGCGGTCAGATAGTGGCTGTGTCGATCACGAAGCGGTAGCGGACGTCGCTCGCGAGGACGCGGTCGTACGCCTCGTTGATCCGGTCGGCGCCGATGACCTCGATCTCCGCGCCCAGCCCGTGCTCGGCGCAGAAGTCCAGCATCTCCTGGGTCTCGGCGATGCCGCCGATGCCGGAGCTGCTCAGGCTGCGGCGGTTGCCGAACAGCGACTGCAGGACGATCTGCACCGGCTCCTCGGGGAGGCCGACGTTCACCATGGTGCCGTCCGTGCGCAGCAGGGACAGGTACGCGGCGAAGTCGAGCGGCGCGGAGACGGTGTTGAGGATGAGGTCGAAGGTGCCCGCCAGCTTCTCG
Organism: Streptomyces sp. NPDC030798; assembly: GCF_055572275.1. NCBI lineage: Bacteria > Bacillati > Actinomycetota > Actinomycetes > Kitasatosporales > Streptomycetaceae > Streptomyces > Streptomyces sp. NPDC030798. Next base: position 336,662 of record NZ_JBVIDR010000009.1, on the reverse strand, counting down.
AAGGTCTCCGGGTCGCCGGTGGCGTAGTAGTGGTCGGCGCCGAGCCGGAGACCGTCGTCCTTCTTGCGCAGGGACTGGGACAGCACGGTGACCTCGGCGCCCAGCGCGTGCGCGATCTTCACGCCCATGTGGCCGAGACCGCCGAGGCCGACGACGGCGACCTTCTTGCCGGGGCCGGCGTTCCAGTGCCGCAGCGGCGAGTACGTGGTGATACCGGCGCACAGCAGCGGCGCGGCCACGTCCAGGGCCAGCCCGTCGGGGATGCGGACGACGTAGTTCTCGTCGACGACGATCTTCTCGGAGTAGCCGCCGTAGGTGGGCTCGCCGTCCTTGCCGACGGAGTTGTACGTCCAGACGGTGCCGCCCGTGGAGCAGTACTGCTCCAGGCCGGCCTTGCAGTTGTCGCACTCGCGGCAGGAGTCGACCATGCAGCCGACACCCACGCGGTCGCCGACGGCGTACTTCGTGACACCCGAACCGACCTCGGAGACGACGCCCGCGATCTCGTGGCCGGGGACCATCGGGAAGATGCCGGGGCGCCAGCCGTCCTTGGCCTGGTGGATGTCGGAGTGGCAGATACCGGCGAACTTGATGTCGATCAGGACGTCGAATTCGCCGACCGCGCGCCGCTCCACGGTGGTCCGCTCCAGCGGAGCCTTGGGGGCGGGCGCGGCGTACGCAGCAACAGTGGTCATGCCGAGGGTTCTCCTAGCAGGTCTGGTGTGCCCGGCGGCCTTGCGGCCGGGTACGTCTTCCAGGCTGCCGCATGCCCCGCCCGCCACCCAGTGCACGCCGTTGCGTACGACCGCCGTGCGTACCACTGGCGGGGTCAGGCTTGCGTGCGTACGACCAGGCGCCGATCACGGATACTGGGCCCATGGACGAACAGCCGGATTCCGCGGCTGCCGCCGGCCGGCCCCTGGACCGGCGGGCCGAGCTGAGCGAGTTCCTGCGCAGCCGGCGGGCCCGGCTGAAGCCGGAGGACGTGGGCCTGCCCGACTTCGGGCGGCACCGCCGGGTGCCGGGACTGCGCCGGGAGGAACTGGCCCAGCTCGCCGGGGTGTCGGTGGCGTACTACACGCGGCTGGAGCAGGGCAACGGGCGCAACGTCTCGGCGGAGGTGCTGGACTCGATCGCCCGCGCGCTCCGGCTGACCGACGCGGAGCACGCGCACCTCACGCACCTGGCCAGACCGAAGACGCACAAGAAGAAGCCCGCCGCCCGGCAGCAGCAGGTGCGGGCGACGCTGCGGCAGCTCCTGGACTCGATGGACGGTGTGCCGGCGTACGTCGTGGGCCGGCGCTCGGAGATCCTCGCCTGGAACCGGATGGCGGCCGCGGTCTTCGGTGACTGGTCGCAACTGCCGCCGGCCGAGCGGAACTGGGCGCGGCTGGTCTTCCTGCGCCCGGAGTACCGGGATCTGTTCGTGGACTGGGAGCAGAAGGCGATCGACATCGTCTGCGCGCTGCGCATGGACGCGGGCTGCTATCCGGACGATCCGCGGCTGTCCGCGCTCGTCGGTGAACTCTCCGTCAAGAGCGAGGAGTTCCGGCGGCTGTGGGCGACGCACGACGTCAAGGAGAAGAGCCATGGCGTCAAGCGGCTGCACCATCCGCTGGCCGGCGATCTCTCGCTGAACTTCGAGAGTTTCCGCGTCACGGACGACACCGACCAGGCCCTGGTGACCTACCACGCCGAACCGGGCTCCACGTCGGCCGAGTCCCTGCGCCTGCTGGCGAGCTGGGGCACGGACGCGGCCCGCCCCGTGCCGTCCGCCTAGTCCCGCTGCCGCCCAGCCCCCTGGTCTCCCTGGTCCCGCTGGTCCTCGATCCCGAGGTCGGAGCGCATCAGGCGGCGCATGGCGGTCAGCAGGGGCTCGGCGTCCTTGAGCTGGATCAGGGCGCTCTCGGCGGACTCGCCCTCGCGGGCCAGATCGCGGTCGAGGCGTTTGACGGCGGCGTCGATGCCGGCGAGCACGGTGTTGACGGCGCGGGAGGCGTCCAGGATCTTCTCGGGCACGACCATCTGCGCCTGCGCGTACCGGTCCCGGTACTCGCGTCGCGCCTCCTCCAGTTGCTCGCGGTCCTGTTCGGTGTAGACGCCGTCGCGCAGCCGGTGCAGGGCGTCCTTGAGCAGGGTGTGGAACTGCCGGGAGGCCCGGTTCATCGCGGTGTAGGCCTCCCGCCGCTCCTCGAACAGCCGCCTGCGCTCCGCCCGCCGCTCCTCCTCGGCGCGCCGCCGGTCGGCCTGCCGCTGGCTGAGCACCGGGGCGAGGAGGGTACCGAGCACGCCGACGACGGCGGTGATCATGGCGGTGATGGCAGCGGTCACGCACGGACTGTACGTCGGCCCGCTCGCACGCACACGGGCCCGGGCGCACGAAGGGCACCCGGAGACGGTGCTCCGGGTGCCCTCGGCCGTGACTACGTGCGGCTACCGGCTCACTTGCCGAAGTAGGCGTCGTAGATCGTGATCGTCGACGTGTTGCCCTTCTTGTCGGTGATCTTGGCGCGGAACGAGAGGGACTTGTTCTTCGCCGGGTTCTTCACGGTGATCTTGCCGCCGTGGACGGTGACCTTCGTGAAGGTCTTGCCGTCGTAGGAGACGTACACCGCCAGCGACTTCAGGTTGCGGCCCGCCGCCGCGCCCTCGACGGTGACCGGGAAGGTCATCTTCTTGCCCGCCTCCACTCGGCTGTCCAGGCCGGTCGTGGCGCCGAAGTGCAGGGCCGAGACGGGGAGCTTGGCAGAGCCGCCCGACGGCTTCTTGGAGCGGAACGTCCAGGCCGCGTCGATCCGCGAGGACGCCTCGGAGACCGTGGCCGAGCGCCGCACCGAGGTGGTCAGCTTGTACGCGGCGTCGCCGGCCGGGACCTTGAAGGTCTCGTCGCCGAACAGCGGGTCGTTGTTGGAGCCGACCTTGGTGCCGTTGCGGTACAGGGTCGTGGTCACCTTGGAGAACAGCGACGAGCCGGAGTGCTTGGCGCCGTCGGCGAACAGCGGCACCATGCCGTAGATCTCGTTGCCGTCACGGAAGACGCCGAGGTCGGCGTTGAGGTGCGGGCCGAAGACCGCGGTGTTGAAGGTCTTCGTGTACGACTTGCCGGCCTTGAAGGTCTGGTTGCCGAGCCCGTAGCCCGCCTCGGCGATCGGGAAGCCGTCCTGGTCGACGCCGCCGTCCTGCTCGAATTCCAGCTCCCACTTCACGCCGCCGGTGGCGGACAGGTGCAGGGTGCGGGTGCCGGGGATCTTCTGCGGGATGCCGATGGAGGAGGCGCCGGAGCTGTCGGGCAGCCAGCCGACCGCGCTGACGGAGCCCTTCTTGCCGCTCGCGGCGGCACCGAGCCGGGCCTTGACCGTGGCCAGGTCGGCCGCCTTGTAGTGCTTGGTGTAGCCGGTGGCGAGCTGCTTGACCGGACCGCCCGAGGTGACGTCGTACTCCTCGGTCGCGCCCTTGGTCCAGTGGCCGTCCCACTGCTGACGCAGGGTGCCCGAGGGCAGCGCCGCGCCGAGGTGGGCGGTGCGGAAGTTCTTGTACGAGTCCAGGAACCAGCCGTAGCCGTACTCGCCGTCGGCGGTCGTGACGTCGTACTCCGGGGAGGCGAACTGGGACTTGACGCCCGTGGCCGGGACGGTGATGTCCACCGGCTTGGCCTTGCGCGCGTCGACCGTGATCGTCTGCTTCTTGGAGACGGTCAGCTTCGGCTGGGCGATCCAGTCGATGCCCTTGGTGGCGTCGTCCGGGTTCACCCAGATCGAGCTGTTGAGGATGTACGTGCCCTTCGGCGCGCGCACCTTCACCGTGCCCGACTTGTCGTACGGGTTCAGCCACTGGCCGTTGGCGAGACCCCCGACCCCGGTCAGGTCGGCGTCGTAGGCCGGGGCGGGCTTGCCGTCACGGCCGATGAACTTGAGCGTGACGTCGTACGACTCCACCTCGCGCTGCACCGCGGCGGCCGTGCGGATGCTCTGGCCGTCGCCGGTCGCGGTCACGTAGGAGGAGTAGGCGCCGTCGAGGGTGCCGCCCAGCTTGGTGTTGACCGTGAAGTCGACGGTGGCCGTGCCGTGCGCCGGGACGGTCACCTTGGTCGCGCCGAGCTTGAAGAAGCCGGCCGGAGCCGCCTGGCCCTTGGGGTTGGTGGCGGTGCTGGACAGGGTGAGCGTGACGTCCTTGTCACCGAGGTTGCGGTACGTCAGCTTCTTGGTGACCGGCTTGTCGTCGGTGTGCGGCCACTGCTGGGTGCCGAAGCTGACCGAGACCGGGTCGGCGATCACGGACTGCTTGATGGCCTTGTCGACCGCGATACGGCCCGAACCCTGCTGGAACGGCGTGTACTTGCCGCCCTTGGCGGAGCCGGTGAGCGCGCCCTTCAGCTCGGCGTAGCCCCAGTCGGGGTGCTCCTGCTTCAGGATCGCGGCGGCGCCCGCGACGTGCGGGGTGGCCATCGAGGTGCCGGAGATGGTCAGGTAGCCCTCGGGCTTCTCACCGACCTCCTGGTCGATGACGCTGCCCTTGGCCGCGGCGGCGGTGATGTCCACGCCGGGCGCGGTGACGTCCGGCTTGATGGCGCCGTCGCCGACACGCGGGCCGGTGGACGAGAAGTCCGCCAGCTTGTCCTTCTTGTCGACGGCGCCGACAGTGAGCGCCGCGTCCGCGCTGCCCGGCGAACCGATCGACTGGGGGCCCTCGTTGCCCGCGGCGATCGCGAACAGGACGCCCTTCTCGGCGGAGAGCTTGTTGACCTCGGCCTCGAGCGGGTCGATCTCGGGCGTGTCGTAGCCGCCCAGGCTCAGGTTGATGACGGAGGCGCCCTGCGCGGCCGCCCACTCCATGCCGGCGAGGATGCCGGAGTCGTCACCGGAGCCGGTGTCGTCGAGCACCTTGCCGTTGAGGATCTTGGCGTCCGGTGCGACACCCTTGTACTTGCCACCCGACTTGGCGCCGGTGCCCGCCACGATGGAGGCGACGTGCGTGCCGTGGCCGAAGTGGTCGGTGGCGTCGGCTGCGGCGGTGAAGTTCTTGGACGCGATCACCTGGTCCTTCAGGTCCGGGTGGGTGGTGTCCACGCCGGTGTCCAGGACGGCGACCTTCACGCCCTTGCCGGTGTAGCCGGCGGCCCAGGCGACCGGGGCGCCGATCTGCGGCACGGACTTGTCGAGCGACGCCTTGCGGACGCCGTCGAGCCAGACGTGCGCGATGCCGGAGGCGGTGCTGTCGCCGTTGGTGACGGCGTCCCACAGCTCGGCGGTGTCCTTGACCGGGGTCTGCACGGCGTCCGCGTTCAGCGCCTTGAGGCTGTGGCGCAGCCGGCCCGCGTCCCGCACCTCGGCCTTCGTCGCCGCGGCGGAGCCGCTGTAGCCGACGATGACCTTCAGGCCGTTCTTCTGGGCCCGGCGGGTGGCCGCCTTGTTCAGCTCGGTGACGTCGAACAGCCGCTGGTCCAGCTTGCCGGTGGCGACCAGGCGGGCCGCGTCGGCCGGGACGACCAGGGTGTGTCCGCCGGCCTTGCGGACCTGGAACGGTATGTGCTCCCGCCCCTTGGCGCGCTGCAGGCCGACGACGCGGCCCTTGGCGTCGAGGGCGACACGGTCGCCGGTGATCAGGGTGACGTGGTGCTTGGCGGTGAGCGATGAGGCAGCGGCCGAGACACGCTGCTCGGGCTTCGCCGACGCGGGGCTGGTCATACCCGCTGCGAGGGCGACGGCTGCGGCGGTGGCCACCGTGGCCGCAGCTGCTCTTTTCACTTGTCTGCGCAAGTTCTCCCCCTGGAGATGAAGTGCCGGGCGAATCCCCATTCACCCGGCCGGGGGGAGTCTCGTACACCTGCACGTCAACCCCCCGGACCACGCAGTATGCCGGGGGGTGATCAGCGGCTCAATAGAGGAGAGGAGGGTGAGAAAGCGCTAGCCGGAACTGTTACGCGCCGGGCGGGACACTGTTACAGAATCGGGAAACTCCGTGCGTGTGCGCCGCCTTGCACACCGTCAGGCGCCTGCGTTCTCCGTCACGGTGATCCTTCCCTTGCGGATGGTGGCCAGCCGCGGGGCCTTCTTCGCGATCGCCGAGTCGTGGGTGACCATGATGAAGGTCAGCCCGTGCTCCTTCCACAGGCGTTCGAGTACGTCCATGATCTCGTCGCGCATGTCCTCGTCCAGGTTGCCGGTCGGCTCGTCGGCGAGGAGCACCTTCGGCCGTTTGACGAGGGCCCGGGCGATGGCCACCCGCTGCTGCTGGCCGCCCGACATCTCGGAGGGCAGGTGGGCGAGACGTTCGCCGAGGCCGACGGACTGCAGGGCCTGCGCCGCGAGTTCGCGGCGTTCCTTCACCTTGACGCCCAGGGGGACGAGGGCCGTCTCCACGTTCTCCTGCGCGGTGAGGGTCGGGATGAGGTTGAAGGACTGGAAGACGAAGCCGATGTTCTCGCTGCGGACCCTGGTCAGCCGGGCCTCACTGAGCTTGGACAGGTCGGTGCCGTCGAGGGTCACTTGACCGGAGGTGGGGCGGTCGAGGCCGCCGAGCATCTGCAGGAGGGTGGACTTGCCGCCGCCGGTGGGGCCCTGGATGACGAGGCGGTCGCCGTCGGGGATGGTGAGGTCGACTCCGTCGAGGGCGTGGACCGAGTCCTTGCCTCGGGTGTAGTGCTTGGTGACGTTCTTCAGTTCGTACATGTGCGTGGCTCCTACGGAGGGTTCGGGGGCGGTGCGCGTCGTTCCTCGCTGCGGGTCCGTGGGGCTGGTCGCGCAGTTCCTCGCGCCCCCGGGTGGGGGCGATCCCCCTGCCCTTGCGCGCCGTTACTCCACGCGCCGCAGTGCGTCCGCCGGGCGGAGGCGGGATGCTCGCCAGCCGCCGAAGGCTCCCGCTGTCAGGCCGCCCGCCACCGCCAGGGCGACGGCCAGGGCGATGGTCGTCACGCTGACCGGTGCCGTGAGGGCCACCTCGAGGGTCTTGGCCGTGGGCCGACCGGAGCCGCCGAAGCCACCGCCGCCGGGGCCGCCGCCGAAGCCGCCGCCGCCTCCGCCTCCGCCGAGTTGGGCCTGGAGGCTGGGACTGACGGCCGTGACGGCGTACGCGCCCGCCAGGCCGAGGGCGATGCCGAGGGCGCCGCCGACCAGGCCGTTGACGACCGCCTCGCCGACCACCTGCCGGGTCACCCGCCCGGACTTCCAGCCCAGGGCCTTCAGCGTGCCGAACTCGCGCACCCGGCGGGAGACCGCGGAGGAGGTGAGCAGGCCGGCGACCAGGAACGCGGCCACGAGCACCGCGATGGACAGCCACCTGCCGACCTTGGTGGCGAGAGAGGAAGCGGTGGACAGGGAGCCCGAGACGGTCTTGGCGAGGTCGGCGGAGGTGGTGACCGTCGTACCCGAGACGTTCTTCTGGATGGCGCTCTTGACGGTGCCGATCTGCTGGGAGTCGGCCGCCTTGACGTAGATCGTGGTGACCTTGTTCTTCTGGTCCGCGAGGGTCTGGGCCCGCTTCAGCGGGATGTAGAGGTTGGCCGCGGAGTCGCCGCTGCCGGCGGTGGCGATGCCGATCACCTTGAACTTGGTGCCCTTGACGGTGACGGTCGAGCCGACCTTGTACTTCTTCGTCTTGGCGTAGGCGGAGTCGGCGACGGCCACCTCGGCGTTCGTCTCGGTGCTCTTGAAGCCGCGGCCGCTGGTGATCTTCGAGGAGGTCAGCGGGCCGACGCCGGCCTTGGTGACGTCGGTGCCGAAGACGGTGTACTGGTTGATGTCGAAGTCGGCGCCGCCGCCCTTGACTTCACCCTGCGGGCGGCCGTTGCCGCCGCCGCGCGAGAAGCCGCCGCCCCCGTTCTGCTGGAACTGGCCGCGGGTGAACTGGCCGCTGACCTTGATCACGCTGAGGCTGAGCCCGCCGGCGGCCGAGGAGACGCCCTTCTGGTGGGCGACCTCGGTGACGGTCGAGGAGGCCAGGGTGGTGAAGCCCTGGACGACCACGCGGTCGCTGCTCTGCTGGGAGTCGTCGTCGTTGCCCCGCGCGTCGAACCGGAAGCGCGGGCGCTGGGAGCCACTGGCGCTCGGCGTCGACGCCTTCGTGACCGTCATGTCCGTACCCAGGCCGTACAGCGACTGCAACACCTTGTCCTGGGCCTTCCCCATGCCGCTGGACACGGAGTTGACCACGATGACCAGGGCGATGCCCAGCGCGAGGCCTGAGGCGACGACGAGGGCCGCCTTTCTGCGGCGGCGCAGTTCGCGCCTCAGGTAGGTGAAGAACATGCGCCGCAAGCTAGGGACGGCACGTGATGGCTCGCTGAGGCCGGCTTAAGAGACGGATGAGAAGACTGTGTCCGCCCCGGAAACACCGGTGCCGCCCCTCGGGGCGGCACCGGTGGAGCTGTGAGCGGGCTGTCAGACGGCCGAACCGGCCTTCCACTGCGCCCAGTCCATGTTCCAGCCGTTGAGGCCGTTGTCGGGCGCGACGGTCTTGTCGCCGGTGTTCTGGACGACCACGACGTCACCGATCAGCGAGTGGGCGTAGAACCACGCGGCCGGGGTGCTCGGGTCGTTCGCGCCCTTCTTGTCCTGCAGGCCCACGCAGCCGTGGCTGGTGTTGACGTTGCCGAAGACGGACGGAGCGCCCCAGTAGTTGCCGTGGATGAAGGTGCCGGAGGTGGTCAGGCGCATGGCGTGCGGCACGTCCTTGATGTCGTACTCGCCCTTGCCGTCGGAGTCCTTGAAGCCGACCGTCGCGCCGTTCATGCGGGTCTGCTTGAACTTCTCCGAGATGACCATCTGGCCCTCGTACGTGGTGTGGTCGGGGGCGCCGGCGGATATCGGGATGGTCTTGACGACCTTGCCGTCCTGCGTGACCTTCATCTGCTTGGTCTTGGCGTCGACGTAGGAGACCTGGTTGCGGCCGATGTGGAAGGTGACCGTCTTCTGCTGCACGCCGGTGACGCCGGGCGCGCCCTCGACGCCGTCGAGCGCCAGCTTCAGGGTGACGGTGGAGCCTTCCTTCCAGTACTGCTCCGGGCGGCAGTCCATGCGGTTGGCGTTGAACCAGTGGCAGGCGACTTCCTGGCCGGTGCTGGAGGTGACCGTGATGCCCTTCTGCACGGCCGCCTTGTTGGTGATCGCCTTGTCGAAGTTGATCGACACCGGCATGCCGACGCCGACGGTGGTGCCGTTGTCGGGGGTGTAGGTGCCTATGAAGCTGTTGGCCGGGGAGACCGTGGTGAAGGAGGCGTTCTCGTTGGCCGTGCGGCCCTGGGAGTCCTTGGCCTCGGCGGCGACCTTGTAGGTGGTGGACCGGGCCAGCTGGACGCTGGGCTTCCAGCTCTTTTTGTCGGCGGAGAGCTGACCGGGGACGGCCTTGCCGTCCTCGGTCGTCATGGTGACGCCGGTGAGGGTGCCCTTGGCGACCTTGACGGTGGCGGAGTTGTTGATCGAGGCGTTGTTGCTGCCGTCCTTGGGCGTGATCGTGATCTGCGCCTCGGAGGACTTCTTCGCCGCCGCCTCGTCGACCTTGGCCTGCGAGCTGTCTCCGTTGTCCGTGGCCTTGCCGTCGCCGCCGCCGGAACATCCGGTGAGGGCCAGTACCCCGCCGAGCAGTGCGGACGCGACCGTCAGGCCCTTGCGCCGCTTACTGTCCGTCATCACACGCTTCTCCATCACTGCCGAAATCGCGAACCCCGAGAGTCCCCTCGAACCATCAACGCTACGAACGATCCATCCCGTTCCACATGGCCCGCATGTGTTAGGCGCACCACGTCCGCCCGAGGCAGGTGGTGCGGGAGTCGGTCCGTGCGCCCCCCTGAGACGACGAAACCCCGGACGGCGGTTGCCGTCCGGGGTCGTTGGGTGCCCCGGGACGCTCAGCCGATGCCGTCCTCTTCTTCGCCGTCGTCCGCCCCATCATCCTCGTCGAGATCCCAGTCGGGCGAGTCGGGGTCGTACTCGATCCGCTCGGTGGACCAGGAGGCCTGCTGGAGCTCCACCCCGGGCACCTCGCTGACCAGGTCGAACGGGTCGACGAGATAGGCAAGGGCCTCCGCGGTGTCTTCCGTCACAGCGCTCTCGGCGTGGGTCCGCTCCTCCTGCGGCAGCTCCGGATCGGCGGCGAGCCGGCGCAGTGCGGCCTTGGTCACCTCGTCGTCGTCCTGAACTTCGAGCACCACCTCCACCCGAAGCCGTACAAACCGTGATGTCTCTTCTTCGCTCATGGCGCGAGAGTACGACTGAAACCTCCCGTGACTTTCCTGTGACCCGCGACTTTCACTAACATCGCCCCACACGGCCAATTCGCCAGCGTCACAAGGGGATCGATATTCCGTGTCATCCGCTCGCCGTCCGCTGCTGACCGCCACCGCCGCGGGGACGCTGCTGTGCGCCCTGTGGTTCGTCCCGTCCGCCAACGCGTCGCAGGACAGCCCGGCGAGAGCGACGGCGCAGACGGCCGCGGTCACCTCGACCACGCAGGTCACCCAGCAGGCCAAGGCGGTGACCGAGGCGACGACGAGCGAAGTCCCGGACACCACGCGGCTCGCCGACACCGGCAGCTTCGACACCACGCCGTACGTCATCGCGGGCAGCGCGTTCCTCGCGATCGGTGCCGGATTCGTGGTGTATTCGGTGCGCCGGGAACGCCTCGGCCTTTAATCGCGCTTGACGATCCTTTGACGGTACACGCATAGTCCGTCCATGAAGAGATCACCGGGCGTGCGACTGTGCGCCACTGCCGCCGTCGGCGCACTGTCACTCGCCCTCATCACGGGCTGTTCCGACAACGGGTCGAAGGGCTCCGGGGACGGCAAGGGGGCGGACGCGGCGAAGCCGGCCGCGAAGGCGCTGAGCGCCGCCGAGCTGAAGAACCTGATCCTCGCCAAGGGCGAGGTGTCCGGGTACAAGGTCGAGGCCGTCGAGGGCGGTACGCCCGCCAAGAGCAAGGTCAAGGCGGCCGACGCGCAGTGCGACCCGCTGCTGCGCGTCATGACGGGCATCGCGCCGGGCGCCCCGGCGGCGGAGACCAACCGCATGGTCCAGGAGGCCAAGAAGGACCCCACGGACGACGCCACCTCCATGGACGACCTGGCCGACGGCAAGTTCGAGGACGCGCTCAAGGACTCGATGGACCTCGACACCACGGTGGTCATCCTGTCCTCGTACGACGGGGACGGCGCCGAGAAGGCCCTGCAGTCGGTGTCCGACGCGGTGAAGGCCTGCGCGGGCGGCTTCACGGGCGACCAGGCCGGTGACAAGGCGAAATTCACCAAGGTCGCCGAGGAGAAGTCCTCGGGCACCGGCGACGAGTCGGTGGCCTTCGCCGCGACCAGCGACATGGAGGACGGGGACACGGCCCCGGTCCACGTGCAGGTGGTCCGGCACGGCAACAACGTCGCGTCGTACACCACCATCAACATCGGCGCCATGATGGCCAAGAAGGCCTACGCGGTGCCGGCCGCGGTCGTCAAGGCCCAGGCGGCCAAGCTGAAGTGACCCGCTGACAGCGCAGAGAGGGGCCCTGTGGCCGCACAGGGCCCCTTGGCACAACCGTTACTGCAGCGGCCCGGTGACCGTCTCCGCCGCGGCGACGAGCGAGCCGCTGCGGACGAAGGCGTCGGCGGCGGCCAGGTCCGGCGCGAGGAACCGGTCCGGCCCCGGCCCCTGCACGCCGGCGGCGCGCACGGCGTCGATCACGGCCTGCGAGGCGGGCGCCGGGGCGAGGCCCTCGCGCAGCTCGATGGCGCGGGTGGCGGCGTACAGCTCGATGGCGACGATCCGGGTGAGGTTGTCGACGGCGGTACGCAGCTTGCGCGCGGCCGACCAGCCCATGGACACATGGTCCTCCTGCATGGCGGAGGACGGGATGGAGTCCGCGGAGGCGGGTACGGCCAGCCGCTTCATCTCGCTCACCAGCGCGGCCTGCGTGTACTGGGCGATCATCAGCCCCGAGTCGACGCCGGCGTCGTCGGCGAGGAACGGCGGCAGTCCGTGGCTGCGGTTCTTGTCCAGAAGCCGGTCGGTGCGGCGCTCGGCGATGGAGCCGAGGTCTGCGGCGGCGATGGCGAGGAAGTCCAGGACGTAGGCGACGGGGGCGCCGTGGAAGTTGCCGTTGGACTCCACGCGGCCGTCGGGCAGGACGACCGGGTTGTCGACGGCGGAGGCCAGCTCCCGCTCGGCGACGAGCCGGGCGTGCGCGAGGGTGTCCCGTCCGGCGCCGGCGACCTGCGGGGCGCAGCGCACCGAGTAGGCGTCCTGGACGCGGGGCGCGTCGTCCTGGTGGTGCCCGGTGAGCTGAGAGCCCTTGAGGACGGCGAGCATGTTGGCGGCGGAGGCGCCCTGCCCCGGATGCGGGCGGATGGCGTGCAGTTCCGGCGCGAGCACCTTGTCGGTCCCGAGCAGCGCCTCGAGGCTGAGGGCGGCGGTGACGTCGGCGGACTTGTACAGGGTGTCCAGGTCGGCGAGGGCCATGATCAACATGCCGAGCATGCCGTCGGTGCCGTTGAGCAGGGCCAGGCCCTCCTTCTCGCGCAGCTCGACGGGCTGGATCCCGTGCGCGGCCAGCAGCTCACCGGCGGGGCGGACCTGCCCGTCGGGCCCTTCCGCCTCCCCCTCCCCCATGAGGGCGAGGGCGCAGTGGGACAGCGGGGCCAGGTCTCCGGAGCAGCCGAGCGAGCCGTACTCGTGGACGACCGGGGTGATCCCGGCGTTGAGCACGTCGGCCATGGTCTGCGCGACCTCGGGCCGCACGCCGGTGTGGCCCGAGCAGACGGTCTTGAGCCGCAGGAACATCAGGGCCCGCACGACCTCCCGCTCCACCCGCGGTCCCATGCCGGCGGCGTGCGAGCGGACGATGTTGCGCTGCAGCTGGGCGCGCAGTTCCTGGCTGATGTGCCGGGTCGCCAGGGCTCCGAAGCCGGTGGAGACGCCGTAGACCGGGTCCGGCTTGGCCGCCAGGGCGTCCACGATCTCCCGGGCCGCCGTCAGGGCCGACACCGCCTCGGCCGACAGCTCGATGCGGGCACCGCCGCGCGCAACGGCGAGAACGTCGGACGCGGTGACCCCGGACGTCCCCACCACCACAGTGTGCATATCCATATTCAGGAGCGTACGCATTGAATGCCTTAATGTCACTAGTGGAGACCGGGAGCGCCCCTTACCCCGGTCGCGCTCCGGCTCACGGCTGCCGCCCGCGGAACCGGCGCCGCTCTCCCCGCGCGGGCGACGCCTCGTCCGCCAACCGTACGACCGGATCGTCCGGCCCCTCACGGCCGGCCACCACCGGCCGGTTGGCGCGCAGAGCCTTGGCCCGGTACTGCGCGGCGTCGGCGAGCCGGAACAGCCGCCGCGCCGACCGCACCGGCCCGATCGGATCCCCGGTCGAGGCGACCCCGCAGGCCACGCCCTCACCCAGCTCCAACTCTGCGGCCCGCCGGCACAGTTCGTCGGCCGCCTTCACCACGTCGTCGGCCGGCTGCCCCACGGCGAGCAGACAGAACTCGTCGCCGCCGAGCCGCGCCACGAGCGCCCCGGGCACCATCGCCCCGCACAGCGACAGCACGGAGCCGAATCGTTCCAGCAGCCGGTCGCCGACGGCGTGCCCGAGGGTGTCGTTGACCCGCTTGAGCCCGTTCAGATCACAGACGACGAGGCTGACGACCACACCCTCGGCCCGGTGCCGCTCGACGGCCTCCTCCAGCCGTACGTCGACGGCGCGCCGGTTGGCGAGGCCGGTGAGGGCGTCGGTGTACGCGAGCCGGCGGGCCTCCTCGAGCCGTTCGGTCTGGGCGATCCCGGCGGCGACGACGGCGGCCAGCACGGTCGCGAAGTCGGCGTCCCCCCGCCCGAACACCGGCACGCCCGCCGCCCGGGCCACATACAGCTCGCCCCAGGCCCGGCCGTGCAGCACCACCGGGGCGACGACACAGCACCCCCGGCCGCGCCGGCGCAGCGCGGCGACCCGCTGATGGAAGTACCCCGGGGTTCCCGCGGCCGGCCCCTGCGCGGTCTCCACCCACGCGTTGGGCCCGCCGCCGCCCGCCCAGCGCTCGTGCAGAAACTCGGTGATCTCCGGGAACTGGTGCACCGGGTACGCCTCGGCCTCCGGGAACTCCTCCTCGTCCGGGGCCCGCTCCCCCACGTTCACGAGCACCCGCAGCCGCCCCCGCTCCCGCTCCCACACCGACAGTGCCGCGAAACTCCCGTCCAACGCCCGACACGCCCCGAGCGCGGCAGCCCGCCACGACTCCCGAGGGGTGTGCGCCGCCGCCATCCCCTGAGCCAGCGCCACCACATCGGCGAGCCGCTTGTCCTCACCCATTACTCCAGGTTAGGGACGAATACGGGTAAGGGGGACATTTACGGGGCGATCAAGTGAACGGCGTGAGGTGTGCCGCCGGACCCCGGCGGGATACGCACGGTCAGCGGCCGGCCGTCGGCCCGGTGGCCTGTCCGCGTGGTGGCCGGCCGGGGGAGGTCACTCTCCCGGCCAGTCCGGCTTGCGCTTCTCGTTGAAGGCCGCGACGCCCTCCGCCCGGTCCGCCGAGAACGCCACCGACCTCCAGGCCGCGTCCTCGACCTCCAGGCCGGCCCGCAGGTCCAGCCCGTGCCCCAGCCGCAGCGCCCGCTTGGCGGCGCGCAGCCCCACGGGTGAGTTCCCGGCGATCCGGGCAGCGAGCGCCAGCGCCTCCTCGCGGTCCCGCCCCTCCTCCACCAGCAGATCGACGAGGCCCAGCTCAGCGGCCTCCGGGCCCTCCACCCGGCGAGCCGAGAAGATCAGCTCGGCGGCCCGCGCCGCCCCGACCCGCCGCGGCAGCAGCTGCGTACCGCCACCGCCCGGGATCACGCCCACGGACACCTCCGGCAGCCCCACCACCGCCGTACGGTCCGCCACGATCAGGTCGCAGGACAGCGCCAGCTCGAACCCACCGCCCAGCGCGAAGCCGTGCACCGCCGCGACGGTCGGCATCGGCAGCTCCAGCACACCCGTGTACGCCGCGCGCGCCACCGGCCGCTGCCGTACCAAATCGGCGTCGCTGAAGGAGTTCCGCTCCTTCAGGTCGGCGCCGACACAGAACGCCCTCTCATGGGAGGAGGTCAGCACGACCACGCGCGCTTCCCGGTCGGCGGCGAGCGCGGCGCAGGCCCCCGCGAGGGAGCGGGCCATCTCCGTCGAGACGGCGTTCATGGCCTTGGGCCGGTCCAGCACCAGCTCCGCCACATGCCCGTGCCGCCGCACCAGCACGAACTCCCCGAACCGCTCCTCACTCATGACACCCTCCGGTTAACGCGGGTTAACTACTGCCGCCCCGATCATCGCAGCCGTACCCCGCCCCGGGAAAGAGCCGCCACCGCCGCCTGTTCTACCCCCGTTCGAGTGACATCCCGACCGTCCCGACCCACACCCCCCACAGCACCGCATACCGTGCGCGCGACGGGAGGGGACCCGATGACACCGATACGTGGAGAGTCCGGTACGGCAGGGGCGGAGGGGGAAGTTGCGGCGGTGCGTGACGCTGCGGGAGAAGGCGGCTCCGCGGCGCAGCCGGAAGCGGCGGAGGCCGCCCCCGGCGCGGACGGGGCGGAAGAAGCCGGTGACGCCGAAGCACGAGGAGCCGGTGACGCCGAAGCACGAGGAGCCGGGGAGGCCGAAGCGGGAGAAGCCGGGGAGGCCGAAGCGGGAGAAGCCGGGGAGGCGGAGGCGGACGACGATCCCTCCGGTGCTGCCGACGCTCGGCAAACCGCCCGGGACACAGACGACGACGCCGGCGCGGAGAAAGGCGCGGAGGAAGCGGCCCAGGCCAGGGACGCCTGTGACGCGAGCGCCACGAAAGCCGTTGCAGAGCCGGGCCATGCCGCCGGCGCGGCCGGACCGGTGGCACCGCTCGCCGCGCGCAGCGCCGGGCAACCCGCCCCGCCTCCGGCACACTCCGAGCCGGAAACGGAAGCCTGCACCCCCGCCCCCGAAGCCCCCGCCCTCCGCCGGGGCAGGCACCGTAAGCCGCGGCACCGGAAGGTGATGCTCGCCGCCGGAGGGCTGGCCCTGGCGGCCGGAGTGCTCAGCCTGGTCCGGGTGGCGCCGGAGTCCGGGCTGGGCAGCCCCGGAACGGCGGAGGCCGAGCCCCGGCAGGACCTGGGCGGCGCCCCGAGCGGGCGGTCGGCCGACGTGTCCGCGAGCCGCGCCGCCGACCCGACCGCGCTGCCCTCCGCCACCTCCGTCATGGGCGCGGTGAGCACCGCGCCGACGACGGCCGGGGGAACGACGCCCCCCTCGGCGCCACCCACCCGGCATCCCGGCAGCCCCGACACCCCGACCACCGTCCCGGCCGGAGCGCCGCAGCAGCCGACGAGCACCGCGTCCCGTCCCGCACCGACGCCCACGAAAACGGCACCCGCACCGGCGCCGAGCCCGAGCCACAGCGCGACGGCGCCCGCGCCGGGCCGCGGTCTGTGCCTGCCGGTGATCAGCCTCTGCGTGGGCGACCTGCTGGGCGGCGGACGGACCTAGCCACCGGGCTCAGGACTGGCCCTGGCGGTGGCTGAGCAGCCACGGCTCGACCACGCCGAGCCCGCGAACCGGCCGCTGCCACATCGGCTGGAGCGCGAAGCGGTACGTCGGCGGCTCCTCGCCCTCCTTCTCCGCCGCGGCAGCCGCCTCGGCGGCCTCCGCCTCCGAGGCCGGCGCCTCCCCGGTACGGATCAGCTCCTCGGCGAAGGCGCTGTCCACCAGCACGGCGTCACGCGGAGCTATCGACGTCAGCCGGGAGGCGAGGTTGACGGTCGTACCGAAGACATCACCCATCCGCGTGGTCACCGTGCCGAACGCCATGCCGACGCGCAGCTCGGGCATCGTCTCGTCGTTCGCCATCGTCTCGACCAGGCGCAGGGCGATGTCCGCGGCCGTACCGCCGTCGTCGGCGACGTACAGCACCTCGTCCCCGAGGGTCTTGATGAGCCGGCCGCCCCGGGCGGCCACCAGGTCGGCGGCGGTCGTCTCGAACGCCTCGACCAGCTCGCCCAGCTCCTCCTCCTCCATCCGGCGGGTCAGCCGCGTGAACCCCACGAGGTCGGCGAAGCCGACGGCGAGCCGCCGGTCGACCATCTCCTCGTCGTCGGCGGTCTGCACGACCCGCCCGGCCGAGGCGGCGAGCTGGCGGCGCCAGACGTAGACGAGGAACTCCTCCAGCTCGGGCAGGAGCAGCTCGACGATCGGGTACGTCACCTCGGTCCGGGTCATGCCCGGCTCGGGGGGCTCGGTCAGCCCCTCCAGGAAGGAATCGATCTGCCATTCGGCCAAACGGGCGGTCGTCTGCCCCGTCGACCGGGCCACCTGCACCGCCATGGCCTCGCTCAGCAGCCCCGCCTCCACCAGACCGGCGAGGCGGCGCAGCGCCAGTACGTCGGCCTCGGTGAGCGCCTTGGCCTGCCCGATGTCGGCGAAGCCCATCGCCCGCCAGAACCGCGAGGCCAGCTCCATGGAGACACCGGCGCTGCGGGCCGCCTGGAACGGGGTGTAGCGCCGCTCGGCGCCCAGGATGAGCTGTTCGAGACGCAGCGCGAGCGGGTCCTCGCCGGAGTCGGCGGCCTGCGGGTCCACCCGGTCGTGCGCACCGGAGCCCGTGTCGTCGACGGTCACGCCTGCTGCCCTTCCGATCTGCCACGGTCAGGTATCGACCGGCCTCAACTCTACGGCAGGTGTGCGCCAGCTCACTCCGTCGGGTTCAGCCGAGGCCACGCACCACTCACGTGCCACCGTGCCCCTCCGCGAACCCTCGCGCCTCCGGGGAGGCACGCCCCCGTCGGCCGTCGTGCGGACGTGCCCGCGGGCGCCCGCGGCGGGAAGGGGACGTGCCGGGGGGTGTCCGCCCGCAGCGGTCGGCGCGTCGACACCAGCACCTGGACGACCGACCGATTCCGCGCCGTTCCGGGGACGGACACCCCCCGTCGCGGCCCCGACCCACACTGCGCGACGGGCGCTACGCGCACCTCCACGCCCCGCACGGGCGCCGCAGGCATCGCACCCCCCCAACCCGCAGGTGGACCCGCCGCCACAGCCCCGAGCCGCAGCCGGAGGACGCCACGCACTCCCGTAAGAACACCCACCCCCAAGGCGCCGCAGGCACCCTCACGCGGGGCGCAGGTGCACGATGTCCCCCGCCCCCACAGGCTCCCGCACGCCCTCCTCCGTGGCGATGACGAGCCGCCCGTCCCCGTCGACGGCCACCGCCTCCCCCACCACCGACCGCTCCCCCGGCAACTCCGCCCGCACCAGGCGCCCCAACGTCGCGCACCCCGCCGCATACGTCTCCTGCAGCCCGCTGACGCCCGGATCGCCCCCCGCCGCCCGCCACCGCCCGTACCAGTCCTCCAGCGACCGCAGCACCGCCCGCAGCAGCGGGTCCCGGTCCGTGCTCACGGCGCCGGCCAGCGCCAGCGACCCCGCCTGGGGCACCGGCAGCTCCTCCGCCCGCAGCGTGACGTTGATCCCGACGCCGACGACGACGCCCCCCTCGCCCGCCCGCTCCGCGAGGATGCCCCCGGCCTTGCGCTCCTCACCCCCGACACGCACGAGCAGGTCGTTGGGCCACTTGAGCGCCGTGTCCACGCCGGCGGCCCGGGACAGCCCGGTGGCCACGGCCACCCCGGTGAGCAGCGGCAGCCACCCCCAGCGGGCGATGGGCACCTCGGTGGGCCGCAGCAGCACGGAGAAGAACAGCCCGGACCGCGCCGGAGCACTCCACTGCCGCTCCAGCCGCCCCCGCCCGGCCGTCTGCTCCTCGGCGACGAGCACCGCGCCCTCGCCCGCCGTACCGGCCACGGCCTGCTCCACCAGGTCGGAGTTGGTCGAGCCGGTGCGCCGGACCAGCTCCACCCGCGACCACAGGCCACCCTCGCGCACCAACCCGCGCCGCAGCGCCGCCGCGTTCAGAGGCGGACGGTCGAGATCGGACCAACGGCTGTCGTCTGATGCATTGTGCGGTGTCATGCAAGTCACCCTAGGTGTGGGAAACGCCGCACTGCCGACCCGGAGGCCCGCCACTACTCTACGGATGAGTAACCGTCCCCCCTTTTGAGCAGGCAGGGAGCCGCGATCCCGATGTCCGAGCCGGAAGAGCGCCACGAGATCGACATCCACACGACCGCGGGCAAACTCGCGGATCTGCAGCGCCGCATCCACGAGGCGACGCATGCCGGCTCGGAGCGCGCCGTCGAGAAGCAGCACGCCAAGGGCAAGCTGACGGCCCGTGAGCGAATCGAACTCCTCCTCGACGAGGGGTCCTTCGTCGAGCTGGACGAGTTCGCCCGCCACCGCTCCACCAACTTCGGCCTGGAGAAGAACCGCCCGTACGGCGACGGCGTGGTCACCGGCTACGGCACGGTCGACGGCCGCCCCGTAGCGGTCTTCTCCCAGGACTTCACCGTCTTCGGCGGCGCCCTCGGCGAGGTCTACGGCCAGAAGATCGTCAAGGTGATGGACTTCGCGCTCAAGACCGGCTGCCCGGTCATCGGCATCAACGACTCCGGCGGCGCCCGCATCCAGGAAGGCGTCGCCTCCCTCGGCGCATACGGCGAGATCTTCCGCCGCAACACCCACGCCTCCGGCGTCATCCCGCAGATCAGCCTGATCGTCGGCCCCTGCGCGGGCGGCGCGGTCTACTCCCCGGCGATCACCGACTTCACGGTCATGGTCGACCAGACCTCGCACATGTTCATCACCGGCCCCGACGTCATCAAGACGGTCACCGGCGAGGACGTCGGCTTCGAGGAGCTGGGCGGCGCCCGCACCCACAACTCCACCTCGGGCGTGGCGCACCACATGGCCGGGGACGAGAAGGACGCCATCGAGTACGTCAAGCAGCTGCTGTCGTACCTGCCGTCGAACAACCTCAGCGAGCCGCCGGTCTTCCCGGAGGAGGCGGACCTCACCGTCACCGACGAGGACCGGGAGCTGGACACCCTGGTCCCGGACAGCGCGAACCAGCCGTACGACATCCGCACGGTGATCGAGCACGTCCTGGACGACGCGGAGTTCTTCGAGACGCAGGCGCTGTTCGCGCCGAACATCGTCACGGGCTTCGGCCGGGTCGAGGGCCACCCGGTGGGCATCGTCGCCAACCAGCCGATGCAGTTCGCCGGCTGCCTCGACATCACGGCGAGCGAGAAGGCCGCCCGCTTCGTGCGCACCTGCGACGCCTTCAACGTCCCGGTCATCACGTTCGTCGACGTGCCGGGCTTCCTGCCGGGCGTCGACCAGGAGCACGACGGCATCATCCGCCGCGGTGCCAAGCTGATCTTCGCCTACGCCGAGGCCACGGTCCCGCTCATCACGGTGATCACCCGCAAGGCGTTCGGCGGTGCCTACGACGTCATGGGCTCCAAGCACCTGGGCGCCGACCTCAACCTCGCCTGGCCGACGGCGCAGATCGCCGTGATGGGCGCCCAGGGGGCCGTCAACATCCTGCACCGCCGCACGATCGCCGAGGCGGCGGCGAACGGCGAGGACGTCGAGGCCACGCGCGCGCGGCTCATCCAGGAGTACGAGGACACCCTCCTCAACCCCTACGTCGCGGCCGAGCGCGGCTACATCGACGCGGTGATCATGCCGTCCGACACCCGCCGCCACATCGTCCGGGGCCTGCGTCAACTGCGTACGAAGCGGGAATCCCTGCCTCCGAAGAAGCACGGCAACATCCCCCTCTAGGCCCCGCCGACCCTGGGAGCGGTCATGAACATCAAGGTCGTACGAGGCAATCCGACCCCGGAGGAGCTGGCCGCCGCCCTGGCGGTGGTCCGAGCCCGCGCCGCGGCGGCAGCGTCCCTGCCGCCCGGCGCCCCGGCCACCCCCGACGCGTGGTCCGACCCGTCCCGCATCGCCACGACGCACCTGCCCAAGCCGGGTCCGGCGTCCTGGACCCGCACGTACTGGCCGAGCTGAGGCGCACTCCGGGCGCCGATCTGAGTAGCGGTACTCAGGCGCCCGGAACGGCCAGGCCCCACGCTGGGGGGCATGCTGTGGTCAGACCCCGAGAACGAGCCCCCCAAGGAACTCCGCGACATGCAGGAGATGCTCCGCCGGCTCGGTCTCGTCCTGGCCCTGTCCATGCTCCTCGGAATGATCGTCATCGGCCTGAGATAGCCCGGCGCCGCGCACGCCGCCCCCGCTAACCTGGCCGCATGACCGCTACCCCGCGCAGACGACTCGTCCTGGCCTCCCAGTCCCCGGCCCGGCTGGGCCTGCTCCGGCAGGCCGGCCTCGCACCGGAGGTGATCGTGAGCGGGGTCGACGAGGACGCCGTCACCGCGCCCACCCCGGCCGAGCTGGCGCTCGCCCTCGCGGAGGCCAAGGCCTCGGTGGTGGCGGCCAGGCCGGAGGTGCAGGGCGCCCTGGTGATCGGCTGCGACTCGGTGCTGGAGCTGGACGGGCAGGCGCTCGGCAAGCCGGCCGACGCCGAGGAGGCCGCGGCCCGCTGGAAGTCGATGCGCGGCCGCGCCGGGATCCTCCAGACGGGCCATTGCGTGTGGGACACGGCGGCCAAGCGGTACGTCTCCGCGACGGCGTCCACCGTCGTCCGTTTCGGTGAGCCCACCGACGAGGAGATCGCCGCGTACGTCGCCTCCGGCGAGCCCCTCTACGTCGCCGGGGCTTTCACCCTGGACGGCCGGTCGGCGCCGTTCATCGAGGGCATCGACGGCGACCACGGCAACGTGATCGGCATCAGCCTGCCCCTCGTCCGGCGGCTGCTGGCCGAGCTGGGCGTCGGGATCACCGACCTGTGGGCACCGGCTGAGTGATCTGGGCGGGGACGGAGTCCTGCGGCTCCTCGTCCCCGTCCTGCGGCTCACCCGTACGGCCGTGCGGCTCCTTCGCAAGGTCCACCGGCGGCTCGGCCGGCGCGGCCGGCTCGCTCTCGGCGTCCGGGTGGCCGCCCTCGTCCGGGTCGCCGGCCGCGGGGTCCTGCCCGGGGCCGGGCTCACGGTCGTACGTCACCAGGAGCAGCACGATCAGGGCGAGCATCACCACCATGAACACGAACGCGGGCCAGCCCACGATGCTCAGCGTGAACGCGCCCAGCAGGCCGTGCACCACCGCGACGCTGACCAGCAGGACGCGGCCGAGGCCGGCGGGGGCGCGGTCGCGGATCGCGACGAGCAGGGCCACCACGGCGCACAGGACGAAGTAGAGCCCGAAGACGACGCCGCCCACCTTCGAGGACGTCGACATCACGTGCGAGTCGAGACCGGCCAGGGACATCCTCTGGCGGTCGACGACGATGCCGAGGAACCAGTTCAGTGCCCCGATGACGAACGCCTCACCCAGGAGGACGAACGCCACGATCCACGCCACCGGTCTGCGTACCACCGGTCCCCACCCACTTTCGACCTCAGTCCGAGCAGGACTGCTGCTACCTGAAGTACGTTCGAGTCCCCGCGAGGCTACTAACGGGTAAACCCGGGGACAAGGGTTCGGCCACCGGCAAAGAATCATTGGGCCATTCGTAGGGACTCGACAAAGAAACGAAGTGGGCCGCAGCACGCGCCCACAGAGACCTTGACCACATGACGGGGCTAGGGTTTTCCGGTGGAGTCCTGCGTACCACGGTGCGACAAGGGCTTTCGCGGGTCGAGCGAGCCTCGAATCACGCTCCGTGTGGGCAAGCTCACCATTGGGGACGGGTCGAAGTGCCTCGTCGGCAGTCCCTAAACTCGGCTTGTTTCAAGGAGGGAGCCTCAATCGTGCGCAAGGTGCTCATCGCCAACCGTGGCGAAATCGCTGTCCGCGTGGCCCGGGCCTGCCGGGACGCCGGGATCGCGAGCGTGGCCGTCTACGCCGACCCGGACCGGGACGCTCTGCATGTCCGCGCCGCGGATGAGGCGTTCGCCCTGGGCGGTGACACCCCGGCCACCAGCTATCTGGTCATCGAAAAAATTCTGAACGCCGCACGCGAGTCCGGTGCGGACGCCGTCCATCCGGGCTACGGCTTCCTGTCGGAGAACGCCGACTTCGCGCAGGCCGTGCTGGACGCGGGTCTGATCTGGATCGGCCCGCCCCCGCAGGCCATCCGCGACCTGGGTGACAAGGTCGCCGCCCGGCACATCGCCCAGCGTGCCGGCGCCCCCCTGGTGGCCGGCACGCCGGACCCGGTGTCCGGCGCCGACGAGGTCGTCGCCTTCGCCGAGCAGCACGGCCTGCCGATCGCCATCAAGGCGGCCTTCGGCGGCGGCGGGCGCGGCCTGAAGGTCGCGCGCACCCTCGAAGAGGTCCCGGAGCTGTACGACTCCGCCGTCCGCGAGGCCGTGGCCGCCTTCGGCCGCGGCGAGTGCTTCGTGGAGCGCTACCTGGACCGCCCCCGGCACGTGGAGACCCAGTGCCTGGCGGACAAGCACGGCAACGTGGTCGTCGTCTCCACCCGTGACTGCTCGCTGCAGCGCCGCCACCAGAAGCTGGTCGAGGAGGCTCCGGCGCCGTTCCTCTCCGAGGAGCAGGTCGCCGAGCTGTACCGCGCCTCCAAGGCCATCCTGAAGGAGGCCGGCTACGAGGGCGCCGGCACCTGCGAGTTCCTGGTCGGTCAGGACGGCACGATCTCCTTCCTCGAGGTGAACACCCGCCTCCAGGTGGAGCACCCGGTGACCGAGGAGGTCGCCGGCATCGACCTGGTCCGCGAGATGTTCCGCATCGCCGACGGCGAGGAACTGGGCTACGGCGACCCCGCCCTGCGCGGTCACTCGTTCGAGTTCCGCATCAACGGTGAGGACCCGGGCCGCAACTTCCTCCCGGCCCCCGGCACGGTCACCCGGTTCGACGCCCCCTCGGGCCCCGGTGTCCGTCTGGACGCGGGCGTGGAGTCCGGCTCGGTCATCGGCCCGGCCTGGGACTCGCTGCTCGCCAAGCTGATCATCACCGGCCGTACCCGCAAGGAGGCCCTGGAGCGGGCCGCCCGCGCCCTGGAGGAGTTCCAGGTCGAGGGCATGGCTACGGCCATCCCGTTCCACCGCGCGGTCGTGCGGGACCCGGCGTTCGCCCCCGAGCTGACCGGCTCGGACGAGCCCTTCACGGTGCACACCCGCTGGATCGAGACCGAGTTCGTCAACGAGATCAAGCCGTTCGCCGCTGCCGCCGACACCGAGGCGGAGGAGGACGCGGGCCGCGAGACGGTGGTCGTCGAGGTCGGCGGCAAGCGCCTGGAGGTCTCCCTCCCGGCCTCGCTCGGCATGTCCCTGGCCCGCACCGGCCTCGCGGCCGGCGCGAAGCCGAAGCGCCGGGCGGCCAAGAAGTCCGGGCCCGTCGCCTCCGGCGACACCCTCGCCTCCCCGATGCAGGGCACGATCGTCAAGGTCGCCGTGGAGGAGGGCCAGGAGGTCAAGGAGGGCGACCTGGTCGTCGTCCTGGAGGCCATGAAGATGGAGCAGCCCCTCAACGCCCACAAGGCAGGCACCATCAAGGGCCTCAACTTCGAGGTCGGCGCCTCGGTCACGTCCGGCGCGGCCATCTGCGAGATCAAGGACTGACACCAGCAACCCGAGCGACGCCCGGTAGCCCCACTGACGGCGGCCTACCGGGCGTCCTCTTGTCGGTCGTCTTGTCAGTCGTCGGAGGGGGATGGCACCTCACGGGGCGCGGGATTGTCGCTCCTGCGACTGCGCCGCATGGGGGCGACAGCCCCACGAACGGGGTCACCCGCGCGACGGGCCTGGAGCACCGCGGCAGGACGGCACAGCCCCCTCACCGCCGCCGAAGATCAGCCACCCGCCCCCGCTCGGCCCCCGCCGACGGCTCGCCCAGCACCCCCCGCAACCCGCCACCGGGCGCCGGCGCCCCCCGCCGGGGTCCCGGCAGGGGAGCCCGCTGGCGCGCCGCGGGCATCTCATTTCCCCCGGCCCCCGCGACAGCGATCTGCACCCCCTGATCCGCGAGTGCCTGCAGCTCCGTGGCCGCACGATCGTCGTGTGCCGGCGGTTCGTCGGTCACGAGTCGCGTGATGACGTCCGTGGGCACCGTCTGGAACATGGTGTCCGTCCCGAGCTTGGTGTGGTCCGCGAGGACCACCACCTCCGCGGCGGCCTGCACCAGCGCCCGGTCGACGGAGGCCGACAGCATGTTCGACGTGGACAGCCCCCGCTCGGCGGTGAGCCCGCTCCCGGACAGGAACGCCTTGGAGACCCGCAGCCCCTGCAGGGACTGCTCCGCCCCGGAGCCGACGAGGGCGTAGTTGGAGCCGCGCAGGGTGCCGCCGGTCATCACGACCTCCACCCGGTTGGCGTGGGCCAGCGCCTGGGCCACCAGCAGGGAGTTGGTGACGACGGTCAGCCCGGGCACCCGAGCGAGCCGGCGGGCCAGCTCCTGGGTGGTCGTACCGGCGCCGACCACGATGGCCTCGCCCTCTTCGACGAGGCCCGCGGCGAGGTCGGCGATGGCCGTCTTCTCGGCGGTCGCGAGATGGGACTTCTGCGGAAAGCCGGACTCCCGCGTGAACCCGCCCGGCAGTACCGCACCGCCGTGCCGGCGGTCGAGGAGTCCTTCGGCCTCCAGTGCGCGCACGTCCCGCCGTACGGTCACTTCGGAGGTCTGGACGACGCGGGCGAGTTCACGGAGCGACACGGCCCCGTTCGCTCGCACCATTTCGAGGATCAATTGGCGACGTTCTGCAGCGAACACGAAACTGACAGTAACCCCAACGACCGTCTGCTTTCAGCAGTTTGCGCCGAATAACAGAAGTTGTTCGCACGGCAGGGCGGGGAGTGGTATAGGGCCTAGTCTCCCCGCCTATGCCGCACGCATGCTCGACAACTCCCCGTGACCAGCGGGAAGTCGGAGCCGGCCGTCAGATCTCGCCGCCCGCCTTGCGCGTGTGCAGCTGGCGTGCCACCTCCGCGATCGACCCCGAAAGGGAGGGGTACACGGTGAAGGCGTTCGCGATCTGTTCGACCGTCAGATTGTTGTCGACGGCGATCGAGATGGGGTGGATGAGTTCCGAGGCGCGCGGCGCCACGACCACACCGCCGACGACGATGCCCGTGCCCGGCCGGCAGAAGATCTTCACGAAGCCGTCCCGGATGCCCTGCATCTTGGCGCGCGGGTTGCGCAGCAGGGGCAGCTTGACCACGCGCGCGTCGATCTTGCCCGCGTCCACGTCCGCCTGGCTGTAGCCGACGGTGGCGATCTCGGGGTCGGTGAAGACGTTCGAGGAGACGGTCTTGAGGTTGAGCGGGGCCACCGCGTCGCCGAGGAAGTGGTACATGGCGATACGTCCCTGCATGGCGGCGACGGACGCGAGGGCGAACACTCCGGTCACGTCACCGGCCGCGTACACACCCGGAGCGGTCGTCCGGGACACCTTGTCGGTCCAGATGTGCCCCGAGTCGCGCATCCTGACGCCGGCCTCCTCCAGGCCGAGCCCCGCGCTGTTGGGGATGGCACCGACGGCCATGAGGCAGTGCGAGCCGCTGATGACACGCCCGTCGGCGAGCGTCACCTCCACCCGGTCGCCGACGCGCTTGGCGGACTGCGCGCGGGAGCGGGCCATGACGTTCATGCCGCGGCGGCGGAAGACGTCCTCGAGGACGGCGGCGGCGTCGGGGTCCTCACCGGGCAGCACGCGGTCCCGGGACGACACGAGGGTGACCTTGGAGCCGAGGGCCTGGTAGGCGCCGGCGAACTCGGCACCGGTGACACCGGACCCGACGACGATCAGTTCCTCGGGCAGCTCGGTGAGGTCGTAGACCTGGGTCCAGTTGAGGATGCGCTCGCCGTCGGGCTGGGCGTCGGGCAGCTCGCGCGGGTGACCGCCGGTGGCGATGAGGACGGCGTCGGCGGTGAGGGTCTCCTCGGTGCCGTCGGCGGCGGTGACGACGACCTTGCGGGACCCGTCCAGCGCCTGCATGCCGTCCAGCCGGCCGCGGCCGCGCATGACCCGGGCGCCGGCGCGGGTGACGGAGGCGGTGATGTCGTGGGACTGGGCGAGGGCCAGCCGCTTCACACGGCGGTTGACCTTCCCCAGGTCGACCCCGACCACCCGGGCCGCCTGCTCCAGCGGCGGGGTGTCGTCGGCGACGATGATGCCCAGTTCCTCGTACGACGAGTCGAAGGTGGTCATCACCTCTGCCGTGGCGATGAGCGTCTTCGACGGCACGCAGTCGGTCAGCACCGACGCTCCGCCCAGACCGTCGCAGTCGACGACGGTCACCTCCGCACCGAGCTGGGCGGCCACCAGGGCCGCCTCGTATCCGCCGGGTCCGCCACCGATGATCACGATCCGAGTCACGTACCCCATTGTCCCGCACGCCTCAAGGTGCCACTGCCCGGGGGCGGCAGGAGCTCACTCCTGGGACCCCGGAGACACGCGGGACGGCTGCCGTACCCTCTCCCCATGTCGCTCTACGCCGCGTACGCCGGCAACCTCGACGCGCGGCTGATGTCCCGCCGCGCCCCGCACTCCCCGCTGCGCGCCGTCGGCTGGCTGAACGGCTGGCGGCTGACCTTCGGCGGTGAGCAGCTGGGCTGGGAGGGCGCGCTGGCGACGATCGTCGAGGAGCCCGGGGCGCAGGTCTTCGTCGGCCTGTACGACATCGCGCCCATGGACGAGGAGTCCCTGGACCGCTGGGAGGGCGTCGGCCTCGGCATCTACCGCCGCGTCCGGATCCGGGTGCACACGCTCGACGGCGAGGAGCCGTCCTGGGCGTACGTCCTCAACGCCTACGAGGGCGGCCTGCCCTCGGCACGCTACCTGGGCGAGGTGGCGGACGCGGCGGAGTCGGCCGGCGCACCACACGATTACGTGATGGAGCTGCGCAAGCGGCCCTGCTGAGCGGTGGCGGCCATAAAATTGGACGGATCGACGCCCGGACGGGAGAGCGCCATGGCCCCCATCACGTATGACGTCTACTACACCGAGCAGGCCGCCGCGGCGCGCGACCGGCTCGACGACCAGCAGCGCATCGCGTTCGACAAGGGCATCGCCCTCCTGGCCCGCGACCCCTTCCTCTCGGTCTCCCGCCCCATAAGCGCCACCGGCGACGACCGCACGATCCGGCTCACCCAGAACATCCTGGTGGAGTACACCGTCAGCCGCGGTCGGCTGCTGATCTTCATCGTCGAGGTCTTCAACGACAAGGACGTCCTGATCACGGACGCGTGACCTCCACCGGGCGTCGTCGAAAACAACAAGACAACGATCCCAATCCCGTGGCCTCTGTCATCTACGCGCGTAGGCGAAGACCGGCTACCCTCATCGGCGTGAACGCATCTCTTCTTCCGGACGACATCCAGGGCGACCCCCACGCCGCCGCCGACGCCGCCGCCGCGCGCCTGCGCGAACTCACCGGCGCCGAGACCCACGACGTCGCCCTCGTGATGGGCTCCGGCTGGGCTCCGGCCGTCGACGCCCTGGGCGCCCCCGAGGCCGAGTTCCAGGTCACCGAGCTGCCCGGCTTCCCGCCGCCGGCCGTCGAGGGGCACGGCGGCACGATCCGCTCGTACTCCTTCGGTGACAAGCGCGCCCTGGTCTTCCTGGGCCGCACGCACTACTACGAGGGCCGTGGCGTCGCCGCCGTCGCCCACGGCGTGCGCACCGCCGTCGCCGCCGGCTGCAAGACCATCGTGCTGACCAACGGCTGCGGCGGCCTGCGCGAGGGCATGCGCCCCGGCCAGCCGGTCCTCATCAGCGACCACATCAACCTCACGGCCACCTCCCCGATCGTCGGCGCCAACTTCGTCGACCTGACGGACCTGTACTCGCCGCGCCTGCGCGCACTGTGCAAGGAGATCGACCCGAGCCTGGAGGAGGGCGTCTACGCGCAGTTCCCCGGCCCGCACTACGAGACCCCGGCCGAGATCCGCATGGCCCGCGTCATCGGCGCGGACCTCGTCGGCATGTCCACGGTCCTCGAGGCGATCGCCGCCCGCGAGGCCGGCGCCGAGGTGCTGGGCATCTCCCTGGTCACCAACCTGGCGGCGGGCATGACGGGCGAGCCGCTGAACCACGAGGAGGTCCTGCAGGCGGGCCGCGACTCGGCATCCCGGATGGGTCAGCTGCTGGCGCAGGTGCTGGGCAGGCTGTAAGCGGAGACAGGCGCCGCGGCGCCGGTGACGGACTCCCGTACGTTCACTTCTCGACCGGCGATCTCGCGTGGGCGGGTGGAAACGGGGGTCCGGGGGGCAGAGCCCCCGGTGGAGCAGGCACACACAGGAGAGGCTGAACCCAAGGTGCACGACGATCTCATCGCCCGGGCCAAGGCATGGCTCGCCGAGGACCCCGACCAGGAGACGCGCGACGAGCTGGCCAAGCTGATCGAGGCCGGGGACACGGCGGAGCTGTCGGCGCGCTTCAGCGGCACGCTCCAGTTCGGCACCGCCGGCCTGCGCGGCGAGCTCGGCGCCGGCCCGATGCGCATGAACCGCAGCGTCGTGATCCGCGCCGCGGCGGGCCTCGCCGCGTACCTGAAGAAGCACGGGACCCCCCACGGGGACGAGACCGCCGGCCTGGTCGTGATCGGCTACGACGCCCGTCACAAGTCCGCCGACTTCGCCCGGGACACCGCCGCCGTGATGACCGGCGCCGGTCTGCGCGCCGCGGTGCTCCCCCGCCCCCTGCCCACGCCCGTCCTGGCCTTCGCCATCCGCCACCTGGGCGCGGTCGCCGGCGTCGAGGTGACCGCCAGCCACAACCCGCCGCGGGACAACGGCTACAAGGTGTACCTCGGCGACGGCTCCCAGATCGTCCCGCCCGCGGACGCGGAGATCGCCGCCGAGATCGACGCGATCGCCTCGCTGAACGACGTACCGCGCCCGGAGGCCGGCTGGGACACCCTGGACGACGCGGTCCTGGACGCGTACCTCGCCCGTACGGACGCCGTCCTCGCCGCCGGCTCCGCCCGCACCGCCCGTACGGTCTACACGGCGATGCACGGCGTCGGCCGTGACGTGCTGCTGGCCGCGTTCGCCCGGGCCGGCTTCCCGGAGCCGGTGCTGGTCGCCGAGCAGGCGGAGCCCGACCCGGACTTCCCGACGGTCGCCTTCCCCAACCCGGAGGAGCCGGGCGCGATGGACCTGGCGTTCGCCCGGGCCCGTGCCACCGCCCCCGACCTGGTCATCGCCAACGACCCGGACGCCGACCGCTGCGCCGTGGCCGTCAAGGACGGCGGCGACTGGCGCATGCTGCGCGGCGACGAGGTCGGCGCCCTGCTCGCCGCCCATCTGGTGCGCCGGGGCGCGACCGGCGTGTTCGCCGAGTCGATCGTCTCCTCCTCCCTCCTCGGCCGGATCGCCGGGAAGGCGGGCCTGCCGTACGAGGAGACGCTCACCGGCTTCAAGTGGATCGCCCGCGTGGACGGCCTGCGCTACGGCTACGAGGAGGCCCTCGGCTACTGCGTGGACCCCGAGGGCGTACGCGACAAGGACGGCATCACGGCCGCCCTCCTGATCACGGAGCTCGCCTCGCAGCTCAAGGAGGAGGGCCGTACGCTCCTGGACCTGCTGGACGACCTCGCCGTGGAGCACGGCCTGCACGCCACCGACCAGCTCTCGGTCCGGGTGCAGGACCTGTCCCTGATCGCGGACGCGATGCGCCGCCTGCGCGAGCAGCCGCCGACGGAACTGGCCGGCCTGCCCATCACCCGCACCGAGGACCTGACCCGCGGCACGGACACGCTCCCGCCCACCGACGGCCTGCGCTACACGCTCGACGGCGCCCGCGTCATCGTCCGCCCCAGCGGCACCGAGCCCAAGCTGAAGTGCTACCTGGAGGTCGTCGTCCCGGTCCCGACCGCCGCCGGCCTCCCGGCGGCCCGGGCCCGCGCGAGCGAACTCCTCACGGCCATCAAGCGCGACCTGTCGGCAGCCGCCGGCATCTGACCCGCCCCGCGCCGGGGCGCCCCGCCCAGAGGGCCCCCGGCACGCCCGGCCCTTCGAAGAACTCCCTGACGTCGTCCCACAGCAGTTCCGGCGTCCCGCCATGCCGGCCGCCCGTGCGGGCCGGCCGCAGCCCGGTTTTCCTGCTCGCGCCGCCGGGGCGCCCGCTCAGCCCGTGGCCAGCAGGATCGCGAGCAGGATCGCGCCGGCCGCCGCCGGAGCGAGCACCTCGTAGGACCAGCGGACGGTCACCTCGCCCTGCGCCGACCGGTCCTTGCCGCGGCGCTCCAGGGTCTCCCGGAGGTCGGCCATGATCTTGTCGGTCTCCGCGCGGGTCGGTCCGTCCTCCGCGCCGGCGGCGCCGCCGCCGAACGCGCCGAAGGTGCCGAAACCGCCGAGGCCCGGGCCGCCGGGCCGGCTGCCCCGCTGGGCCGCGCCCGCCGCGCGGGCCTGGCTGCGGGCCGCCTTCTTGCGGGCGCGCAGCGAGACGGGGACGGCCCACAGCTGGTACTTGTCGCCGGAGTTGGCGATGACCTCGTTGGTGTATCCGGAGCGCAGGGAGGCGATCTCGCCCCAGGGCAGAGTGATCACCCGGAACGGGTTGCGGACCCGCAGCCGGTCCTCGCCCGCGAAGACCGCCGGGCGCAGGGTGAAGGCGATCACCAGAGGGACGACGAGGATGAGCGCCGCCAGCGCCAGCCAGGGCGTGCGGCCGTGCCCGCGGACGAGCGCGTCGAAACCCAGCCAGCCGGCGAGGGCGAGCAGCAGCACACCGCCCACGAGCGCCAGGGGCGAGCGGTAGGCCAGGTCCTTGGCGGTGGACGCCGGGGGCTTCGGCGCGGGTGACTGGGGGTCCGGGGTCGTCATGCCCCCGATTCTGCATGATGCCCGCGGTGACCGGACGAGCCGCCCGGGCGCCGTGCGGCATCCGTCGTCGCGCGGGTGCGGGCGGTGCGCGGTGGCTCGCGAGCTTCCGGGGCTGTACAGCTGCTACGCGCGTAGATATGCTCGTCTGGTGACCATGCCCACCACTGCACCCACCGCACACCGGCTCTCAGACGTCACCGCGTCCGACAGCACGCTGCGCCGCTTCCTCCACGGGCTGCCCGGCGTCGACGCGGTCGGCCTGGAGGCGCGCGCCGCGTCTCTCGGCACCCGTTCCATCAAGACCACCGCGAAGGCGTACGCCATCGACCTCGCCATCTCGATGGTCGACCTGACGACGCTGGAAGGCGCGGACACCCCGGGCAAGGTCCGGGCGCTCGGCGCCAAGGCGGTCCGCCCCGACCCGACGGACCGTACGGCCCCCGCCACGGCCGCGGTCTGCGTCTACCCCGACATGGTGGCCGTCGCCAAGGAGGCCGTCGCCGGCTCCGGCGTCAAGGTCGCGTCCGTCGCCACCGCCTTCCCGGCCGGACGTGCCGCGCTGGAGGTGAAGCTGGCCGACGTCCGGGACGCCGTCGCCGCGGGCGCCGACGAGATCGACATGGTCATCGACCGGGGCGCGTTCCTCGCGGGCAAGTACCTGAAGGTGTACGAGGAGATCGTCGCCGTCAGGGAGGCCTGCGGTGCGAACGCCCGGCTGAAGGTCATCTTCGAGACCGGCGAGCTGTCGACGTACGACAACATCCGCCGGGCGAGCTGGCTGGGCATGCTGGCGGGGGCCGACTTCATCAAGACGTCGACCGGCAAGGTGGCGGTGAACGCCACGCCCGCCAACACCCTGCTCATGCTGGAGGCGGTGCGCGACTTCCGCGCCCAGACCGGTGTCCAGGTCGGCGTGAAGCCCGCGGGCGGCATCCGCACCAGCAAGGACGCGGTCAAGTTCCTGGTCCTGGTCAACGAGACCGCGGGCGAGGACTGGCTGGACAACCACTGGTTCCGCTTCGGCGCCTCCTCGCTGCTGAACGACCTGCTGATGCAGCGGCAGAAGCTGGCCACCGGCCGTTACTCCGGCCCCGACTACGTGACGGTGGACTGATCCCCATGGCATCCGCATTCGAGTACGCACCCGCCCCCGAGTCGCGCGCGATCGCCGACATCGCGCCCTCGTACGGCCTCTTCATCGACGGCGAGTTCACCGAGGCCGCCGACGGCAAGGTCTTCAAGACGGTCAGCCCGTCCACCGAGGAGGTCCTCTCCGAAGTCGCGCAGGCCGGCGCCGAGGACGTCGACCGCGCCGTCAAGGCCGCCCGCAAGGCGTTCGAGAAGTGGTCGGCGCTGCCCGGCTCCGAGCGCGCGAAGTACCTGTTCCGCATCGCCCGGATCGTCCAGGAGCGCAGCCGCGAGCTGGCCGTCCTGGAGACGCTGGACAACGGCAAGCCGATCAAGGAGACCCGCGACGCCGACCTGCCCCTGGTCGCCGCGCACTTCTTCTACTACGCGGGCTGGGCCGACAAGCTCGACCACGCGGGCTTCGGGCCGAACCCCCAGCCGCTCGGCGTCGCCGGCCAGGTCATCCCCTGGAACTTCCCGCTGCTCATGCTGGCGTGGAAGATCGCCCCGGCGCTCGCCACCGGCAACACGGTCGTCCTGAAGCCCGCCGAGACCACTCCCCTGTCGGCCCTGTTCTTCGCGGACATCTGCCGCCAGGCGGGCCTGCCCAAGGGTGTCGTCAACATCCTCCCGGGCTACGGCGACGCGGGTGCCGCGCTCGTCGCGCACCCGGACGTGAACAAGGTCGCCTTCACCGGCTCCACGGCCGTCGGCAAGGAGATCGCCCGCACGGTCGCCGGGACGAGGAAGAAGCTCACCCTCGAACTGGGCGGCAAGGGCGCCAACATCGTCTTCGACGACGCCCCCCTCGACCAGGCCGTCGAGGGCATCGTGAACGGCATCTTCTTCAACCAGGGCCAGGTCTGCTGCGCGGGCTCCCGCCTGCTGGTCCAGGAGTCGATCCAGGACGAGCTGCTGGACTCCCTCAAGCGCCGTCTGTCCACGCTGCGCCTCGGCGACCCGCTGGACAAGAACACCGACATCGGCGCGATCAACTCCGCCGAGCAGCTCGCCCGGATCACCACGCTCGCCGAGCAGGGCGAGGCGGAGGGCGCCGAGCGCTGGTCCCCGGCCTGCGAACTGCCCTCGGCCGGCTACTGGTTCGCGCCGACGCTGTTCACCGGCGTCACCCAGGCGCACACCATCGCCCGTGACGAGATCTTCGGTCCGGTGCTGTCGGTCCTCACCTTCCGCACGCCCGACGAGGCGGTCGCCAAGGCGAACAACACGCCGTACGGCCTGTCGGCGGGCATCTGGACCGAGAAGGGCTCCCGGATCCTGGCCGTCGCGAACAAGCTGCGCGCCGGTGTCGTCTGGTCCAACACGTTCAACAAGTTCGACCCGACCTCGCCGTTCGGCGGTTACAAGGAGTCGGGCTTCGGCCGCGAGGGCGGCCGCCACGGCCTGGAGGCGTACCTCGATGTCTGACGCGCGACTGAGTGTCCTCAAGACCTACAAGCTGTACGTGGGCGGCAAGTTCCCGCGTTCCGAGAGCGGCCGGGTGTACGAGGTGACCGACGCAAAGGGCAAGTGGCTGGCCAACGCCCCCCAGTCCTCCCGCAAGGACGCCCGTGACGCGGTGGTCGCCGCGCGCAAGGCGTTCGGCGGCTGGTCCGGCGCGACCGCCTACAACCGCGGCCAGGTCCTGTACCGCGTCGCGGAGATGCTGGAGGGCCGGCGCGACCAGTTCACGCGGGAGGTCGCCGACGCGGAGGGCCTGTCGAAGTCGAAGGCGGCGGCGGTCGTGGACGCGACGGTCGACCGCTGGGTCTGGTACGCGGGCTGGACCGACAAGATCGCCCAGGTGATCGGCGGCGCCAACCCGGTCGCGGGCCCGTACTTCAACCTCTCCTCCCCGGAGCCGACCGGCGTGGTCGCCGTACTCGCGCCGCAGGAGTCGTCCTTCCTCGGCCTGGTCTCGGTCCTGGCCCCCGTGATCGCCACCGGCAACACGGCGGTCGTGGTCGCCTCCGAGAAGGCCCCGCTGCCCGCCCTCTCCCTGGGCGAGGTGCTGGCCACCTCCGACGTCCCCGGCGGAGTCGTCAACGTGCTCTCCGGCCGTACGGCGGAGATCGCGGCGCCGCTGGCCGCGCACCAGGACGTCAACGCGATCGACCTCGCGGGCGCCGACGAGGCGCTGGCCAAGGAGCTGGAGATCGCGGCGGCGGACAACCTCAAGCGCGTACTGCGTCCACAGCCTGTGGATTACTTCGAGACACCCGGGACCGACCGCCTGACGGCCTTCCTGGAGACGAAGACCGTCTGGCACCCGACGGGCTCCCTGGGCGCCTCCGGCTCCTCCTACTGAGAGCCGCCGAGGGCTCCCGGGGCCGCCGAGGGGTCCTCCACCTGCCGAGCCGCGCCGTCCCTCCGTCCGGGGGCGGCGCGGCTCTCCCGGTCGCGCCCCTCAGGCCGCCGCGCCGCCACCGCCGCCCAGCAGGGCCCCGAGCTGCTCCAGCGTCGGGACGGCGCCGAGGGAGCCCGTCTGGGTGAGCGGACCGGTCAGGCCGGAGAGCGGGACGTCGTTGTCGACCGGGAGGGCGACGGGGCTGGTCCTGATGGACCGCAGGTCCACGGCGGCGTTGTCGGCGGACGCCGTCGCCGCGCCCACGGCCAGCGCCACCGAGGCGGTGGCGAGGGCGAGCACGGTGAGCTGTGCGGTGCGGTGGGCGGAGGGCAGGGGTCGTGCCATGGCGGGAGCCACCTTCGGTCGAACGGGCGCTGTCACGTTGAGTGAGACTTATAACACGAAGGGTAATTGACGTGTGATCCGTGCTCAAAAGCCGACCCACGGGGTCGGCAGGTGGCGCGCCATACGTCAAACTGGTGTTCCGTGAGCATTCATCCCCCGCCCCCCGCCCGCGTCGTGCTGCTCTGCGGCCCCTCGGGCTCGGGCAAGTCCCTCGTCGCCGCCCGTTCCGGGCTTCCCGTGCTGCGCCTCGACGACTTCTACAAGGAGGGCGACGACCCGACGCTGCCGCTGGTGGACGGGAGTTCGGACATCGACTGGGACCATCCGCTGTCGTGGGACGCGGACGTCGCCGTCGAGGCCATCACCCGCCTGTGCAGGACCGGGGCGACACCCGTACCGGTGTACGACATCGCGCGGAGCGCCCGGACCGGCGAGGAGACGCTGCACATCGGGCGCACCCCGCTGTTCATCGCGGAGGGCATCTTCGCCGCCGAGATCGTGGAGCGCTGCCGCGAACGGGGTGTGCTCGCCGACGCGCTGTGCCTGACCCGGGGTCCGGTCACCACCTTCCGGCGCCGCTTTCTGCGCGACCTGAAGGAGGGCCGCAAGTCGGTGCCGTTCCTGCTGCGCCGCGGCTGGCGGCTGATGCGCGCCGAGCGGTCCATCGTCACCCGCCAGGTGTCCCTGGGCGCGCATCCCTGCGACCGCGACGAGGCACTGGGGCGGCTGGCGGCAGCGGCAGCGGGACGGCAGGGGCACCGCCAGACGGTGGCGTGACGCTCGTACCCGGCATGCCCCGCACGGCAGCCTCGGCGTGCGAGAGCACGGACACACAGAAGCGGGACTGGATGGGCCCCCCAGCCCACCAGTCCCGCTCTGCCGTGCTCCCCCGTGTTCCCCCGTGTCCCCCCGTTGGGATTCCACCCCCCAGTGGTCCCCCGTTTCCCCGTGCTCCCGGGGCCACCCCCCAGTGACCCCCGACCTTCAGGCGACCAGTTCGCCGAAGGCGTTCTCCTCGTCACGGCCGAAGCTGAGGACCTCGTCCTCGCGCAGCCGGCGGAGCGACCGCCAGATGCTGGACTTCACCGTGCCGACACTGATGCCGAGGATCTCCGCGATCTCCGGGTCCGTGCGGCCCTCGTAGTAGCGCAGGACCAGCATGGTGCGCTGGAGTTCGGGCAGCCGCGCCAGCGCCTGCCACAGGACCGCGCGCAGCTCGGTGCCGCGCATCGCGTCCGTCTCGCCGGGCGTCTCCGGCAGTTCCTCGGTCGGGTACTCGTTGAGCTTGCGGCGCCGCCAGGCGCTGATGTGCAGGTTCGTCATGGTGCGGCGCAGGTAGCCGCCGACCGCAGCCTTGTCGCTGATCCGCTCCCACGCCCGGTACGTCGAGAACAGCGCGCTCTGCAGCAGGTCCTCGGCCTCGTAGCGGTCGCCGGTCAGGTGGTAGGCGGTGGCGTACAGGGAGGCGCGGCGCTCCTGGACGTAGGCGGTGAACTCCGCCTCGGTCAGCGAACGGCGCTCCCCCGAGTCCTCCCTGTACGCGGATCCCCCGTGCGATTCCCCCGTGTACGCGTCAACCACCGTCATGTACCCGGTGTGCTGACGCCCGGCGCCGCGAGCGCACCCCCGGCCTCCCCCACGCTCGAATGCGCTCGTGCGGGAGGTACCCCCATCAGCACCGGACTTCTCCGAACCCCGGTGCACGTCGTGCAGACGCGTGACCACTGCGCTGGTGCTGATGCTGTGCAGCGTGTTCATCTCGCGCTCCCCGTCGTGGACTTCCGGTGTTCGCCTTGCTCGGTGTCTTGCTCGGCGTTGCTTCCTTGCCTGTGCCGAGTAGCTTGCCGAGCGACCTTCATGGCCGTGTCAGCCGACTGTCACAGACCTGTCACAGGGGTCCGGCCCAGTCCCGTCACAGAGCGCGCACAGGTGGTGGCGGTAGGGAGGACCGGACGCGGGCGTGGTGCCGACAGGTCGTACGAGACCCCGTCCATGGGCCAGAATGTGCCCGTGCCTTCCCTGTTGCTGATCGAGGACGACGACGCCATCCGCACGGCCCTGGAGCTCTCCCTGACGCGCCAGGGTCACCGGGTGGCCACCGCTGCCAGCGGTGAGGACGGTCTGAAGCTGCTGCGCGAGCAGCGGCCGGATCTGATCGTGCTGGACGTGATGCTGCCCGGCATCGACGGGTTCGAGGTGTGCCGGCGCATCCGGCGCACGGACCAGTTGCCGATCATCCTGCTGACCGCCCGCAGCGATGACATCGACGTGGTCGTCGGGCTGGAGTCCGGCGCCGACGACTACGTCGTCAAGCCGGTGCAGGGGCGGGTGCTGGACGCCCGGATCCGGGCCGTGCTGCGGCGCGGGGAGCGCGAGTCCAGCGACTCGGCGACCTTCGGCAGCCTCGTCATCGACCGGTCCGCGATGACCGTGACGAAGAACGGCGAGGATCTGCAGCTGACCCCGACCGAGCTGCGGCTGCTGCTGGAGCTGAGCCGGCGGCCCGGTCAGGCGCTGTCCCGCCAGCAGTTGCTGCGGCTGGTGTGGGAGCACGACTACCTGGGCGACTCGCGCCTGGTGGACGCGTGTGTGCAGCGGCTGCGCGCCAAGGTGGAGGACGTGCCCTCGTCCCCGACCCTGATCCGTACCGTCCGTGGTGTCGGCTACCGCCTGGACGCTCCTCAGTGACCGAGACGCAAGGGGGGCTGCGCGGCTGGGCCGCGGGGCGCAAGGGAAGTCTGTCACGGCTCAGGTTCACCAGCCTCAGGCTGCGCCTGGTCGTCGTCTTCGGTCTGGTCGCGCTCACCGCGGCGGTGTCGGCGTCGGGCATCGCCTACTGGCTGAACCGGGAGGCGGTGCTCACCCGCGCGCAGGACGCGGTGCTGCGCGACTTCAAGCAGGAGATGCAGACCCGGACGGGCGCCCTGCCGCCGCACCCGACGCAGGACGAACTGCAGCACGCGGCGGGTCAGATGGCGGCGAGCAGCCAGCGCTTCAGCGTGCTGCTGGTCGGCCAGGACCCGAACGGCAAGACGGTGTACGGCACGTCCGGCGGACTGAACGGGTTCTCGCTGCAGGACGTGCCCGCGTCGCTGCGCGCCGCCGTGAACAAGCGGCAGAAGGTGGGCGACGGCAACTCCTCGGAGTACCACCTGTACTGGCAGCGGGTCGACGAGCACGGCACCCCGTACCTGGTGGCCGGCACCCGGCTGGCCGGCGGCGGGCCGACGGGCTACATGGCCAAGTCGCTGGAGCCGGAGGCCAAGGACCTCAACTCGCTGGCCTGGTCGCTGGGCATCGCGACGGGTTTGGCGCTGATCGGCTCGGCGCTGCTCGCGCAGGCCGCCGCCACGACCGTACTGAAGCCGGTGCACCGGCTCGGGGTGGCCGCCCGGCGGCTCGGCGAGGGCCGCCTCGACACCCGGCTCAGGGTGTCGGGCACCGACGAACTCGCCGACCTGTCACGGACGTTCAACAACGCGGCCGAGGCGCTGGAGAAACGGGTCGCCGACATGGCCGCCCGGGACGAGGCCTCGCGCCGCTTCGTGGCCGACATGAGCCATGAGCTGCGGACGCCGCTGACCGCCATCACCGCCGTCACGGAGGTGCTGGAGGAGGAGCTGGACTCCGAGAGCGGCGGCATCGACCCGATGATCGAGCCGGCCGTACGGCTGGTGGTCAGCGAGACCCGGCGCCTGAACGACCTGGTCGAGAACCTGATGGAGGTCACCCGCTTCGACGCGGGCACCGCCCGGCTCGTCCTGGACGACGTCGACATCGCCGACCAGATCACCGCCTGCATCGACGCCCGCGCCTGGCTGGACGCCGTCGAGCTGGACGCCGAGCGCGGCATCCACGCCCGGCTGGACCCGCGGCGCCTGGACGTCATCCTCGCCAACCTGATCGGCAACGCCCTCAAGCACGGCGGGTCGCCGGTCCGGGTGTCGGTGCGGATCGCCTCCGGCGACGGGGGCGACGACCTCGTCATCGCCGTGCGCGACCACGGGCCCGGCATCCCCGAGGACGTCCTGCCGCACGTCTTCGACCGCTTCTACAAGGCGAGCGCCTCCCGCCCGCGCTCCGAGGGCAGCGGGCTGGGCCTGTCCATCGCGCTGGAGAACGCCCACATCCACGGCGGCGAGATCACCGCGGCCAACTCCCCCGACGGCGGCGCGGTGTTCACGCTGCGACTGCCTCGGGACGCGGCCCGGCTGACGGACGGGGACGGCGAGGACGGCAAGGCCGGCAGGCCCACGGACTCCGACTCCGGCACCGGCGGCGACCCCGCGGCGAACTGGCACCCGGACGCGGCCCCGGATCCGGCTGCGGGGAGGGAGGAAACATGACCGCGGCGACGGTACGGCACCTGCTGGCGGCCTCCCTCCTCGCCGCGCTGCTCACCGGGTGCGGGATCCGCACCACCGAGGTGCCGACGGACTTCGGCGCGGCGCCCTCCCGGGTGCCGTGCTCGCTGCCCGGACCCGACGTGTCGACGCAGACCGCGCACGGGGTGCCCGTCCAGGTCTTCCTGCTGTGCGGCTCGTCCCTGGTGACCGTCGACCGGACGGTGCGGGTGCCGGCCGGCACCCCGGACGCGCGGCGCCGGGTCATCGTCGCGCAGGGCCTGCTGGACGAACTCGCGGCGTCCCCGTCGGCCGCCGAACGGGCGGCGCGCTACACGACGTACGTGCCGGGCGGCCTCAGCGTGTCCGGACCCCGCCCCAAGGACCCGGAGGACGCGCTGCGGCTGAACGCCGCCCCCTCCCGGCTCACCCACTACGCCCTGGCCCAGCTGGTGTGCACCCTCTCCGACTCGACGGCCACCGAGGGCGACGGCTCGGTCGTCCTGGGCGGGCGCACGGGCCCCCTGCGCCGCTACGAGTGCACCGACGACGTCCGCAACCACCCGGGCAACACCACACCACCGTCCACCGAGGCAAGCACGGGCTGAGAGGCCTCCGCTGCACGGCTGAGGGGCGGTGAACGGTCGGGTCGTCGCCGACCGGCTCGCCACCCGTCAGAGGGTCGGGGCCGACGTCCCTGAGGCCGCGCCGACCTGCTCCGTCAGGCCCGCATCGAGCCACCGCCGGAGCGCGAGCCGAGCAGCCGTTCACGATACGAGCCGGCCGCCACCGCCCAGTCGGCCGAGCCGGTACCGGGCCCCGGAACGGCCGTCCCAGGGCCCCGGCCGAGCCGTCACCGCCCTGCACGCGAGCCGCCGTCGCACCAGCGGGACGGCCCGCCGCCGGATCCCCGGACCAACCACCGCAGGACCCCGGCCGAGCCGTCACCGCCCTACACGCGAGCCGCCGTCGCACCAGCGGGACGGACCGCCGCCGGATCCCCGGACCAGCCACCGCAGGACCCCGGCCGAGCCGTCACCGGGCGTCAGGTCATCCACCACCAAGCCCGAGCGCCCCCCAACCGACCCCCCAATGAGCCACCACCGGGGCCCGCACCAGCCCGCCGACCCCCCGCGGGGCCGCTGCTCGGTGCCACGCGAGCCTCTGCGCAGCCGCCGTCCGGGCCGTGGCGGTCGTCGGGTGGCGTCGGCCGAGCCGGTCGCCGGGGTGTGGTGTGGGCGATGCCTCAGGGGGCTCTGCGTGGCCGATGCGGAACCGATCGTGCACACGGGTGCGTCTAGGGGGGCGTGCAGCGTCAAGGCTCCATCGGCGGCAGCGCCGCGATCCGCATCCGGGTGACAGGGGGTGTCCTCCTCGTCGCCCACCTCGCGCTCGTCGCCTGGCTGATGCTGCGGCCCCTGGACGTCCCCTGGGTGATGCCCGCCAACCTGCGCCCGCTGGCCGGTATCCGGGCCGACCTGGCGCTGGGCCCGGCCGAGGCGGCCAGACGCATCGGTGAGGGGCTGGCGCTGCTCGCGCCGCTGGGCGTGCTGCTGCCGATGACGCACGGCCGGCTCACCGTCTCCCCGCTGGCCTCCCTGATCCGTACGGCGGCCACGGCCGCCCTGCTCTCCCTCGGCATCGCCCTGCTGCAGACCGGCGTGCCCGGCAGGGTCGTCGACGTCGACTCGCTGCTGCTGAACACCGTCGGCGTGGCCCTGGCGCACCTGGCCGTGGTGCCGGCGGGCCGGGCCTGGCTGCGCCGCCGGGAGCAGCACGGACCGCGTCCGGCCGGGCGGACCGGCGTACCGGAGGAGATCCCCCAGGGGCGGACCCCGACGATTCCCAGGGTCGGTATCGCCCCTTAGAGTGACGCTTCGTCCCGTTCGTCTCCGTACCGTGGAGACCAGTTGAGGCCGCCACCCGGGCGGCCCGGCAGACGGCTCGGGAGCGAGCCGACGACCACGGAGGAGCCGACATGACCGCCCTTGCCCGCCCCACCCACGGCCGCATGATCGGCGGAGTGTGCGCCGCACTGGCACGGCGCTTCGGCACGTCCGCGACGACGATGCGGGTGATCTTCCTGCTGTCGTGCCTGCTGCCCGGCCCCCAGTTCCTGCTCTACATAGCGCTGTGGATCCTGCTGCCGTCCGAGGACAGGGCCCGCACGGCCTGGTGACCGGCCCGCACCGGAAAACGCCGCTGGGGCGCTCCCGGTCGGCTCCGGGGCGTCCCAGCGGCGTGACTCGAGGACCGGCCTCAGCCCAGCGGGATCCCGCCCAGGCTGGTGGACACCGGCAGGCCGCCGATCCGGTTCTTGACCGGCCCGGCCGGGTTGTCGGCCAGCGCCCGGCCGACGGCCGTCTGCCCGGTGGCGACGCCGGAGGCGAGGGCGCCCTGCCCCCGGGCGATGCCCTCACCGGCCCGCGCCGGCAGCGCGCCGGAGACGTTCTCGGCCGGCAGCGTCCTGGTGACGGAGTCCAGGGCCGGGCCCGCCGGGGCGGCGGTCGGGCCGGTGGCCGGGGCCGCGGCGGCCGCGCCCGCGCCGACGGCGGCGAAGGCGGCACCGAGGGCGGCGACGGAGAGGGTCCTTGCAGCAGAGTGCTTCATGGAACGCGTCCTTGAAATGCGGAGACGGAGAGCAAAAGACGATGAACGTTTCTGGACCGTAAACAGCCCGGCTCCCCCGCCGCAAACACCGAAATGCGGACGGGTTGTGAACGCCCGTCCACATTCCCCGGAGGACGGCGCCCGCCCCTACCCCTCCGTCGCCACAGAACCGCTGGTGGGGACGGCCTGCCGGAACAGCCATTCGGATTTCAGCAGGGCATATCCGGGCTTGACCACGTCATTGATCATCGCAAGCCGTTCATCGAAAGGAATGAACGCGGATTTCATGGAATTGACGGTGAACCACTGCAGATCGTCGAGGGTGTAGCCGAACGCCTCGACGAGGTGCTCGAATTCCTGGCTCATGCTCGTGTGCGACATCAGCCGGTTGTCGGTGTTCACGGTGGCCCGGAAGTGCAGCCGGCGCAGCAGCCCGATGGGGTGCTCGGCATAGGAGGGCGCGGCCCCGGTCTGCAGGTTGGAGCTGGGGCACAGCTCCAGCGGGATCCGCTTGTCCCGGACGTACGACGCGAGCCGCCCGAGCCGTACGGAGCCGTCCTCGCGGACCTCGATGTCGTCGATGATCCGCACCCCGTGCCCGAGCCGGTCCGCTCCGCACCACTGCAGTGCCTGCCAGATGGACGGCAGCCCGAAGGCCTCCCCGGCGTGGATGGTGAAGTGGTTGTTCTCCCGCTTCAGGTACTCGAAGGCGTCCAGGTGCCGGGTGGGCGGATGGCCGGCCTCGGCGCCGGCGATGTCGAAGCCGACGACGCCCAGGTCGCGGTAGCGGTTGGCGAGTTCGGCGATCTCCAGGGAGCGGGCCGCGTGCCGCATCGCGGTCAGCAGCGCGCCGACCCGGATGCGGTGCCCGTTCTCGCGGGCGAGCCGCTCTCCCCGGCGGAAGCCCTCGTTGACCGCTTCGACGACCTCCTCCAGGCTCAGCCCGCCCTCCAGGTGCTGCTCGGGGGCGTAGCGCACCTCGGCGTAGACGACGCCGTCCTCGGCGAGGTCCTCGGCGCACTCGCGGGCGACCCGGACGAGGGCCTCCCGGGTCTGCATCACGCCGACGGTGTGCCGGAAGGTCTCCAGATACCGTTCCAGCGAGCCGGAGTCGGCGGCCTCCTGGAACCAGATGCCCAGCTTGTCGGGGTCGCTCTCCGGAAGGTGGGAGTAGCCGGACTCCTGGGCGAGTTCGACGACGGTTCCGGGGCGGAGCCCGCCGTCGAGATGATCGTGCAGCAGAACCTTGGGCGCCCGCCGGATCTGGTCCGGCGTGGGAACGGTCCCGATCGGTGCAGTCTGGCTCGTCATTGCCGCACTCTACCGCCTACGCGCGTAGAGCACCTGGAGAAACCCGCGAAACCCGCAGGCCGGCCTTTACGGTTCCGCCGATATGTAACGGTGACCGCCCGGACGGGTTTCGTACACGGTCGCTTCTGACACTGTTCTGCCATGGGACAGCAAGCGACGCCGGTCCGAACGGCCCGGCTGGGTAAGGGAGTCGGTCCGGAGCCGACGGCGGTGAGCGGGGCGGTGCTGCTGCTGCCCGGCGGGCAGGAGGTGTCCGCCCGCCGGCCGTCGCCGCTCCTGGCGGCGGCCTTCGTCCGTTCCCTGGGCCGCCGGTTCGCCCGCGCGGGCCGCGCGGAGGGCCTGGCCGTCCACACCGTCCACTACCGCTATCGCGGCTGGAACGGCAGCCAGGCGCACCTCGCGGGCGACGCCGAGTGGGCCGCCGACGAGGTCGTACGACGGTACGGGGACGTGCCCGTGTGCCTGGTGGGCGTGGACATGGGCGGGCGGGCCGCGCTGCGGGCCGGCGGGCACGAGGCCGTGAACTCCGTGGTCGCCCTTGCCCCGTGGCTCCCGGAGGAGGACGTGGCCGCGCCCGCCGAACCGGTGAAGCAGCTCGTCGGCCGCCGGGTCCTGATCGTCCACGGCACCAACGACGAACGCACCGACCCCGAGCTGTCCTTCCGCCTCGCCTCCCGCGCCAAGAAGGCCAACCGCGACGTGTGCCGGTTCGAGGTCCACTCCGACGGCCACGCCCTGCACCAGCACCGCGACGAGGTCCTCTCCCTCGCCGTCGACTTCACGATGGGCGCCCTCTTCGGCCACCACCTCTCCCGCCCGGTGGAGGACGCCCTGGCCGCGCCGCCCCCGATCGGCCTGCGGATGCCGCTGGCGGCGGGGTTCGGCAAGTCGAGACGGTAGGGCCGGCCGACCCGCGAGCCCGGCATGATCCGCCCGAGAGGCCCTAGGCCGGCAGCAGATTCCCCCTCCTCGACAGGAGGAACTTCTTGAAGGCCGCCACCGGTGGGGTGTCCGGGCGGTCCGCCAGCCAGGCGACACCGATTTCGCGGGCCGCTCGGGGCGCCGTGACCGTCAGTTCGACCACGCCCGGCCGGGGGACGGTCGGCGGCGGAAGGAGCGCGACGCCCAGGCCGGCCGCGACCAGGCCGCGCAGCGTCTCCGCCTCCTCGCCCTCGAAGG
Organism: Streptomyces sp. NPDC030798; assembly: GCF_055572275.1. NCBI lineage: Bacteria > Bacillati > Actinomycetota > Actinomycetes > Kitasatosporales > Streptomycetaceae > Streptomyces > Streptomyces sp. NPDC030798. Next base: position 291,722 of record NZ_JBVIDR010000009.1, on the reverse strand, counting down.
CCACGCGGGGCTTGAATCCGGCCTCGCGGCACAGGGCGTCGGTGATGCGGCGCAGGCCGTAGCCGGGCTCGAGGGTGACGAACGTTTCGTCGGCGGCCTCGGCGAGGCGGATGCGGCGGCGGGCGGCCAGGCGGTGGTCGGCGGGGACGACCAGGCGGAGTTTCTGTTCGTCCAGGCGGCGCGCCACCAGGTCGGGGGCGTCCGGCACCGGGGAGGTCAGGCACAGGTCCAGTTCGCCGGCGCGCAGCCGCTCCAGCATGGCCTCGCCGTAGTTCTGGACGAGGCTGAAGCGGATGCGCGGGTGGTCGGCGCGGAAGGCGTGCAGCAGGCCGGGGACCGTCTCGGCGCCCATGGTGTGCAGGAAGCCGAAGGCGACCTTGCCGGTGGCCGGGTCGGCGTCCGCGCGGACCTCCTCGGCGGCGCGCTCGATCTCGGCCAGGGCACGCTCGACGGAGGCGAGGAAGGTGCGCCCGGCGGTGGTGAGGGAGACCGTGCGGCCGTGCCGGGCGAACAGGTCGACGCCCAGGTCCTGCTCCAGGCGGGCCATCGCGCGGGACAGGGTCGACTGGGGGACGTTCATCTCCAGGGCGGCCCGGGTGACGTGCTCGGTGCGGGCCACGCCGGCGAAGTGGGCGAGACGCGGGGCGAGCAGCCGCGACATCTCCATCATGTCTTCTGTGTCACTGGACGGTGACAGGCGAGGCTGTGAGCTGTGCTGATGCGCCATGGGAACGATTATGGCCGTTCCGTGCATTGGACGGATGAGAGAGGTGATCCTTACGGTCGTGGCATGTCTCCCGCCAGTACCGGGGCGTCCGCCACCGTGGACGCCGTCCCGCACTCCCCCGTCCCCGCCGCCGACCCCGACACCCGTATGACTCCGGGTGGCCCCGGCTACCGCCGGATGAGCCTCGCCCTCTTCCTCGCCGGAGTCGCGACCTTCGCGCTGCTGTACTCCACGCAGGCCCTGCTGCCGCTGATCTCCGGCGAGTTCGGGGTGGCGGCGAGCGAGGCGAGCTGGACCGTGGCGGCCGCGACCGGTGGGCTGGCCCTGTTCGTGCTGCCCATGAGCGCCCTGTCGGAGCGCTTCGGCCGCCGTACCGTGATGACGGGTTCGCTGGCGGTCGCGGTGACCGTCGGGGTGCTGGTGCCGTTCGCGCCGTCCCTCGGCACGCTGGTGGTGCTGCGGGCGGTGCAGGGCGCGGCGCTGGCCGGGCTGCCGGCCTCGGCGCAGGCGTATCTGGCCGAGGAGGTGCGGCCGAAGGCACTGGTGACGGCGATCGGCCTGTTCGTCGCGGGGAACAGCGTCGGCGGCATGAGCGGCCGGGTGATCACCGGCTGGGTGGCACAGGAGTGGGGCTGGCGCGTCTCGGTGGGCGTGATCGGCGTGATCGCGGTCGTGTGCGCGGTGGCGTTCCGGCTGCTGCTGCCGGCTCCGCGGCACTTCGCTCCGGGCTCGCTGCGCCCCCGCGTGCTGCTCGGCACGGTCCGCGGTCATCTCTCCGACCCGCTGCTGCGCCGCCTGTACGCGATCGGCGCGCTGTTCATGACGGTGTTCGGCGGCGTGTACACGGTGATCGGCTACCGCCTGACCGAGGCGCCGTTCGGGCTGCCGCAGGGCATCATCGGCTCGGTCTTCCTGGTCTACCTGGTGGGCACGGTGTCCGCGTCGACGGCGGGCCGCCTGGTGGGCCGGCTCGGCCGCCGGGGCGCGCTGTACCTGGCGGGCGGTACCACGGCGGCGGGCCTGCTGCTCTCCCTGGCGCCCTCGCTCCCGCTGGTCCTGCTGGGGCTGGTGCTGATCACGGCGGGCTTCTTCGCGGGGCACGCGGTCGCTTCCTCTGCGGTCAGCAAGACGGCCACCCGGGGCCGCGCCCAGGCCTCCGCGCTCTACCAGTCCGCGTACTACGTCGGCTCCAGCGTCGGCAGCACGATCGGCGCGACGGCCTTTCACGCGAGCGGCTGGGCGGGCACGGTCGGCGTCGGCATCCTCGCCGTCCTCGGCGTCGTCGCGATCACCGTCCTCGGGACCCGCGCGGCCCGGACGGCGGCCCGCAGGACGCCGGTGGCGGCACACTGAGGCTCCGGCCGAGACCCGCACCCCCTGCTCGCCGGGCGGGGGGTGTCGTGACTGCGCCTCGCGCGGCGGCTCGCCCGAACTGCGGTTTCGTTCGCTCGGGGGGCCGTTGTCAGTGGGCTGCGGTAGCTTCCGAAGTGCTGGGCGCGAAGGCGCGGACAGGACGGCCACAGGGGTGGGTGGACCAATGGACAACGGCACGGCGACGGCGGACCTCGACGTCGCGCTGGAGAAGCACCGGACCGAGCTGACCGGGTACTGCTACCGGATGCTGGGCTCGTCCTTCGAGGCCGAGGACGCGGTGCAGGACACCCTGGTGCGGGCCTGGCGGAGCTACGACAAGTTCGAGGGCCGGTCCTCGCTGCGCTCGTGGCTGTACCGGATCGCGACGAACGTGTGCCTGGACATGCTGTCGGCCGGCAACAAGCGGGCCCGCCCGATGGACCTCAGCGAGTCGACCCCGCTCGCGCAGGCGGCCCTCGCACCCCGCCCGGACAACACCTGGCTGGAGCCGATGCCGGACGCGCGGGTGCTGCCGGCGCTGGGTGACCCGGCGGAGGCGGCCGTCGCCAAGGAGTCGGTCCGGCTGGCCTTCATGGCGGCCCTGCAGCAGCTGCCGCCCAAGCAGCGGGCGGTGCTGATCCTGCGCGAGGTGCTGGCCTGGAAGGCGAGCGAGGTCGCCGAGCTGCTGGGGACGACGGTGGCGTCGGTCAACAGCGCGCTGCAGCGGGCGCGGGCGACGCTCGCCGAGCGCGGGGACAGCGGGCCCGCGGGGGACGTCTCCGACCCGCTGGACGAGGAGCAGCAGAAGCTGCTGGAGCGCTACGTCAAGGCCTTCGAGGGCTACGACATGACGGCACTGACGGCGCTGCTGCACGAGGACGCGGTCATGACGATGCCGCCGTTCGACCTGTGGCTGCGGGGCACGGCGGACATCACCGGCTTCATGACCACCCTCGGCGCCGCCTGCGCCGGCTCCCGTCTGCGGCCGGTCCGGGCGAACGGTCTGCCGGGCTTCGCGCACTACAAGCCGGACCCGGATGCGGGCGGGTTCACCGCCTGGGCGGTGCAGGTGCTGGAGCTGTCAGAGGGCCGGATCACCGGTTTCCACTGCTTCCTCGACACCAAGCGGTGGTTCCCTCTGTTCGGGCTGCCGCTCCATCTGGAAGCGGAGGCCGACGAGGTCGAGCAGGGCGGGTAGCGCCGGGTCGGGGTCCCGCAGCCGGATCCGCCCGCCGGCCCGGCGCGCGGCCAGCTCCAGCCGCGCGAGCAGGTCGACGGTCCCGAGGCCCGGCGGTCCGAGCCCGCCCACGTCACAGACGACGACCCCGTTGGCGCCGCCCTCCTCCAGCAGCGCGCGCACGGTCTCGCACAGCCCCGGCACCTCGTCCCGGGTGACGGGGCCGGTCAGCACGAGCACGGCCGGTGTCCTGGCATCCACGTACGGTAGACCGGCGGACCGGACGGAACTCATCGGGCGGGGGCACCGAGGCGACTCCACGGCTGCCCCGACCCGACGGGCACCCAGGCAGGATCACATTGACCCGGCCGGGTGTCGCGCCCGAGGGTGGGGGCGTGCAGGGGGTGCTGAGCGGGTTTGCGGTGATCGCGGTCGTCATCGGGGTGGGGTATGTGCTCGGGCGGCGCGGGACGCTCGGCGAGCGGGGCGGTGAGGTGCTGACGAGGCTGGCCTTCACGGTGGCCGGCCCCGCGCTCCTCTTCACGACTCTGGCCAGGGCCGACCTGGCGCTGCTCTTCTCCAGCCGCCTCCTCGTGACCGCGCTGAGCACGGCGGCGGTCGCGGGCGTCTTCGTGGCGGTCGGTGCGGTACGGCGCTGGGGCGTGGGCCGGACCACGATCGGCGCCCTGTGCGCCGGTTACGTCAACTCGGGCAACCTCGGCATCCCGATCGCGGCGTACGTCCTGGGCGACGCGTCCCTGGTGGCACCGGTGCTGCTGTTCCAGGTCGTGCTGGTGACGCCGGTCGCGCTCACGGTCCTCGACCTGTCCGACATGGGTGAGAAGGGCACGGTGTGGCAGCGCCTGCTGACGCCGCTGCGCAACCCGATCGCCGTCGGCTCGCTGTCGGGTGTGGTGGTGTCGGCAGCAGGGTGGCGGATCCCCGGCCCGGTCCTGCAGCCCCTCACCCTGATCGGCAACATGTCCGTTCCGGCGGCCCTGCTCGTCTTCGGGATGTCCCTGCACGGCGCCGCCGCCCCCGGCCGGGGGCGGGACCGGCAGCCGGTGCTGCTGTCCGTGGCACTGAAGTCCGTGGGCCAGCCGCTGGTGGCCTGGACCCTGGCCCGGTCCGTCTTCGCCCTGCACGGCGCGCCGCTTCTGGACGTGGTGGTCACCTCCGCCCTCCCGGCGGCCCAGAACCTCTTCACCTACGCCGGACGCTACCGCGTGGCCGAGTCGCTGGCCCGTGAGTCGATCCTGCTGTCGACGGTGGTGTCCGTCCCGGTGCTGGTCGGGGTGGCGGCGGTACTGGGGTGACGGTCAGTCGTCGGGGAACTCGCCGGTGTCGATCGTCACGTCGAACGGCTCCGGCAGCCTGATGGGATCGCCGAACTTCACCGCGCTGAGGACCCGGTAGACCTCGCCCTTGGGCTCCCCGTACAGCGTGGCCGTGGGGCCTCCTGGCGCCCAGCGGTCGACGAGCAGGTAGAACGGAACACCCGCGGTGGCGTAGGCGGCGGGCTTGCCGACGCGGTCCTGGCGGGCGTTGGACTTGGAGGTCACCTCGACGACGAGTTCGGCGAGGGCGGCGGGAATGTGGGAGTCCGCCTCGGGGCGCTCCTGCCTGGGAGCCACCACCAGGTCCGGGATGAGCATGCCCAGACGCGATGGCACGGCGATGGCCAGCGTCTGGAAGATCCCCCAGTTGTCGGGGATCACTGAGTAGAGGCGACGCTGGATGCCTTCAGCAATCAGGTTGTGGCGGTATGCGGGAGCAGGTGACACGGTGATGATCCCCTCGATGATCTCCACCTTGCTGCCCTCGGGCCATTCCATCTCCTCCCAGTACCGGACGAGGTCGTCCCAGTTCTGGTCGGCGTCCTGGCTCACGGTGAGTGCGCTCATGGCGGTCTCCTATCGGTGCGTCACCGATCCCAGCATGCCGAACGGGACCGGTGGAGGTCCACCGGTCCCGTTCACCCGAACGAGGAATCCCCAGGTCAGGCGATACGTTCCAGCACCACGGGGGTGGCGGTGAAGGACGTGCCGGGGGCCGCGACGTCGTAGGAACCCTGCACCGCCTCCAGGGCGTAGGCGAAGCGCTCCGGGGTGTCCGTGTGGAGGGTCAGCAGGGGCTGGCCCTCGGTCACCGTGTCGCCCGGCTTGGCGTGCAGTTCGACGCCCGCCGCCGCCTGCACCGGGTCCTCCTTGCGGGCGCGGCCGGCGCCGAGGCGCCAGGCGGCGATGCCGATGTCGTAGGCGTCGAGGCGGGTGAGGACGCCGGACGAGGGTGCCTTGACGACGTGCTGTTCGCGGGACGTGGGCAGCGGGGCGTCCGGGTCGCCGCCCTGGGCCGCGATCATCCGGCGCCAGACGTCCATGGCGGAGCCGTCGGCCAGGGCCTTCGCCGGGTCGGCGTCCTTGACGCCCGCCGCGTCCAGCATCTCCCGTGCCAGGGCCAGCGTCAGTTCCACCACGTCCGCCGGGCCGCCGCCCGCCAGCACCTCGACCGACTCACGGACCTCGAGGGCGTTGCCGGCGGTCAGGCCGAGCGGGGTCGACATGTCCGTCAGCAGCGCGACCGTCTTCACGCCGTGGTCGGTGCCGAGTCCGACCATCGTGGAGGCCAGCTCACGGGCGTCCTCCAGCGTCTTCATGAAGGCGCCGGTGCCGACCTTGACGTCCAGGACCAGGGAGCCCGTGCCCTCCGCGATCTTCTTCGACATGATCGAGGAGGCGATCAGCGGGATCGCCTCGACCGTGCCGGTCACGTCGCGCAGCGCGTACAGCTTCTTGTCCGCCGGGGCCAGGCCGTCGCCCGCCGCGCAGATCACCGCGCCGGTGCCGTCGAGCACCGACAGCATCTCCTCGTTGGAGAGCAGCGCCCGCCAGCCGGGGATCGACTCCAGCTTGTCCAGGGTGCCGCCGGTGTGGCCGAGGCCCCGGCCCGAGAGCTGCGGCACGGCCGCGCCGCAGGCCGCCACCAGCGGGGCCAGGGGCAGCGTGATCTTGTCGCCGACGCCGCCCGTGGAGTGCTTGTCGGCGGTGGGGCGGGACAGGGACGAGAAGTCCATGCGCTCGCCGGAGGCGATCATCGCCGCGGTCCAGCGGGCGATCTCGCGCCGGTTCATGCCGTTGAGCAGGATCGCCATGGCGAGCGCGGACATCTGCTCGTCGGCGACCTCGCCGCGGGTGTAGGCGTCGATGACCCAGTCGATCTGCTCGTCGGTCAGTTCGCCGCGGTCCCGCTTGGTGCGGATGACGGAGATGGCGTCCATGGCCATGGCGATGGCTTCCTTCCGGGAGGTGCGAAGTGCACGGCCCCCCTGAGCGCGTCGGCGGTCAGGGGGGCCGTACCGGAGTTACTTGGTGAGATGGCCGGGGCCGAAGGCCTGCGGCAGCATCTCGGAGAGCGGCAGGACGCCCTCGGGAGTGTCCAGGAGCAGGTCGGGCCCGCCGAACTCCCACAGCAGCTGGCGGCAGCGGCCGCACGGCACGAGCAGGGCGCCCTCGCCGTCCACGCAGGTGAAGTGGGTGAGGCGACCGCCGCCGGTGCGCTGGAGCTGGGAGACGAGCCCGCACTCGGCGCACAGGCCGAGGCCGTAGGAGGCGTTCTCGACGTTGCAGCCGCTGACCGTGCGCCCGTCGTCGACCAGGGCGGCCACGCCGACCGGGTAGTTCGAGTAGGGGACGTAGGCGTGGGTCATGGCCTCCCGCGCCTCGGTGCGCAGGGCCTCCCAGTCGAACGCGGCGGTGTCCCGGCTCACTTGCCCTGGCCCTTCCGGTAGCGCATGCCGTCCGCCTTGGGCATCCGCAGGCGCTGCGCCGACAGGGACAGCACGAGCAGTGTGACGACGTAGGGGGTGGCGCCCACGAAGTCACTCGGGACCTCGTCGGTGAGCAGGTACCAGACCAGCACCAGAGCGGCCATGACGGCGCTGAGCACGCCCTGCCACAGGGCCTTGCGGTACAGCTTCCAGCCGGCCAGGACCACGAGCAGGACGACCAGCAGGAGCAGCAGGGCGTGGACGGTCACGCCGCCGTTGCGCAGCTGGAGCGCATCGGAGTAGCCGAACAGGCCCGCGCCCATGGCGAGGCCGCCGGGACGCCAGTTGCCGAAGATCATCGCCGCGAGGCCGATGTAACCGCGGCCGCCGGTCTGGCCCTCGAGGTAGGTGTGCGAGGTGACCAGCGCGAGGAAGGCGCCGCCGAGTCCGGCGAGGCCGCCGGAGACGGCCACGGCCGCGTACTTGTACGTGTAGACGTTGACGCCGAGGGACTCCGCGGCGGTCGGGTTCTCGCCGCAGGAGCGCAGCCGCAGGCCGAACGGGGTGCGCCACAGGATCCACCAGCTGGCGGCGAACAGCACCGCGACGAGGATGGTGATCACGGACAGGTTGGTGACCAGGCCGCCGAGGATGCCGGCGATGTCGGAGATCAGGAACCAGTGGTGCTTCTCGAGCGAGGCGAGGCCGTCGGACAGGCCGGGCACGGTGACGTCGGGCAGCGAGTCCACGGGCGGGGACTGCTTGGGGTTGCCGCCCGCGTCGGCCGCCTTGCCGCCGGCGAAGAACAGCTTGGCCAGGTACTGGGTGATGCCGAGCGCGAGCAGGTTGATCGCGACACCGGAGACGATGTGGTCGACACCGAAGGTGACGGTCGCGACGGCGTGCACGAGGCCGCCGAGCACACCGAAGCCGATGCCGCACAGCAGGCCGAGCCAGGGGCTGGACTGCCAGCCGATCCAGCCGGCGCCGAAGGTGCCGAGGATCATCATGCCCTCGAGGCCGATGTTGACCACGCCGGAGCGCTCGGACCACAGGCCCGCGAGGCCGGCGAGGCCGATCGGCACGGCGAGGCCGAGGGCGGCGCTGACCTGGCCGGCGGAGTCGAGCTGGTTGGAGCCGGTGATCACGCGGACCGCGGCGACGAGCAGCAGGGCGCCTGCGACGATCATGAGGATCTGGCCGGTCGAGCGCCCCTGGCGCTTGGCCGCGGTGGCCGCCTTGGGCGCCGCGGGCGGCGGCGCGTCGGTCATCGTGGCAGTCATCACGCCACCTCCTGCTTCTTCGTCGGGGCGGCGGCCTGGGCGGCGAGCTCGGCGCCGACCCGCTGCTGCTGGCGCTTGAGGCCGTAGCGGCGCACGACCTCGTAGGCGATCACGACGCACAGGACGATGACGCCCTGGATCACGCCGAGGATCTCCTTGTCGTAGCCCTGGAACTCCAGGTGGTTGGTGGTGCGCTCCAGGAAGCCCCACAGGAGGGCGCCGAGCGCTATGCCGATCGGGTGGTTGCGGCCGAGCAGCGCGATGGCGATGCCGGTGAAGCCGATGCCGACCGGGAAGTCGTTGCTGAACGCGTGGCTGTCGTTGAGCAGGGTCGGCATGCCGATGAGACCGGCCACCGCACCCGAGATGATCATGCTGGTGGCGACCATCTTCTTCACCGACACACCGCTCGCGGAGGCGGCGCTCTCGGACTGGCCGACAGTGCGCAGGTCGAAGCCGAACCGGGTGCGGCCGAGCACGAACCAGTACGCGACACCGACGATCACGGCGAGGAAGATGAAGCCCCACAGCTCACCGGCCGGACCGGTGTTGATGGAGAAGAAGTACGAGGACGACGGCAGCGGCTTGGTGGAGACCACGGTGCCGCCCTGTTCGAGCTGGGCCAGCTTCCCGGGCTGCAGCAGGTAGGCGATGATCGCGGTGGCGATGGAGTTCAGCATGATGGTCGAGATGACCTCGCTGACGCCCCGCGTGACCTTGAGGATGCCGGCGATGGCCGCCCACAGGGCACCGGTCGCCATGGCGCAGACGATGATCAGCGGGATGGCGATCCAGCCGGGCACGGTCAGTGCCCCGCCGAGGACGGCGGCGATGAACGCGGCGAGCCGGTACTGGCCGTCGACGCCGATGTTGAACAGGTTCATCCGGAAGCCGATGGCCACCGAGACACCCGCGAGGTAGTACGTCGTCGCCTTGTTGAGGATGTAGACCTGGCTGTCGCTGGCGAAGCCGTAGGTCACCATGTCGGAGAAGGCGCCGCCGGGGTTCTTGCCGGTCGCGAGGATCACCAGGGTGGTGACGACGAGGGCGGCGACGATCGCGAGCAGCGGTGCCGCGATCCCGAGGAGCAGCCGCTCCTTGTCGATGCGTGAGGTCAGCTTGTTCATCGCGCGTCGTCCTCTGCGTGCTCCAGGTGGCCGGTGGCCGCACCCGTCATGGCGGAGCCCAGCTCTTCGGGGGTGATGGTGGCGGGGTCGGCGTCGGCGACCAGGCGGCCGCGGTACATCACCCGCAGGGTGTCGGAGAGGCCGATCAGCTCGTCCAGGTCGGCGGAGATCAGCAGCACGGCCAGGCCCTTGCGACGGGCCTCGCGGATGTGGTCCCAGATGGCCGCCTGGGCGCCGACGTCCACGCCTCGGGTGGGGTGGGCGGCGATGAGCAGCTTGGGGGCGTGGCTCATCTCGCGGCCGACGATCAGCTTCTGCTGGTTGCCGCCGGACAGCGAGGCCGCGGTGACCTCGATGCCGGGGGTGCGTACGTCGTAGGCGCGGACGATCCGCTCGGTGTCGGTGCGGGCGGCCTTGATGTCGAGCAGGCCGCCGCGGGAGTTGGGCTTCTCGGTGACGTGGCCGAGGATGCGGTTCTCCCACAGCGGGGCCTCGAGGAGCAGGCCGTGGCGGTGGCGGTCCTCGGGGATGTAGCCGATGCCCGACTCGCGGCGGTCGCGGGTGGGGATCCGGGAGATGTCGGTGCCGTCGAGGGTGACGACGCCGGCGTCCGGGTGGCGCATGCCCATGATCGCCTCGACCAGCTCGGACTGGCCGTTGCCCTCCACGCCGGCGATGCCGAGGACCTCGCCCTTGTGGATGGTGAAGCCGACCTCGTCCAGGATGATCCGCTCGATGCCGTCGAGGTCGGTCTGGGTGAGGTGCAGGCCGTCCACCGTGAGCATGGGGACGTCCGTGACGGTGGACTCCTCGGTCTCCGGGGTGGGCAGCTCGCTGCCGACCATCAGCTCGGCGAGCTGCTTGGGCGTGGTGCCGCCCGGCTCGACGGTACCGACCGTCGTGCCGCGGCGGATGACGGTGATCTCGTCGGCGACGGAGAGCACCTCGCCCAGCTTGTGGGAGATGAAGATGACGGTGAGGCCCTCGGCCTTGAGCTCGCGCAGGTTGGCGAAGAGCGCGTCGACCTCCTGGGGCACGAGCACGGCGGTCGGCTCGTCCAGGATGAGGGTCTTGGCGCCGCGGTAGAGGACCTTGAGGATCTCCACGCGCTGGCGGTCGGCGACGCCCAGCTCCTCCACGAGGACGTCGGGGCGGACGTTCAGCCCGTAGGCGTCGGAGATCTCCTTGATCTTCGCCCGCGCCTTGCCCCCGATGCCGTACAGCTTCTCCGCACCGAGGACGACGTTCTCCAGCACGGTGAGGTTGTCGGCGAGCATGAAGTGCTGGTGCACCATGCCGATGCCGCGGGCGATGGCGTCGCCGGGGTTGTGCAGGACGACCTGTTCGCCGCCGACCGTGATGGTGCCCTCGTCCGGCTGCTGCATGCCGTAGAGGATCTTCATCAGGGTGGACTTGCCGGCGCCGTTCTCGCCGCACAGGGCGTGGACGGTGCCCGTGCGGACCGTGATGTCGATGTCGCGGTTGGCGACGACGCCGGGGAAGCGCTTGGTGATGCCGCGCAGTTCGACGGCAGCGGGAGGGCTGGACGCGTTGATGGCGCACTCTCCTCGGGGAAAGGGGCTGCGTAGGGGAGGGCAGGCGTCGGCGACGCTAGCGCGGCAACTCCGCGCTACACGCGTAGAGTTGACACATTGTTATGGCTCGGCGAGGGGGTACCGAACGGCGCCCCCGCGCCGAGCCCAGGTCCGGCGAAACCAGCGGGTCCGTCAGGATCGATCAGGATCCATCAGGCCCGTGATGGGTCACGGAGTGGTCTTGACCTTGATCTGACCGTCCACAATCTTCTTCTTCGCCGCGTCCAGCTTGGACTGGATGTCGTCGATGAAGCCACCACTCGTGGCCAACGACACACCGTTCTTGGCGAGCGAGTAGGTGTTGGTGCCGGCCAGCGGCTTGCCGTCGTGGACGGACTTGATGAAGTCGTAGACGCCGACGTCGACGTTCTTGACCATCGAGGTCAGGATCGAGCTCTTGTACTTGGCCAGACCCGGGATGTTGTACTGGTCGGAGTCCACGCCGATCGCCCACGCGCCCTTGACGCCGTTGATGGCCTCGATCGCGCCGTTGCCGGACGAGCCGGCCGCCGAGTAGATCACGTCCGCGCCGTTGTCGAGCATGCCCTGCGCGGCTTCCTTGCCCTTGTCGGGGCTGGCGAAGCCGGAGAAGTCGGAGCCGTGGCTCAGGTACTGGGTGGCGACCTTGATCTTCGGGTTGGTGTCGTGGACACCCTGGACGTAACCCGCCTCGAACTTCTTGATCAGCGGGACGTCGACACCGCCGATGAAGCCGACGTGGTCCTTCTTGGTCTTCAGCGCGGCGGCGACACCGGCCAGGTAGGAGCCCTGCTCCTCGGTGAACGTGATGCTGTCGACGTTCTTGGCGTTCACGACCGAGTCGACGAGGCCGAAGTTGGTCTTCGGGTACTTCGCGGCGATCTTGGTCACGGCGGAGGCGTAGGAGAAACCGACGGCGACGATCGGGTTGTAACCGGCGTCGGCCAGGTCCGACAGCCGCTGCTCGCGGTCGGCCTCGGTGTCGGAGGTCTTGGCGGTCAGCTCCTTGATGGAGCCGCCGAACTCCTTCTTGGCCTGGTCGGCACCGCGCGCGGCGGAGTCGTTGAAGGAGCGGTCACCACGGCCGCCGACGTCGTAGGCGAGGCCGATCTTGACGCCCTTGCCGCCGCCCGAGGACGACGACGAGCTGTTGTTGTCGGAGGAGGTGCTGCCACAGGCTGTGGCAGTCACGGCGAGAGCTGCGGTGGCGATGCACGCAGCGGAAAGCTTGGCTACCCGGCGCACGGGAAGGCTCCTTCACCTGACCTGAGCGCCATTTCCGGCGCTTGATGTGAGCACCATGCCGGTGCTCGGGCCGAGACGCCCCGGCGGCGTCGGCTTCGCGGCATCGTAACGCGCGTAGATGTCAGAAAAACACCCCTCTCGAAGCCGTTATCGATTCGAGGCAAACACCGTCTGAACTCACGGTCTGAGCCCTCTCACGGCTGTGTTGCGGACCGTGCACGATTGGCTTGCGAGCGTGTTGCGCCGCACGCGGGGAGCTGCCCCGGGACGGGAAACGGCCCCCCGACAGGGGGCCGCACCTCACCTCTGCACGCCGTTGGGCTCCAGGAAGGCGGCGGCGGTGAACATCTCCACACCCACCGTGATCGCGTGCTCGTCCGCGTCGAAGTCGCCCTGGTGCAGGTCGCGCACGGTCCGCTCGCCGGGCCTGCGCACGCCGAGGCGGGCCATGGCGCCGGGCACGTGCTCCAGGTACCAGGAGAAGTCCTCGCCGCCCAGGCTCTGCTCGGTGCTCTCCACGGAGTCCCGGCCGCGGCGGGCGGCCATGGCCCGGCGCAGCAGCTCGGTGGACTCCCGGTCGTTGACGACCGGCGGCACCCCGCGCACGTAGTTGATCTCGGACTTGGCCCGGTGGAGCGTGGCGACCTCGTCGATCGCCGCGTGCACGATGTCGGGCGCCTCCCGCCAGGCCTCCAGGTCCAGGCAGCGCACCGTCCCGGACAGCTCGGCGTGCTGCGGGACCACGTTCGGCGCGTGGCCGGACTCGATCCGGCCCCAGGTCAGCGCGAGCCCGGCGCGGGTGTCGACCCGGCGGGCGATCAGCGCGGGCACGTCGACGGCGACGCGGGCGGCGGCGGTGACCAGGTCGGTGGTCAGATGCGGCCGGGCGGTGTGGCCGCCGGGCCCGTCGAGGGCGATCTCCAGCCGGTCGCAGGCACTGGTGATCGGCCCGTGGCGCAGCCCGATCCTCCCGGCGTCCACCCGGGGGTCGCAGTGCACGGCGAGGATCCGTCCGACCCCGGTCAGCACCCCGTCCTCGATGGCGTCGAGGGCGCCGCCGGGCAGCACCTCCTCGGCGGGCTGGAAGATCAGCCGCACCGGCCGGGGCAGCAGCCCCTTGGCCTGCAGATCGGCGAGCACGAGCCCGGTGCCGAGCACGACGGTCGTATGCACATCGTGGCCGCACGCATGCGCCCGATCGGGCACCGTCGACCGGTACGAGCAGTCGGCCTTCGTGTCCGGAATCGGCAGGGCGTCGATGTCGGCGCGCAGGGCCAGCACCGGCACGGCCGACCGCTCGCCCTCCCGCAGCCCGATGTCACACACGAGTCCCGTTCCGGAGGCCAGCACGCGGGGGCGCAGCCCGGCCTTCTCGAGCCGCTCCTTGATCGCGGCGGTCGTACGGAACTCCTGGTTGCCCAGCTCGGGATGCATGTGCAAGTCGCGCCGGAAGGCGACGAGTTCGGCGTGCAGGGACTCGCTCAGCACGCCGGGGAGCACATCCCCCGGGAGGCCGGCCTCGGACTCTAGGGACATCAACTGTTTCACCCTCTGAAGGGTAGGACGCCCGGCTGGTCGATCACCCCTCGATCAACAAAAGTTCAACCCGTTAGGGGAAGAAAATCTGACCGGCGGACGCATGGCGGTGGACTGTGCTGGGTAAAACCCTTGTTTCCACCTCCACGCATACCATGCCTCACCGTGATCGCGCGCGCCCAGTCCACGCAGCGGACCCGCCCGCCGCCGGTAGGCTCCGCCGTCGTGAGCGACTCGAGCGCGGACTTCCTGCAGACCACCAGCTCCTCCTACGACGCGATCGCGAAGGACTACGCGTCCCGCTTCCCGGACGGCCTGTCCCACTCTCTGGACCGCGTGCTGATCACGGCCTTCGCCGAACTGGTGACCGCGAACGGCCCGGCCCCCGTGGCCGACCTCGGCAGCGGCCCCGGACACGTCGCCGCCCGCCTGCACGACCTGGGCGTCCCGGTCTTCGGTGTCGACGTCTCCCCCACCATGGTGACCCTGGCCCGCGAGGCCCACCCCCGGCTCCGCTTCCATGTCGGCTCGATGACGTCGCTGGACCTCCCGGACGCCACACTGGGCGGCATCCTCGCCCTCTACTCGACGATCCACGTGCCCGACAGCCACCTCCCGACGGCCTTCGCCGAGTTCCACCGCACCCTCACCCCGGGCGCCCCGGTCCTCCTCGCCTTCCAGTCGGGCCCGGAATCCGGCCACCTCCACCTCACGGAGCGCTTCGACCACGAGATCGACCTGCACTACTACTGGCGTACCGCCGATCAGGTGGCGACGCTCCTCACCGAGGCCGGCCTGACCCTCACGGCGACGGTGACCCGCGAGCCCGACGGAGAGGAGCAGCGCCCCCGGACCTTCCTCCTGGCCCGCAAGCCCGGCCCGAGCCGCTGAGCCCGGTCCCGTCGCGTCCGGGCGGGGGAGGTGCGACGCAGGAGGCCGCGAGCCGCCGCTCGCCGGTACCGCGTCGCGCCGGACGGTGATGTCGAGGGTGACGCAGCGGCCGGTCCCGGCGCTGGGCGACCGGTCCGCGAACGTCACGTGGAGCTAGACCACCGCCACGGCCACCGCCGCCAGCCGGTGCACGTCCCGTGCCGTCCCCGTCACTCCCGAGAGGAACCCCTGGGCCCGGGGTGAGGCGTGCTCCGTCAGCCAGGCGGGGTCGATGTCGCAGACCGCCACGCGGACGCCCGTGCCGGTGAGGGCCAGGGGGAGCGTGTGGACGACCGTGGAGGGGAAGCTGAGGATGGTGCGGCCGATGGGACCCCGGCGGGCGATCAGTTCCAGGGGCAGGTCGGGACGGACTATCTCCAGTCCCGTCTCGGCCGCCAGGCGGTGCAGTTTGTCGGCGCTCTCGCGACGGTGGGCGAAGTAGCGCGTGGCGCCGTGCGTCTTGGCCAGGTTGCGCACCGCCTCAAGGTACCGCTCGCCGTCCACCACCCCCGTCTCCACCAGGGACGTGCCGACCATGTCGGCGCTCTTGGTGATGCGCGGCGGTCCGAAGCGGGCCCGGGTCCAGGCGAAGTCGTTCGCGGTGACCGTGACACCGGCCGGCGTCTCGGTGACCGGCATGGAGGAGAAGACCTCCACCCTGCGCCGGTCGCTCGGGGTGAGCCGGCGGCGGGCCGAGGAGGAGACCGGCGCGAAGAGCAGGTCGCGGGGGCCGGGGCGGCCGCCCTTGCGGTGCCAGCGGACCAGCCGCTCCCCGCGGGCCAGTTGGGCGACGAACTCCATCGTCGCCGTGCCGTCGTCCACGACGACCAGGTCACGCGCGCGGGTGATCGTCAGCAGGAGCTGGACGTAGCGGGAGAAGGGGTCCCCCATGACGATCCGGTCGGCGCGGCGCAGCGAACCCGCCAGCCCGCCGATGGTGTGGAAGGGGGCCGTGGTGCCGCCCCGGGCCTCCTCCCAGCGCACCCGGTACCCCTCGTCCCGGGCCAGGTCCGCCATGCGGCGCAGCTGGCCCCGGGTCATGGGATCGGTCGGCGAGAGCACGACGACGGTGAGCTCCGACCCGGCCGGCGCCGCCGCCGAGGCGGGTCCCGGCACCGGTCCCGACGCCGACGCCGGTCCTGACTCCGACTCGGGCACTGCCCCCGCGCCCGCCGGGGCACCCCCCGCCGCTCGCCGTACCTGCGCGGGCACAACCGGCCGCCACGCCGGTTCCGGCGCGCCGCGCAGGCCGTGCAGGTGGGCCCACTCCAGTACGTTCAGCAGCTGTACCGGGCTCTCCACGAAGGCGAGGGTGTGGGCGCGGTGGCCGGCGTGACCGGCGCGGGGGCTCATCGGCGTACGACCGTCCCGTCGTCAGGGAATCAGGAGAGCCGGGCTCAGACGGCGACCGGCTCGCCCGCCGCCGCCGCGATCTCCGCCTCGGCGATGACGCCGGAGACACGGCGCAGCTTCTTCATCGGGCCGAGCTCGGAGTCGTAGACCCGCTTGACGCCGTCACCGAGGGACGCCTCGATGGTGCGGATGTCGCGGACCAGGCGCTGCAGGCCCTGCGGTTCGACGGAGGCGGCCTGGTCGGAACCCCACATCGCGCGGTCCAGGGTGATGTGGCGCTCGACGAAGGTGGCGCCGAGGGCGACCGCGGCGAGCGTGGTCTGCAGGCCGGTCTCGTGGCCGGAGTAGCCGATCGGGACGTTCGGGTACTCCTTCTCCAGCGTGTTGATCACGCGGAGGTTCAGCTCCTCGGCCTTCGCCGGGTAGGTGGACGTGGCGTGGCAGAGCAGGATGTTGTCGGAGCCGAGGACCTCGACGGCGTGGCGGATCTGGCGCGGGGTCGACATGCCGGTGGACAGGATGACCGTGCGGCCGGTGGTGCGCAGGGCGCGCAGGAGTTCGTCGTCCGTGAGGGAGGCGGAGGCCACCTTGTGGGCAGGCACGTCGAACTTCTCCAGGAAGGCGACGGCCTCGGTGTCCCACGGGGAGGCGAACCAGTCGATGCCCTTGGTCCTGCAGTACGCGTCGATCTGGCGGTACTCGTCCTCGCCGAACTCCACGCGGTGGCGGTAGTCGATGTAGGTCATCCGGCCCCAGGGGGTGTCACGCTCGATGTCCCACTGGTCGCGGGGGGTGCAGATCTCGGGGGTGCGCTTCTGGAACTTCACGGCGTCGCAGCCGGCCTCGGCGGCCACGTCGATCAGCTTGAAGGCGTTCTCCAGCTCACCGTTGTGGTTGATGCCGATCTCGCCGCAGATGTAGACCGGGCGGCCGGGGCCGGCCTCGCGCGAACCGAAGGTACGGATGCGGGAGTTGGTGCTCATGGCTGAGATGTCCTTACTTGGGGAGGGAATCGAGAGAGGGGCCGAGGATCCAGCTGGCGATCTCCCGGATCGCGCCGTCACCCCCGGGGACGGTGGTGACCGCGCGTGCGGCGCCGCGTACGACGTCGTGGGCGCTCGCGACCGCCACGGGCCAGCCGACGAGGGCGAAGCAGGGGAGGTCGTTGACGTCGTTGCCGACGTAGAGCACGCGCTCCGGCGCGATGCCCTGTTCCTCGCACCACTGTTTGAGGGCTAGGTCCTTGCGGTCGATGCCGTGCAGCACGGGGAGCCTGAGCTTCCGGGCGCGGGCGGCGACCACCGGGTTCTGTTCCGTGGACAGGATGAGCATCTTCAGGCCGCTCCGGCGCAGGGCGGCGATGCCGAGTCCGTCGCCGCGGTGCACGGAGACGAACTCCCGTCCGTCGGAGTCGATCAGCACCCGGTCGTCGGTCTGGGTGCCGTCGAAGTCGAGGACCACGGCGTCGATGTCGTCGTAGGCGGGCAGCGAGCCGGGGCGGTCCGCGTCGAACAGCGGGGCGAGGGCCCGGGCGCGGGCCAGGTCGTGCGGGTCGTCGATCTCCAGCACCCGGGCCGGATCGGTGCGGACCAGCTCGGTACGGCCGAAGAAGCGGTGCCGGTGCGTGCGGAAGCCGGCGGCGTCCATCGCGTAGGCGGCGCCGGTCTCCAGGAAGTCCTGCGGGCGGTCCTGACGGCGCGGGCGGGAGGACTTGTCGTGGTTGACGCCACGGCCTCCGCCTCCGGGGGCCGGCGCGGGAACGGTCCGGCCGCCCGCGGCCGTGTCGGGCCCGGCCGGCGCGCCGGTGACCAACGGCTCGCCGTGCGCGACGAGTTCGTCGGACTCCTCCCGCCAGACGAAACCGTGGAACGGCGCGACGGTCAGCGCGGTGTCCGCTCCGCCGTCGATCACCGCCGACGCGACACCGTCGACGTCCTCGCGGACGATGAAGGGGCTGGTGCACTGCACCAGCAGCACCACGTCGACCGGGGCGCCGTGCAGGGCCTCGTGGGCGTCCATCGCGTGCAGGACGGCCGCCTCCGAGGTGGCCGTGTCGCCGGCGATGGCGGCCGGGCGCAGGACGACCTCGGCGCCGGCCTGGCGGGCGGCGGCGGCGATGGCCTGGTCGTCGGTGGAGACGACCACGTCGGTCACCAGCCGGGTCGCCCGGCACTCGCGCACCGCGCGCGCCACCAGCGGGACGCCGCCGACGGGCGCGAGGTTCTTCGCGGGCACCCCCTTGGAGCCGCCCCGCGCGGGGATCACCGCGAGCACCCGGCGCACCCTCGCGCCTCGGCCCGCTTCCGAGTGGGACATGGCATCTACTCCTTGCGATGAGGTCACAGCTCACCCATCCGCCGGATCACCGGGGCGACCCGCTGGACCCCGTGCCGGTAGGCGCCGCGCGCGGCCCGGCGCACGATCTGGCGGACGGGTCCGGGCGCCTTGTCGGCGGCGGGCGCGCCGGGCAGCGGGGCGCCGTCGGGGCCGAGGTGATGGCGGGCGAGGATGCCGGGCAGGTAGCCGGGCGCGGTCTCGGGTGTGTAGTAGGGGTTGAGGGGCGGCAGGCCGCCGGGGCGGTCCAGCAGTTTGGTGATGCGCTCGCGGGCGGTGTCGAAGGCGGCGGCGTAGGAGCCTTCCCCGGTGGGAGCGCCCCCGGCCGCGACGCCCTGCCGGGACACCCACTCCTCGTCCGGCACCGGCCGGTGCCCGGCGTCGAGCTGGTCCCAGGAGGCGAGGCATCCGGAGCCGAGGAAGTGGTGGTTGCCGAGCACCTCGCGCACCCCGAGGTCGGTCAGGACGGCCGTGGGGACACGCCGGTGCAGGGCCTCCAGGGCGGCGGTGGAGCTGACGGTGACCAGCAGGTCGGTGCGGTCCAGCACCTCGCCCATGTGGCCGTAGACCAGGCGCAGGTTGGCGGGCAGGTCACGGCCCTGGACCAGCTTCTGGTACGGCAACTCCTCGAGGTGGGTGGTGTGTTCACCGGGCTTGGAGCGCAGCTTGAGCAGCACCTCGCGCTCGGGGTGCCTACGGGCGTGCTCGATCAGCCGGTCGAGCAGGTACGTGCGGTCCTTGCGGCTGTCCGGCACGGAGGGCTGGGCGGCGAACACCACGGTGAACGGGTCGTGTTCGCCGGTGTAGGGGGTGCCGCCGAGGAACGGCAGCGCGACCTCGGTCACCGCGGAGGCGTCGGCGCCGACCCCCTCGTACACGGCGCGGAACCGGTCCGCGTCGTGGCGGGAGTTGGCAAGGACGAGGTCCGCGCCGTGCCGCAGCAGCAGGCCGTCGGCGAGCTTCTCGTAGACGACACCGACGTAACCGGTGACGACGACGGGACGCCTGCCGGACGCCCAGGCGGTGCGCAGCCCGTGCAGCATCGCCTGCACCCCGCCGCCGACGAGGGCGAGGACGAGCACGTCGTACTGGTCTTCGGGGCCTTCGCGCATGGCGCGCAGGAACTCGACGGCGGTGACCTCGCGGAGGGAGTCGGCGTGGACCCCGACCTCCTGGAGCTGGCGGGCGGTGGGGGTGGCTCGTCCCCGCAGGAGGTAGCCGTCGAGGCGGATTCCGGCATCGGCGGGGGTGACGCGCTGCGCGGTGAGCGCGCCCCACTTCCACCGGGTGTCGGAATCCGCGAGGACGGCGACCCGCGGGGACTTCGTTGCACTGGCTGGCACGCCGCAGACGCTAGGAAGGCTTTCCGAGGTTCCGCCCAACCCGAATGCAACAAACGGTTAACAGCACACCGCCGAATGGGGAATCGGGCCGCGACACGGCCGGGAAAAAGCCCGGTTCACAGCTTCGCCACGCGTCGTTCACCCAGCATCAAGCAGACGGTCAGGACGAATGACGGGCTTCGCCCTAACGTCCCCTGCGTGGTCAAGCTCTCCGTCATCGTGCCGTTCTACAACGTGCAGCAATACGCGCCCGACACACTGAGGAGCCTCGGCGCGAACGCGCGTGAGGACTTCGAATTCATTCTCGTCGACGACTGTTCCCGGGACGGGACACCGGAGATTCTCGCGCGCGCGGAGCGCGAGCTGCCCGGTGCCGTCCTGGTCCGGCACGAGCAGAACGGCGGGCTGGCGACCGCCCGCAACACCGGTATCGACCGCGCGCGCGGCCAGTACCTGACCTTTCTGGACGGCGACGACTGGCTCGCGCCGGGTTACTACGCGCGGCTGGTCGCCGCCATCGAGGAACTGGGCTGCGACTTCCTGCGCACCGACCATGTGCAGTGCACCGCGCGGGCGCGTGCCGTGCACCGGGTGCCGGTGGGCCGGCGCGGGGTGGTGCTGAACCCGCGGGAGGCGATACTGCCCGCCGACCGCTCCACCTCCGTGGACTACGCCTACGCCTGGGCGGGCGTCTACCACCGGCGGCTGGTGGACAGGGGCCTGCTGCACTTCACCGACGGGCTGCGCACCGCCGAGGACCGGCCGTGGATCTGGAAGCTGCACCGGGAGGCGGAATCGTTCGCCGCGGTGAGCCTGCTCGGGGTGTTCTACCGGCGCGGGGTCGCCTCGTCGCTCACGCAGATCGGTGATGTACGGCAACTCGATTTCATTCGCGCCTTCGACCAGGTGGTCACGGAAACCGCCCGGGATCCGCAGGCCGCCGCGCTGCTTCCGAAGGCCGTCCGCACGTATTGCGCCATCATTTCCCATCATCTGGGATCCATCGAAAGGTTCGAGCCCGCGGTGGCGAAGAAACTGAAATCCGTGAGTGCCGCCGCGCTGCGGCGCATGCCGCAGGACGTCCTGGACGAGGCGCTGGACTCCATGGACCTCCAGCGCGCCACCCGGCTGCGCCGCCTGCGGCGCCGGCCCGCTCCCGCGGGGGCCGCCGCGTGACGACCCAGATCTTCCAGGCGTCGACGCTGTACGGCACGGCCACGCTCGCCGCCGCCCTGGACTCCGGCTGTTTCCGCCCCGCCGACCGGCGGATCCTGCTGGTCTGCAACAACGCGGTCACGCCGGAGACCACGCCCGGCCCGGACGGGATGCCCGGCTTCGAGCGGCTGCGCGACCGCTTCGACGACGTGATCTCGTACAACGAGACGATCTTCCCGTTCCACCCCGGCGGCTGGGCGCCCCGGGTCGACGACCTGCCGTTGTGGGAGAGGTTTCTCCGCCACGAGTGGCAACTGGGCGCCGACGACGTGGAGTTGGCGGTCGAGTCGATACAGGTCAATCCGTCGCTGGCGCTCGCGCAGATCTTCACCGGCGCCCCGGTCACCGTGTACGCCGACGGTCTGATGAGCTACGGCCCCACCCGCAACAAGATCGACCCGCTGGTCGGCACCCGCGTGGACCGGGTGCTCCACCTGGACCTGGTACCGGGTCTGGAGCCGCTGCTGCTCACGGAGTTCGGGGTGCCGGGCGAGATCGTGCCGACGCCGGCCTTCACCAAGGTGCTGGCGGAACTGGCTCCGGAGGGCGAGGGGCTGCCGGAGATCGAGGAACCCGCGCTGCTGCTCGGCCAGTACCTGTCCGCGCTGGACATCCTCACCGCCGAGCAGGAGGAGGACCTGCACGTGCGGATGTTGCGGGGCGCGGTGGACCTCGGGCACACCGAGGTCGTGTTCAAGCCGCACCCCAGCGCCCCGGCCCGCTTCACCCGCACCCTGGAGCAGGAGGCGGAGAAGCTCGGGGTGGACCTCACCGTGCTCTCCACGCCGGTGCTGGCGGAGGTGCTGTACCAGCGGATGCGTCCCGCGCTGGTCGTCGGCTGCTTCTCCACCGCGCTGCTCACGGCGTCCGCGCTGTACGGGCTGCCGGTCGCCCGGGCCGGCACCGAGTTGCTGCTGGAGCGGCTGACGCCGTACGAGAACAGCAACCGGATCCCGGTCACCGTCGTGGACGCGCTGCTGCCCGAGCTGGGCGACCGTGCGGCGGTGACCGGGCAGCGCACGGGCATGGACGTCGAGGCGCTGGGCGCGCTGGTGCGGACGGTGGGCTTCGCGATGCAGCCCAGGATCCTGCCGAGGCTGCGCGCGGATGCCGAGCGGTACCTGGCGAGGAACCTGGACGCGCGCACGCTGCGCTACTTCAAACGCCGCCGCCTGACCTCCCTGGCCCTCCCCGGCGGAGTACCGGCCCAACTGGCCTTCATCCCCCGCAACGCCACGCTCCGCCGAGTGGCCCGCAAGGCCCGGACCCTGCGGAGGCCGGCACGACGCTGAACGGGGTGCTCAGGAGCGGGCACCGGTCCGGCGGGTGTCCGCTCAGCCCCGCTCGCGCAGGTGTCCCGTGCACCCGGGCCGCCCGCCCGCTTGTCGTGTCCTGAGCGGCGGTCGCGGTGGGCTGGACGGGCCGGGCGAACTGGCCCCGGGCGGCCACGGCCGGCGCGCTGACGTACCCGTTCCAGCTGGTTCACGAGCGCCTGGGCCGGTTCGTGGACCGGGTGCTGCACCGGGGCCTCGGCCTGCCTGCCCGGCTGATCCGCCGCTTCGCGGAGAAACCTCTCGGCCCACGCCTGAAGAGGCAACTGAAGCACCGGTGGGAGTGATCCCCCACCGCGTCAGAACGTGTCGCTCGGTACGTACGCGCCCCACACCTCCCGCAGTGCGTTGCAGACCTCGCCGATCGTCGCCCGGGACCGCAGGGCCTCGCGCATCGGGTACAGGACGTTGTCCTCGCCCTCGGCGGCCTTCTTCAGGGCGGCCAGGGCCGAGTCCACCGCGCCCCGGTCGCGCCCGGCGCGCAGCGCGGACAGGCGCTCGGCCTGCCGGGCCTCGATGGCCGGGTCCACCCGCAGCGGCTCGTACGGCTCCTCCTCGTCCAGCTGGAAGCGGTTGACGCCGACGACGACCCGCTCGGCGGAGTCGGTCTCCTGGGCGATGCGGTAGGCGTTGCGTTCGATCTCCTGCTTCTGGAAGCCGCGCTCGATCGCGGCCACTGCGCCGCCGAGGTCCTCGACCCTGCGCATCAGGTCCAGCACGGCCCCCTCGATGTCGTCCGTCATCCGCTCCACCGCGTAACTGCCCGCGAAGGGGTCGACCGTCGCCGTCACGTCCGTCTCGTGCGCCAGCACCTGCTGGGTACGCAGCGCCAGTCGCGCGCTCTTGTCGGTGGGCAGCGCGATCGCCTCGTCGAAGGAGTTGGTGTGCAGGGACTGGGTGCCGCCGAGCACCGCGGCCAGGGCCTGGACCGCCACCCGGACGAGGTTCACCTCCGGCTGCTGGGCCGTCAGCTGGACGCCGGCCGTCTGGGTGTGGAAGCGCAGCATCAGCGACTTGGGGTTCCGCGCTCCGAACTCCTCCTTCATCACCCGCGCCCAGATCCGCCGCGCCGCGCGGAACTTGGCCACCTCCTCCAGCAGCGTCGTACGGGCCACGAAGAAGAAGGACAGGCGGGGCGCGAAGTCGTCCACGTCCATGCCGGCCGCGACCGCCGTACGGACGTACTCGATGCCGTCGGCGAGGGTGAAGGCGATCTCCTGGGCGGGTGAGGCGCCCGCCTCCGCCATGTGGTAGCCGGAGATCGAGATGGTGTTCCACTTCGGGATCTCGGCGGTGCAGTACTTGAAGATGTCGGCGGTCAGCCGCAGGGACGGCTTCGGCGGGAAGATGTACGTCCCGCGCGCGATGTACTCCTTCAGCACGTCGTTCTGGATCGTGCCGGTCAGCCGGTCGGCGCTGACGCCCTGTTCCTCCGCGACGAGCTGGTAGAGCAGGAGCAGCAGGGCCGCCGGGGCGTTGATCGTCATGGAGGTGGAGACCTGGTCCAGCGGGATGCCGTCGAACAGCACCCGCATGTCGTCGACCGAGTCGATCGCGACGCCCACCTTGCCGACCTCGCCGTGCGCGAGGGGCGCGTCGGAGTCGTGGCCCATCTGGGTGGGCAGGTCGAAGGCGACCGACAGGCCGGTGGTGCCATGGGCGATCAGCTGCCGGTAGCGGGCGTTGGACTCGGCGGCCGTGCCGAAACCGGCGTATTGGCGCATGGTCCAGGGGCGGCCGGTGTACATGCTGGGGTACACCCCCCGGGTGTACGGGAACGCGCCGGGCTCGCCCAGTTTCCCGGCCGGGTCCCAGCCGGTCAGGTCGGCCGGCCCGTAGACCGGCTCGATCGGCAGCCCCGACTCCGACTCACGCGCCATCGATGCCTCCGCAGTCCGTTTCGTCCCTCCTCACCATGCCCCGTAGTTCGGCGGCGGTCACGCGGGGAAGCATCCCGGGCATGAGGATCCCGGGGAGATCTGCCGCCGTACCCACCTCTGCACGCGCCCGGGGGGCCTTGCTGGCCGCCGCTCTCGCGGTGCTCTGCGGCTGCACGGTGCAGCCCCCGGGCGACGACGGCAAGCACCGCTCGCCGGTGCACATCGAGCTGCCGGGCGGCGCGTCGGCTCCCGTCCCCTCGCGGACGGGGGAGCGCACGCCCGCACCCGCGCCCGCGGGCCGTGCCCTGTGGTCGCGCGGGGACAGCGGCTCGGGGGTGCGTGAGCTGCAGGCCCGGCTGCGGCAGATCGGCTGGCTCTTCGACGGGCCGACCGGGTCGTACGACGATCTGACCGAGCGGGCCGTCAGCGGCTTCCAGGGCAAGCGCGGGCTGCCCCGGACCGGGCAGGTGGACACCGTCACCTGGCGGCGGCTGCGGGCGATGACCCGCCGGCCGGGGAAGTGGGAGCTGTACCTGATGGGCGGTCAGCCGGCCGCCGCGCCCGATCCGCGCTGTCTGACCGGGCGGGTGCTGTGCATCAGCAAGACCAGCCGGACGCTGCGCTGGATGATCGACGGGCGGACCGTGTCGACGATGTCGGTGCGCTTCGGTTCGCAGTACTCCCCCACCCGTGAGGGTGTGTTCCGCGTCTACTGGAAGTCACGGCACCATGTGTCGACGCTCTACGACTCCCCGATGCCGTACGCGCTGTTCTTCAGCGGGGGTCAGGCGGTGCACTACTCCTACGACTTCGCCGCCCGGGGGTACGCGGGCGGCTCGCACGGCTGCGTCAACGTACGGGACGAGGCGGCGATCGCGGCGCTGTTCGCGCAGGTGAGGGTCGGCGACAAGGTCGTCGTGTACTGGTGAGGCGCCGGAGGGCGCGGAGAGAAGCGGGGCGGGGGGGGGGGGGGGGGGGGGGGGGGGCACCCCCCCCCCCCCCCCCCCCCCCCACCCCTGCCCCCTCTTCCCCCACCACCCCCCAACCCCCCCCGGGCCGGGTTGGTTTTCCTCCTCCCCCCCCGCAACCACACAC
>NZ_JBVIDR010000009.1:146466-266443 GCF_055572275.1 Streptomyces sp. NPDC030798 | reverse complement strand
TGGGGGGTGGGGGGGGGGGGGGGGGGGGGGGGGGGGGGGGGGGGGGGGGGGGGGTGGCCCCCCCCCCCCCCCCCCGCGCCGGGTGCACGAGCCGTGGGTACGGGGGGAACCCCGGCTCAGTGCGACGGCCGATGACCAGTCGGCTCACTCAGTACTGCGTCGCGACCCCCGGAAACGTCACACCTCCCCCGGAAAAATTTTCCCCCCTTACGAAACCGCAGGTCAGAGGGGCAGCGGGCAGGGCCGTACGCGAGGCTCGAAGCCCGGCGCACGACCACTCCGTCCGCGGGCGCACGCCGGGCTCGAGGGGCAGCGCACGAGGTGCTTGCCATGGGTGTGCGCCCGGCGGCTCACCGTGCGGTCCACGACGGGGTGCGGCGCGAGCAGGCGCAGCCCCGTGGCGGACGACGGGATCGGGCGGTGCGTGTGCGCGGGCCGCGAGCGTGGTCAGCGCAGGCTCGGGCTCGGGCGGGCGGGCGATGCAACGCGCGGTCACGACGGGTCCGGCGCGGACATGCGCCGGCGTCGGAGTGCGGCCGGCGGGTTCCGGCGCGGGCGTGGCGGCAGGCTCCGAGCACGCGGGCGCGGGCGTGCGGCCGGGGGCCCGGAGGGCGGCGGGGTCGGGTCAGAGTGCCGTGTATGACGGGCTCGGGGACGGGGTGGGGGCGCCGGCTGCCTTGCCGGGGGTCGGGGTGAAGGGGGTGGGAGTGGGGGAAGCCAGGCCGCCTCGGCGGTGGCCGTCGGAGCCGTGGCCGTCGGAGCCGTGGCCGCCGGAGCCGGAGCCGGAGCCGTGGCCGCGGTCCCTGCCGTGGCCTCGGTGGCTCTCGTCGTCGCCGCCCTGGCCGTTCCCCTCCCCCTTGTCCTTGCCGCCGCCGTTCTTGTCCTGGCCGCCCGTGCCCTTGTCGCCGCCCTTGCCGTTGCCGTCCTGGCCGCCGGCGGTGTACTGGCCCGCGAGGACGGACTTGCAGTACGTGGTGACCCGAGTGGAGCCGCCCGCCAGGCCCTCCAGGGCTCGCCGGCGGTCGCCGCCCAGCTCCTTGCCGTCCCGGATGTCGCGGCAGGCGGCGGTGGCCTCCTGCCACCAGGCACCCGGGGTCCCGGCGGAGGCGCCGGAGCCTGGCGTGGCGCCCCGGTCGGTGCCGGGGGCGTGACCGGAGGGATCGCCGCCCGGCGATCCGCCGGGGCCGGCGTCGGACGCGCCGGTGCCGGGAGTGAGGCCCTGAGGGGCCCGCGGCGAGGGCGAGGCGAGCGGAGGGGCGGACGTCCGGTCGGCGGAGACGGAGGCGGCCGGCCCGGGGCGCTCGTCGTGGAACGGCAGCGGCAACACGCCGCCGGCGGCCATGGCGACCCCGCCGAGCGTGCCCGCGGCCAGCGCCGCGGCGAGCGCGAGCCGCACCGGGCGGGCCCAGCGCGGGCGCCGGGAACGGATTCCGGTACGGCCCGGGGCGCCGATGCGGACCAGTCCGGCGTCGGTGCCGCGCGCGGACGCGCCGGTCCGGCTCGCGGGGGTGCCGGCACCGAAGGCTGCGGCGGTGCGCTCCGCCTCGGCCGCCTCGCGGGCCTTGCGGAACGCGGCCAGCGCGCCCTGCTCACCCGGGAGTTCACCGGGCGCGGGAGCCGCCTGCGCGGAGAGCGCGCCCAGCGCCTCGGCGAGCCGTTCCGCCTGGTCACGGGCTGCGGCGTCGACGGCTTCCAGTGACTCACCGCGCAGCAGACGTTCCGCCGTTTCCCGGTTAAGCCACTTGTAGTGCTCGTCGGCCATCACATGTCCTTCTGCGTCCGCGCACGCGTATGCGTCACAGTTGCGGACGACACCGTTCGACCGCGCGGTTCTCGCTGGGGAGGCAGCGCGTCCAGCACGCCGGCCGATTCCGGATCCTCGCCGAGCAGCTCCGCGAGCCGCTTCAGACCGCGGTGCGCGGCGGTCCGGACGGC
Organism: Streptomyces sp. NPDC030798; assembly: GCF_055572275.1. NCBI lineage: Bacteria > Bacillati > Actinomycetota > Actinomycetes > Kitasatosporales > Streptomycetaceae > Streptomyces > Streptomyces sp. NPDC030798. The sequence goes on along the minus strand of NZ_JBVIDR010000009.1, from coordinate 264,508 downwards.
GCCCGCGCGTTTGCCGAGGGTCTCGGCTGCGGACTTGGCGTCGAGGCCGACCACCACGCGCAGGACGACCGCCTCCGCCTGGTCCTGCGGGAGGCGCGCGATGAGGGAGAGGGTGTGCCCGGTGGTCAGGGCCTCGATGGCCTCGCCGGCGGTGTCGGACTCGGCGGCCCGGCCGGTCAGTTCCGTCTCGTCGCCGCCGATCGCGGGGCGGCGGCCGCGCATCCGTATGTGGTCCAGGGCGCGGTTGCGGGCGATCCGGGCGGCCCAGCCGCGGAACCGGTCGGCGTCGCCGCTGAACCGGTCGAGGTCCCGGGCGATCTGCAGCCATGCCTCGGACGTGACGTCCTCGGCGTCGGCGTCACCGACGAGCGTGCGCACGTATCCGAGCAGCCTCGGGTGCACCGATCGGTACACAGTACGGAACGCGGTCTCATCTCCGTCCTGTGCCGCACGCACCGCGGTGGTCAGCTCCGCGTCGTCCCCCAGCACCGCACTCCCTTACGCCTGTCTCCGGATCGGCGCGAAAGGCACGTTACGGCGTGAAACCGCTACTCGTCCATGTCTGTAGAAGATGCAACTAACTCGTGACCGGGTTCGGATGTGCGCAGGGTGAGGATGCGAGCGGCCGGGGTGTGACAGAAAACGCACTCCAGGCGCTGAGGAAAGTACGGGCCGCGCGCGGCCCGGACGCGCGACGGCCGGGGCCTCTCCTGTGGGGGGTGGCGGCCCCGGCCGTTGCCCTACGGCAACCGGCGCGTGAGCCGGGTCACTTCTTCGCGTGGGACGCGGAGGTGCCGTTGCCGGTGGACGCGGAGCCGCCGGAGGCGCCGTTCCCGCCACTGCCGGCGCCCTTGGCGCCGCTGCCCGGAGCGCTGTCGCTCCTTCCCTGGTTCCCGCTCGTGTCGCCGCCGTCGCGGGTGCCCGCCTGCGCCAGCCGGGCGGCGCAGTAGGCGGCGACCTTTCCCTCGCCGCCGGCGGCGGTCACGAGCCGCTGCCAGGCGGTGGAGTCGAGGGCCTGGCCGCGGTTCTTCACGTGCTCGTAGGCGCGGCAGTGGGCGAGGGAGTCCTGGGCGGTGTCCGGGCGGTCCGGCGGGGCGGAGGAGGGACCGGAGGCGGTGCCGTCCGGCGAGGCGGCGTCCGTGCCGGGTGCCGCTGCCGGGGGACGGACGGCCGGCGCGGTGGAGCGGGGGCCGTGCGGGGCGGACCCGGAGGAGCCGATCGCGGCGACGGCGACCGCGCCGCCCAGCGTGAGGCTCGCCAGCAGCACGGAGAGGGTGGCCCGCACCGGCAGCCGTGCACGCCGGGACGCCCGAGGACGCCAGTCGTCGCGGCGCCGGGTCCGCGCCCTCCGGTGCGCCCCCGAGTCCCGCGCCTCCCGGAAGGCGGCCAGGGCACGCTGCTCGGCCTCGGCTCCGATCACGTCGGCGGCCACGGCCCCGCGGATGGCGGCCCCGAGCCGGGCCTCGAAACCGCGCGCCGTCAGTGCGGGGCCGTCAGGGTGCACACGCCGGCGACCGGGCGTCCCGTAGTCGCTCTGCCGTTCACCCATGTCCGTTCCCGTTCCTCCTGGATCCGTTCTCCCGGATCCATACGGCCCAGGGCCGTCACCGTTCACTTCGACTCCCCCAGCGTCCTGGGGCCGTCATCCGTCACACCCGCGTCGGCCGCGTCCGGGACGCCCAGCCGGCGGGCGAGCCGTTTCAGTCCCCGGTGCGCTGCCGTACGCACCGCGCCGGGCCGCTTGCCGAGGACACGGGCGGCGGCGGGGCCGTCGAGGCCGACCACGACCCGGAGCAGCACGGCCTCCGCCTGGTCGGTGGGCAGCGAGCGGACCAGGTCCAGGGCGCGCTCGGTGGAGAGCGACTCCAGTGCCTGCTCGTAGGTGCTGTGCGGGCCGGGCAGTTCCAGGACGTCCTGTTCGAGCGCCGCGCCCCGGGGCCGTACCCGCTGTCTGCGCAGGTGGTCCAGGGCCCGGTGCCGGGCGATGGTCGCGGTCCAGCCGCGGAAGCCGGCCCCGTCGCCCTTGAAGCGTCCGAGGTCGCGGGCTATCTCCAGCCAGGCGTCGGAGGCCACGTCCTCGGCGTCGTCGCCGACGAGGCCGCGCAGATAGCCGAGCAGCCCCGGCTGCACGATCCGGTAGGCCACCGCGAACGCGGTCTCGTCACCGGCCTGGGCCCGCGCGACGGCCGCGCCCAGCTCCCCGTCGCGCGCCTGCAGGCGACGGGGGTCTCCTCCCTGGCCCAAGACTGTCCTCGTTCAGCCGAGTTCGTAGCCACCCGTGTGGCGCATCCCGCACCGGGCGACACACTCCTGTCGTGCCACGCCCTCCAAGGTCAACAGCGCCAGGTCGCACAGAAGTGTCACAGCGCCGGCGGACCGGCCGGACCGCCCGCCGGTCGGGGCGGGTGACGCTTCGCAAAGTCGATGCGCTGTACAAGTGCCGCCTGTGTGGCAGGTGGGGCCGTCGTGTTGATTGTTTAGGGGTGGGACAGTTGAGTCCTCGCAGGACCCATGCGTACAAACCGTTCAGTCTCAAGCGCCGGGCGTGGCTCACGCTCGGCGCCGTCGTGCTGGGCGGGGCCGGAGTCGTCACCTACGCGTTCGCGGATCCGGGCCACCAGGACGGCAGGGGCGCGGCCCGCAAGCCGTCCGTGCACACGCTGAAGCTGGCGAACCGGGGCTCGGGCCGCAAGGGTCTGGCGAAGACGGGCACCGACCGGTTCAGCGCCCTGCTGCTGACCTGGGACGACGCCCAGGCCGAGGCCAAGGGCACGCCCGAGGTGCGGACCCGGGACCGGGAGACCGGCACGTGGTCCGGCTGGCAGAAGCTGCCGGACGACCCGTACCAGGCCGACGGCGCGGAGGCGAAGCGCGCGGGTGACCCCCGGGGCGGCACCGCCTCGCTGTGGACCGGCGACTCCGACGGCGTCCAGGTGCGCCTGGTGAAGGCGGACGGCACCGAGGCGGGCGGCCAGCCGGCCGGCATGGACGTCAAGCTGCTCGACCCGGGCACGGACCCGGCGGGCAGCCCGCAGCCGGCCGCGTTCGCGGCGGACACGACGGCACCGGCCACCGGCTCCGCGTCGCCCTCGGACCCCCCGGCGCCGGCGGACTCCCCCTCCCCGTCCCCGTCCGCCTCCGAGTCGCCGTCGGGCTCCGAGTCGCCCTCGGACTCCGCGTCCCCGTCCGACTCCGTCTCGCCCTCCCCGTCCAGCACCGTCCCCGCTCCCCGGCCCTCCACGGTCGCCAAGCCGCCGGTCATCACGCAGGCCGAGTGGGGCGCCTCCACGGACTACGACGGCACGCCGAGCTACGGCACCGAGATCAAGGCGGCCGTCATCCACCACACCGGTGTCGACAGCGACAACACCGTGTCGTGCGCCGACTCCCGGGCCCGGATGCGCACCATCCAGCAGGAGCACTTCTCCCGCGGCTACTACGACATCGGCTACAACTTCGTCGTCGACCGCTGCGGCCAGATCTTCGAGGGCCGCAGCGGCGGCATGGACCTGCCGGTGGTCGGCGCGCACGACATCGGGTTCAACACGAACACGGTCGGCATCTCGTACATCGGCAACTTCGAGACCGCCAAGCCCAGCCGTGCCGCGCTCGACTCGATCGCGCGGATCGTGGCGTGGAAGTTCGGGATGTACGGCGTCGACCCGACCGGCAAGGTCACGCTGACCTCCGGCAGCCCGAAGGGCCAGGACGGCAACCTGGTGGACCAGGGCCAGCAGATCACGCTGCCGCGGGTGTTCGGGCACCGGGACACCAACGCCACCGCGTGCCCGGGCCGGTACCTGTACCCGAAGCTGTCCCTGATCGCCACGCTCGCCAGGACGCCGGGCATCTCGCACGCCCTGCCCACCTCGGACCACGACCGGGACGGGCTGGCGGACCTGGTGGCCGGCACCCCGAAGGCCAACTCGGTGACGGTCGTGCCGGGCGGCGTCGACGGGCCGGTGAGCGCGAAGAAGGTGACGCTCACCCAGAGCAGCCCGGGCGTGCCCGGTTCCAACGAGTCCGGTGACCAGTTCGGTGCCGCGACCGCCTGGGGCGACGTCAACGGCGACGGCTACGCCGACCTCGCGATCGGCGCGCCCGGCGAGGACGACACCAGCGGCCACGCCGACCGGGGCGCGGTGACGGTCCTGTACGGGCCGGGCCTGGACTCCGGGTACTCGTACACCACGTCCGGCAGCGTGACGGCGACCGGCGCCAAGCTCGGCTCGGCGGTCGCGGTCGGCGACTTCGACGGCGACGGCAGGGCGGACGTCTTCTCGGCCGGTACCGGCCGCGGCGGCAACTGGAACGCGCGGCTGACCGGCGGCGCCACCACCTCCGGCACGCTGACCTCGTCCACCGGTTCCGTGGCCCACCTGGACGCGGCGACCGGTGACTTCAACCGGGACGGCTACACCGACGTGGCCCTGAACTACCGGGACAGCGGCGGCATCGGGCGCGTCGTGCGGTTCGCGGGCTCGGCGAGCGGGCTGACCAAGGCGGGCGTCATCTCGGTCAAGGGCGGCCGGTCGGTGGCCGCGGGCGACTTCGACGCCGACGGCTACGACGACATCGCGATCGGGCAGCCGTACACCGCCGAGTCGGGCGCCCACGCGGGCGGCCAGGTCACTCTGGTCCGCGGCTCGTCCACCGGGTTCACCACCACCGGCATGCGGACGATCCACCAGGACACCAGCGGGGTCCCGGGCGCCGCCGAGTCCGGCGACGCCATGGGCGCCTCGGTCTCCGTGGGCGACTACGACGGCGACGGCTACCCGGACCTGCTCACGGGTCTGCCGGGCGAGGACATCACCCGGGACGGGGTGAGCCGCGGCAACGCGGGCTCGGCGCTGCTGATCAAGGGCAGCTCGACCGGCCCGACCGGCAGCGGTGCCGTGGCCGTCTCGCAGGACACCTCGGGCGTGCCGGGCGGCACCGAGAGCGGCGACGCGTTCGGTACGTCGGTGTCGCTGACCGACCTGTCCGGGTACGGCCGGGCCGACCTGACGTTCGGCGTGGCCGGCGAGGACGGCGGCGACGGCATCCTGATGTACCTGCCGAGCAACAGCTCGGGGCTGGGGTACTCCCAGACGACGGTGCTCAGCAGGAGCGCCCTCGGCACGCCGACGGACGCGGGCCTGGGCACCACCCTGACGCCGTGACCCCGTAGGTCGGTCCGCCCTCCGGCCGGGGCCCGCTCGTGCGGGTCCCGGCCGGTTCGCGTGTCAGCGGCCGGCGCTCGCGTCCCGGCACAGCAGGCGCAGCGAGCCGTGGCCGGCGAAGCACCGGCGGGCCTCGTCGATGGGGTCCCACAGGCGGCCGTCGGGGGTGCGGACCCAGTGGTCGCCGCCGGTCGCCCACCACTCGGCGCCGGTCTGGCGGACGACGACCTCGCCGGCGTAGGCCCCGAGGCCGCGCAGCACGCTCTCGACGGCCGCGAGCGGCGGCTCCTCGCGCCGTATCTCGTCGATCATCCGGTCCACCCGCCACAGGCTCTGCGCCGAGTAGTCGAGCCGCACCCGCGCGCCCTCGCGCAGGGTCGCCACCGCGTCGGCGGCCCACCGCACGGGCTTGGTGGCGGCGTGCGGCCTGGTCTCCTGCTGTGCTGTCAGGTAGTGCGCTGTCACATAGGGAAAAGCGGACCGGGCGGAGCTCGCGTCACGCCGATCCGGGCCGTTTCCGCAACCCGCGCAGGACCGCCCCACCGCCCCCGCAGGACGGTCACCGTACCCGCCCAGGACAACGGGTTTGACTCCGGTCAGCCCCGTCCGCGGGCCCGGCGGGAGACCACCGCGCGCAGCACCCGGCGACCCTCGACCGAGACGTCCAGGGCGCGGCGCAGGCCGTTCGCGCCGTGCTCGGCGAGGAGTTCCAGGACGACGCTCTGGCGCCGCAGTTCGGCGGCGACGAGCGGGGGGAGGTGCGCGGTGCCGCCCGTCCGCCCGGCCTCGAGGTCGTCCTCGGGTGAGGCGGCCGGGTCGAGGAGGCGGTGGACCCGCAGGGAGGCGAGGGAGCAGGCGTCGGCCCAGGCGCGCACGGCGTCGGCGGTGCGCTCGGCCGGGGCCTCGTCCAGCATGCGGCGGGCCAGCAGGGCGGCCTCGTCCTCACCGGACTCGCCCGGCTCACCGGACTGCGCCGGGCCGAGAGCGCCGCGCGCCTTCTCCAGACCGGCGCTCCAGTCGGTGCCGTCGGCCAGGCTCGCCCACAGGGGGCGCAGCACCTCGTCGTCACCGCCCAGCAGTGGCACGCACCGATCCAAACAAGCCAGCCCACCGGCGGCCAGCGCACGTTCGTCGGCCTGCGCGATCCGTTCCACCAGGCTCATCGAACCCTCCCTCGCCGGGCACACCTTTACGGAGCCCGCACTTCCCCTTACTGCGTGCAACGGGCCGAGGGTGTCACAGCAGTGGGTTTTCAGCCAAGGCCCGGGGCGAGAACGGGCTGGGTGAGTGCCTTCTGCTCCTGCATGCGGGTCAGCCGGACGACGAGGCGGATCGCCAGGCCGGCGGCCGCGAGGTCGACCGCGTCCGCGGCCATCACCTGCACCGCCGCCTGACGGAACTCCGCGGCGGTGGTCGCCGAGTCGTAGAGCTCCGTCATGAGCCGGCCCACGCCCGTGGAGACGAGCCACAGCGCCCACCAGAGGTTGATCAGCCCGTGCCGCGGGCGGGTACCGTCGGGGCCGCTGGCGTCCCAGATGTCCAGGACCACCCGGCGCGGGTACCAGAAGTTCGCGAGCGGCACCACCCACCCGGCGACCACCCAGGCGCGCGCCTTGCTGTGCCCGTCCGGGCGGAAGACCTCGGCGTTGACCCGCACCCGGTAGAGCCAGAGCACGAACACCACCGCGCAGCCCAGCCCCATCACGCCCTGGCCCACTCCGGCCGCCGAGTACAGGAAGTCGGCCCGGGAGGCGCGCCCGGAGCGTTCCGCGCCGAAGGCGCCGGCGCTCGCCGCGAGGTCGTCCGCCACGCGGTGGACACCGAGGCCCGCCCCGATCGCGAGCAGATCCATGACCGCGACCAGTCCCAGCACCGCGACGGTGATCTGCCCGAGCAGAAGCGGTGAGCGCAAGCGTGTGCCGGACATGACAGTCCCCCCGTGACCCGTGTGATGTGGCACGCGGAAGATACCGTGCCCCGCGAGGACTCAGCCCAGCCGGGCCGCCAGCGCCGTGAACCGGTCCCAGGACAGCGCCGGGGCGCCCGGGTCCCACAGCTTCTGCACGGTGGCCCGCAGCGGCATCCGGATGCCGGCCGCGACCTGGGCCTCGGTCTGCGCGTTCGGGAAGTCGCACCACACCGCGAACGAACCGCCGAGGATCTGGCTGTCGTAGCGGGCCGGGACGGCGGTCGTGCCGCGCAGCACGCGCGGGGTCCACTGCTCGTAGATCCGCTGTCCTGTCGGGTAGACGAAGGTCTGCGGCTGCCCGAGCACGTAGTACAGGAACTCGTCGTTGTAGTTGAGCACCTTGCGCCCCGCGCTCAGGTACTCCACCGGCTGCCGGGCGCCGATCTCCTTGCCGGTCCAGTAGGCGACCTGGAGATCCTTGGCGGGCTGCACGGACGTGCCCCGGAAGAAGCCGTCGTTCCACGCCCGCAGGGTCCTGCCGTGGGCGCGGACGGTGGCGGCGCGGTCGTTCAGCCAGCCGGTGGCGAGGTCGGCGACGGTGCCGCCGGAGCCGTACTTCTGCCGGGCGGCGGCCGCGAGCTGGGGATAGGAGGCCTGCGGGTCGCGCACGGTGAGTGCCTGGTACTCGTCGCCGCCCAGATGCCACTGACTGCCGGTGAAGAGCCCGGCGTACTCGTTCAGCAGGTCGTCGAGCAGCTTGGCGGAGGCCGGCTCGGAGATGTCGATCGCGCCGCGGGTGGCGACCCCGCTCGCGTTGCGCAGCTGCAGCTCGGGGTGGGCGGCGAGGACCGCGCCGAGGTGGCCGGGCGAGTCGATCTCGGGCACGACGGTGATGTGCCGGCTCGCGGCGAGGTCCACGATCTGCTTGACCTGGGCCTTGGACAGATGGTCCTTGGAGACGATCTCGGGGTGGCTGCTGGACTCGATGCGGAACGCCTGGTCGTCGGAGAAGTGCAGCCCCAGCTCGTTGAACTTCAGGTCCCCCAGTTCGCGTATCCGGTCCTCGATCCAGGACGCGCTGAACGGCTTGCGGGCGATGTCCAGCATGAAGCCGCGCACCGGCTTGGCGGGCTGGTCGCGCACGACGCCCTCCGGTGCCGTGCCGCCGCCGTGGACCTCCTGCTTGAGGGTCCGGGTGCCGTAGAACACCCCCGCGTCGGCCGGCCCGCTGATGTCCACCCGGCCGCCGCGCACGGTCATGGTGTACGACTCCGGGTTGCCGCCCCCGCCGAGCGCGAGCCGCACGTCCCCGGCCCGCGTGTCGTTCTTCCGGCCCGCGTAGGCGAGCCCCAGCTCGCCGGCCACCAGCCGCCCCTCGTCGGCCAGCCGCGGATCGCTCACCACCACCCGCTCGCCGTGCCGCGGCCGCCAGCCGGGACCGCGCGCCGCGGTGTGGGAGCGCACCGCGGGTATCGTGCGCGGCGCCTGTGAGAGCGGATACGACCGGCTCGGAGCGGGGCTGCTCGAGGCGGCGGCGGGGCGGGACGCGGCCCTGGACGCCTCGGCGGGGGGCGAGGACGCCCGCGCCGCACTCCCGGCCGGTCTCGAGCCGCCACCGTCCGCCGAGGCCCACACGCCGACGCCCACGCCGAGCGCGACGGTCCCCACGAACGCGGTGGCGACCACCGCCTGCTTCCGCCTCAGGTGCTGCGCCGAGGCCCGGCGCCTGTGCTGGCTCACCCAGCCAACGTACGTCCGATCGGCGGTGCATTCGTCACCGAGGCATCCTCAAACTCTCCCGTCCGAGTGAAATTCGGGCATCCGTCGGACACACAGTGACCACTCTCGATAACGTGACGACACACTTTTCACAGGACCCCCTGCCACGCCCCATGTGACGCGAGGACCCACGCTGCCCGCCCATCGTCTGCCCTGCCTCCCCAAGCCGCTGGACGCCTTCAACGCCGCACCCGCCGACGAGGCCGGCGCGCTCCTCCTGCACTGCCTGCGCAGCCCGCGCTGGTCGCGCCGCGTCGCCGCGCACCGCCCCTACCCGGACGTCGAGTCCGTCCTGGCGGCGGCGGACGAGGCGGCGTACGACCTGTCGGTCCCCGATCTGGCCGATGCCCTGGCGGGTGAGCCCCTTCCGGAGCTGCCCGCGGACACCTACTCGGCGGCCCACATGGCCCTGAGCGCGGCCCTCGCGGCCTACGAGTCCCGATTCGGACACACGTTCGTCATCTATCTGGGCGACACTCCGCCGGGCGAGTCCATCGACCGCATCCTGGAGGCGATCCGGTCACGATTGGCAAACGATCCGGAGGAGGAGCGGGTCATAGCGGCGGAGGAACTCCGGCGCCTTGCGAAGAGGCGACTCGCAGACGCCCTGGGGGGCGCGGAGCAGTGCCCATCTGCGGCACCGCCGCGGAGCGCGGCCGGCCCCCACGCGCCCGCACCCGGCGCCCGGCAGGACCCTCGTTAGCCCACCCCGGTGCCACTTTGATCACACAAGTAGGCCCCCCGTAAGCCTCGCCGAACCGCACGGATACGATGCTGGGGGCCGGTGGACCGTACCCGGCCGGGCCCGACCGACACCGAAGCCGGCGCGGCCCTAGTCCCCGCTCCCGGAGGGTTCTTCCGTGCCGGCTGGAACGCTGTACCGCGGCCGGGAAGGAATGTGGTCCTGGGTGGCTCACCGAGTCACCGGCGTCCTCATCTTCTTCTTCCTGTTCGTTCACGTGCTGGACACCGCACTCGTCCGTGTCTCCCCCGAGGACTACGACAAGGTCGTAGCCACGTACAAGACGCCGATCGTCGCCGTGCTGGAATACGGCCTCGTCGCCGCCATCCTCTTCCACGCCCTCAACGGCCTGCGCGTCATCGCCGTCGACTTCTGGTCGAAGGGCCCGCGCTACCAGAAGCAGATGTTCTGGACCGTGATGGGTGTCTGGGTCGTCCTGATGGCTGGGGCGGTCTACCCGGTCCTCGGCCACGCCTTCCGTGTCGTCTTTGGGAGCTGACGCCGATGTCGACCACTGAAACCACCGCCTCCGGAGTCGGCCCCGTCGAGGGCGCTCCGGTCTACGGCGCCGACAACCCGGCCCCGCTGATCGAGGCGCCGCGCAAGCGCACCAAGAAGACCCCGCGGTCGACCCGGGGCAACTTCGAGCTGGCGGCGTGGCTGTTCATGCGGCTGTCCGGCATCGTGCTGGTGCTCCTGGTCATCGGCCACCTGCTGATCCAGCTCGTGCTGGACGGCGGCGTGTCCAAGATCGGCTTCGCCTTCGTGGCCGGCCGCTGGGCGTCCCCCTGGTGGCAGGTCTGGGACCTGCTGATGCTGTGGCTCGCCATGCTGCACGGCGCCAACGGCCTGCGCACGGTCATCAACGACTACGCGGAGCGTCCCGCCTCGCGTATGTGGCTGAAGGCCCTGCTGTACACCGCCACGGTGTGGACCATCCTGCTGGGCACGCTGGTGATCTTCACCTTCGACCCGAACATCCGCTAGGCACGGGGCTGCGAGAACTATGAAGATCCACAAGTACGACACCGTCATTGTCGGCGCCGGTGGCGCGGGCATGCGCGCGGCCATCGAGGCGACGAAGCGCAGCCGCACCGCCGTGCTGACCAAGCTCTACCCCACCCGCTCCCACACGGGCGCCGCGCAGGGCGGCATGGCCGCCGCGCTGGCGAACGTGGAGGAGGACAACTGGGAGTGGCACACCTTCGACACGGTCAAGGGCGGTGACTACCTGGTCGACCAGGACGCCGCCGAGATCCTGGCGAAGGAGGCCATCGACGCGGTCCTCGACCTGGAGAAGATGGGCCTGCCGTTCAACCGGACCCCGAACGGCACCATCGACCAGCGCCGCTTCGGCGGTCACAGCCGCAACCACGGCGAGGCCCCGGTCCGCCGGTCCTGCTACGCCGCGGACCGCACCGGCCACATGATCCTCCAGACGCTGTACCAGAACTGCGTCAAGGAGGGCGTGGAGTTCTTCAACGAGTTCTACGTCCTGGACCAGCTGATCACCGAGGTCGACGGCGTCAAGAAGTCGGCCGGTGTGGTGGCGTACGAGCTGGCCACCGGTGAGATCCACGTCTTCCAGGCGAAGGCCGTCATCTACGCCTCCGGCGGCTGCGGCAAGTTCTTCAAGGTGACCTCCAACGCGCACACCCTCACCGGTGACGGCCAGGCCGCCGTCTACCGCCGGGGCCTGCCGCTGGAGGACATGGAGTTCTTCCAGTTCCACCCGACCGGCATCTGGCGCATGGGCATCCTGCTCACCGAGGGCGCCCGCGGCGAGGGCGGCATCCTGCGCAACAAGGACGGCGAGCGCTTCATGGAGAAGTACGCTCCCGTCATGAAGGACCTGGCGTCCCGTGACGTCGTGTCCCGGTCCATCTACACGGAGATCCGCGAGGGCCGCGGCTGCGGTCCCGAGGGCGACCACGTCTACCTGGACCTCACCCACCTGCCGCCGGAGCAGCTCGACGCCAAGCTGCCGGACATCACCGAGTTCGCGCGGACCTACCTCGGCATCGAGCCGTACACGGACCCGATCCCGATCCAGCCGACCGCGCACTACGCGATGGGCGGCATCCCGACGAACGTCGAGGGTGAGGTCCTGGCGGACAACACCACCGTCGTCCCGGGCCTGTACGCGGCCGGCGAGGTCGCCTGTGTCTCCGTGCACGGCGCCAACCGCCTGGGCACCAACTCGCTGCTGGACATCAACGTCTTCGGCCGCCGGGCCGGCATCGCCGCCGCCGAGTACTCCCACAAGGCGGACTTCGTCGAGCTGCCGGAGAACCCGGCGTCGTTCGTCGTCGAGCAGATCGAGCGGCTGCGCGAGTCCACCGGCAGCGAGCGGGTGGCGACCCTGCGGCGCGAGCTGCAGGAGACCATGGACGCCAACGTCATGGTGTTCCGCACCGAGCAGACGATCAAGACGGCCGTCGAGAAGATCGCCGAGCTGCGCGAGCGCTACAAGAACGTGGCGATCCAGGACAAGGGCAAGCGGTTCAACACGGACCTCCTCGAGGCGATCGAGCTGGGCAACCTGCTCGACCTGGCCGAGGTCATGGCCGTCTCGGCCCTGGCCCGCAAGGAGTCCCGCGGCGGTCACTACCGCGAGGACTACCCGAACCGCGACGACGTCAACTTCATGCGCCACACCATGGCGTACCGCGAGGTGGGCGCCGACGGCTCGGAAACCGTCCGTCTCGACTACAAGCCGGTCGTCCAGACCCGCTACCAGCCGATGGAGCGTAAGTACTGATGGCTACCCCCGTTCTGGACAAGGAAGAGGCGGCCGGCCAGCCCGAGCCCGGCTTCGCCGACTCCCCCTACATCACCGTCACCTTCCGGGTCCGCCGGTTCAACCCGGAGGTCTCGGCCGAGGCGACCTGGGAAGACTTCCAGCTGGAGATCGACCCGAAGGAGCGTGTCCTCGACGGCCTCCACAAGATCAAGTGGGACATCGACGGCACCCTCACCTTCCGCCGCTCGTGCGCCCACGGCATCTGCGGCTCGGACGCGATGCGGATCAACGGCAAGAACCGCCTTGCCTGCAAGACGCTGATCAAGGACATCAACCCCGAGAAGCCGATCACGGTCGAGCCCATCAAGGGCCTGACGGTCCTGAAGGACCTGGTCGTGGACATGGAGCCGTTCTTCCAGGCGTACCGGGACGTCATGCCGTTCCTGGTCACCAAGGACACCAACGAGCCGACGCGGGAGCGGCTGCAGTCCGCCGAGGACCGCGAGCGCTTCGACGACACCACCAAGTGCATCCTGTGCGCCGCGTGCACGTCGTCCTGCCCGGTGTTCTGGAACGACGGCCAGTACTTCGGTCCGGCCGCGATCGTGAACGCCCACCGCTTCATCTTCGACAGCCGTGACGAGGCGGGCGAGCAGCGCCTGGAGATCCTCAACGACCGCGACGGCGTGTGGCGCTGCCGCACGACCTTCAACTGCACGGACGCCTGCCCGCGCGGTATCGAGGTCACCAAGGCGATCCAGGAAGTGAAGCGTGCGCTGATCACGCGCCGCTACTGAGGTCCGTCCCGCGGCACCTCTTCGAGGGCCCCGTTCCCCCTGGGAACGGGGCCCTCGGGCGTTGTCGGGGGCGTGTTGCGGCGCGCTTGAGCCGCCCCGGCGCGACCCCGCTCTAATCTGACGACATGTCAGACGAAGAGTCGTACGAGCTGCTCGGATTCGACAACGTACTGCTCCCCGTCGGCGACCTCGCGGAGGCCGTCGGCTTCTACGAGCGCGCCGGGTTCACGGTCGGGTTCCGGCTGGACGAGCTCGGTATCGCGCTGCTGAAGGTCGGGGGCGAGACACCCGGGATCCTGCTGCGGGTGGAGGAGCAGCTGGGGCACCGGAGTCCCCCCTGGCCCTCGCCGCGGGTCTGGCTGGAGGTGCCGGACGCGCGGGTGGCGGCGCGCGAGCTGGCCGCCGCCGGGATCCCACCGCTCGACGAGGTGTCCCCCGGGGCGACCGGCTGGACCGTGGAGATCGCCGACCCCTGGGGGAACGTGCTCGGCTTCACGGACTACGGCAAGCGGCCGGAGCTGGGCCGCAGAAGCTGACCCCGGACCCTTGAGTTGAACATGTTCAAAAGCAGCGCTACAGTCATCCCTGTCAGCGTTTTTGAACGCGTTCAAGGAGGGGTGGGGCATGGACCGTACCGTCATCGCCTACGTCATCTACCTGGTGGTCAGCATCGCGCTGACCATCTGGGTGGCCCGCACGCTCAGCCGCAACGGCCGGATCTTCCTCGCCGACGTGCTGCACGGCAACGAGAAGCTCGCCGACGCCGTCAACCACCTGCTGGTGGTCGGCTTCTACCTCGTCAACCTCGGATTCGTGGCCCTCTACCTGAGCGGTGACGACACGATCACCGACACCCGCGGGATCTTCGAGGCACTGTCGACCAAGCTCGGTGTGGTCCTGCTGGTGCTGGGCGTGATGCACCTGGGCAACGTGTACGTGCTCAACAAGATCCGGCGGCGCGGGATCATGGAGCAGGAGCAGCAGCCCCCGGTGGCCCCGCAGGGCTGGATGCCGCCGACGGTCGGGGCGTGAGCGCCGTGACAGCCACCGAGGACCGGGGCGCCGTGAGCGCTCCGGTCCGCCGGCTCACCGTCCTCTACGACGCAGAGTGCTCCCTCTGCACCCACCTGCGCGACTGGCTCGTACGGCAGCGACAGCTGGTGCCGCTGGAGCTGGTGCCCGCGGGGTCGCCCGAGGCCCGGGCCCGGTTCCCCGGACTCGATCACGGGGCCACGCTGGACGAGGTCACCGTGGTCGGTGACGCCGGGCAGGTCTACCAGGGCTCGCGTGCCTGGATCGTCGTCCTGTGGGCCCTGCGCGAACACCGTCCGCTCGCCCATCGGTTGAGCACCCCGGCCGGGGCCCGGCTGGCCCGGGGCGCGGTATTGGCGGCGGCGAAGTGGCGCGGGACGCAGTGGCGCGGGACGCAGTGGGGCGGGCAGGCCTATCGGCGGGGCGACGGGTGGGTCTATCACCCGGCCCAGGGCTGGCGTTACGAACCGCCCTCCTGCGCCGACGGGACCTGTGGCACTCGTTAGGCTTTTCTACCGTGCCCGTGAAGAACGACGGCCCCGAAGCGGCCGGCCCCCAGACCAAGTCGGAGCAGACCCGCGCGCTGATCCTGGAGACCGCGATGCGGCTGTTCCAGGAGCGCGGCTACGACAAGACCACCATGCGGGCCATCGCCAAGGAGGCCGGGGTCTCCGTCGGCAACGCCTACTACTACTTCGAGGGCAAGGAGCACCTGATCCAGGGCTTCTACGACCGGATCGCCGCCGAGCACCAGGTGGCGGTCCGGGAGGTCCTGGAGCGGGAGACGGACCTGGAGGCACGGATCGCCGGGGTGCTCACGGCGTGGCTGGACATCGCGCGGCCGTACCACGAGTTCGCGGTGCAGTTCTTCAAGAACGCCGCCGACCCGGACAGCCCGCTCAGCCCCTTCTCGCCGGAGAGCGAGCACGCCCGGGAGCAGGCCATCAGCGTGCACCGGGAGGTGCTGGCCGGCTCGAAGTCCAAGGTGGCGCCCGAACTGCGGGAGGTGCTGCCGGAGTTGATGTGGCTGTCCCAGATGGGGCTGGTGCTGTACTGGATCTTCGACCGGACCGAGGGACGCGAGCGCAGCTACCGGCTCGCGCGGCGCGGCGCCCGGCTGACCGCACGCGGTGTGGCGCTGGCCCGGTTCCGGGTGCTCCGGCCCCTGGTGCTGGAGGTCCACGAGCTGTTCACGGACTTCCTGCCCGGCATGACGAAGGCCCTGCCCGACCCGGGCAAGCGGGCGGCCGGGGACTGATCGCCCGGCCGCGCCGGTCGCGTCGCGCCGGTCAGATCCACTCCAGACGCCACAGGCGGAACACGCCCGTGCCGTCCGTCAGGTACTGGCCGCCGCCGACGTCCTCGGTGCTGACCACGTACTCCTTGCGCTGCCACAGCGGGAGCAGCGGCACGTCGGCGGCCACGTCCCCCTGGATCGCACGGAAGTCGTTGGCGGCGCGGGAGCGGTCGGCATAGTGCCGGCTGTCCTGGATGAGGTGGTCGACGGCCTTGTTGCTGTAGCCGGTGCTCATGGTGGAGCCGGTGCCGACGAGCGGGGAGCCGAAGGTGTCCGGGTCCGGGTAGTCGGCCACCCAGCCGACCGCCCAGGCGTCCATCTTCCCGGCGGCCCAGCGCTTCTGGAAGTCGGTCCACTCGTAGCCCCGGACGTCCACCTTGAACAGGCCGCCCGCCTCCAGCTGCTGCTTCAGCGCCGCGGCCTCCTGCTCACCGGCGCCCCGGTTCCTGCCGTAGCCGAAGGTGAAGCGCACGGGCAGGGTCACCCCGGCCTGGGTGAGCAGCTCCCGGGCCTTGCTGGTGCTCTGCGTCGGGTAGCTGTCGAAGAAGGACGTGGTGTGGCCGGTGATGCCGGCCGGGATCAGCGAGTACAGCGGGTCGACCGTGCCGTCGTACACCGTGGCGGCCAGCTTCTCGCGGTTGATCAGCCAGGCCATCGCGCGGCGCACGCGCACGTCGTGCAGCGGGGAGCCGGCGCGGGTGTTGAGGTAGAGGTTGCGGGTCTCGGAGCTGTCGGACTCGGTGACCCGCTCGTTGGGGTCGCTCGGGTTGAGCTGCGCGAGCACGTCCGGCGGCAGCGTGCGGGTGGCCACGTCGACCTGCTTGGCCTTCCAGGCGTCGTCGAGCTTCTGCGAGTCGGCGTAGTAGCGCAGCTCGACGGGGCGGCCGGTCTCCTTGAGGTAGCCCTTGTACGCCGTGTTGGGCGCGAGGACGGCCTTCTGGTCCTTGGTGTACGTGCTCAGCGTGTACGGGCCGGTGCCGTCGGCGCCGGTGCCGGTGCGCAGGGCGGTGGCCGGGTACTTGTCCTTGTCGACGATCGACCCGGCGCCGGTGGCGACCTTCTGCGGGAAGGTGGCGTCCGGGGACGACAGATGGAAGGTCACCGTCGTGGCGTTGTCGGCGGTCACCGAGCCGAGGGTGGAGAGCAGGGACGCCGGACCGACCGGAGAGTTGATCTTCTTGACCCGGTCGAAGGAGAACTTCACGTCCTGTGCGGTCATCCTGCGGCCGCTCGGGAACGTGATGTCGTCGCGGAGCGTGCACTGGTACGTGCGCAGGCCGGCGCCCTCGAAGGAGCAGCTCTTCGCCGCGTCCGGGACCGGTTCGACACCGGACGGCTCGAAGGTGAGCAGTGTCTGGAACACGTTGCTGAACAGGGCCCAGGAACCGGCGTCATAGGCGCCGGCCGGGTCCAGTGAGGTGACGGCGTCCGTCGTACCGACCGTGATGGTCCGGTTCTTGTCGTCCTTCGACGGCAGCAACTGCCAGCCGCCGATTCCGACGACGGCGAGTACGAGCAGCGTCACAAGAATGCGCATGCGAACAGATCGCATGGTGGTGCCCTCCCCAGGCCCGCCAAGGCCCTACCCCTGGCCCAGCACAAAAAAGCGGCCACTCCCCTAGTGGCAGCGGCTCACCTAATCACACTGGTTTCACCCGGGGGAAGAGGAATCCGACCGAATGGGAAAGAACTTACCGAGGCGTTGTTCCGGAGAGTTTCACAACCGCTTCACAGGGGAAGAGCGGGGCCGCCTCAGGCGCGCGTGGCGGCCAACTGGATCACCGTCACGTCCGACGGCGCGCCTACGCGCGTGGGCGGGCCCCAGGCGCCGGCGCCCCGGGTGACGTAGAGCTGGGTGTCGCCGTAGCGGTCGAGACCGGCCACGGTGGGGTTGGCGGCGGCCGCGACGAGGTTCCCGGGCCAGAGCTGGCCGCCGTGGGTGTGGCCGGAGAGCTGCAGGTCGACTCCGTGGCGCACCGCCTCGTGGATCTGCACGGGCTGGTGGGCGAGGAGCACACAGGCGCGCCTCGGATCCCGGTCGCCGAGCGCCCGCCCGAAGTCCGGTCCCTGGCCCTCGCTCTCGCCCTGCAGGTCGTTGACCCCGGCGAGGTCGAAGTACGGCAGTTCGGTGCGGGCGTTCTCCAGCGGGTGCAGGCCGAGGGTGCGGACCTCCTCGACCCACTGCTCGGCGCCGGAGAAGTACTCGTGGTTGCCGGTGACGAAGTACGCCCCGTGCCGCGCCCTGAGCTGTGCGAGCGGCTCCGCGGCCGGCCCGAGGTCCTTGACGCTTCCGTCCACCAGATCGCCCACGACCGCGATCAGGTCCGGCTGCGTGGCATTGACGGTGTCGACGACCCGCTGCGCGAAGCCCCTTCCGAGGACCGGCCCCAGGTGGATGTCGCTGACGACGGCGATCCGAAATCCGTGCGCGGCGCGCGGCAGCTTCGACAGCGCCACGGTGACCCGCTTCACTTCGGGGCCGCGCAGCACCCCGTAGGTCCCCTGCCCGACGGTGGCCACAGCGGCGGCGGCAGCAGCACCCCCGACGACCCGGGAGACGAAGAGACGGCGGGTGGGGGCCGGGCGTGGGGCGGGCGGGTTCCCGGTCGGGGACGCCTGGCCGGCGGCCGGTGCCGCGGCGGAGCCGGTGCCGTGGGCGGGGATTCCGGCCGGAGGCGTGGGGGCGGCCGGGACCGGTGCGGCGGACCCGGGCCGGCCCTGCGGTGCCGCTGCCGCGGGAGCGGCGGGCGCCGGCCCGGCGGGCTCACCGGTGGCGGCGGAGTCCGCGGCGGTGGCCGGCCCGGCGGCTTCGGCGGGTTCGCTCGTCGGGGCGGTCCGGCCGGCCGGGGGCGGTCCGGCGGGCGCGTCGGCCGGCCGTGACCTGGCGCGGCGCTCGAGGGCGCGGTGCAGCAGGGGGCGTACGACTTCGCCGGCCGCCACTGCCAGGAAGAGGTACAGGACCAGGGCCATCCAGAGGTAGCCCGGCCAGGCCAGGGTGCGCTGCAGCCAGAAGGGGGCGCCCGCGCGTTCGGCCGCCAGGGCCGCGATCATCAGGACGGGGGCGGCGACGAAGAGGGCGGTGCCGGCGCGGCGGGCCGGGCCGGGGTTCCGGGTGGTGTCACGGACCAGGCGGCGCCACAGGTACCAGTGCCCGAGCGCGAGCACGGCGAGTACGGCCAGTGCGACGAGAAGGAGGACGACGCCCACGCGCCCGGGCCCCCGCTATGACGTCCGGCGCAGTGCGCGCAGTCCGCGCAACCCGATGACCCCGATGACCGTCCCCAATACGAAGGAAACGACCGCCAGCGCCAGGTGCACCCAGAAGTACGCGGTCGGGTGGCCGTTGTCGAAGGCCAGTCCGCTGCCGTCCTTGATCAGGTTCTTGACGAAAGTGACCCAGATGAACCAGCTCCACACCCCGAAGGCGAGCAGGAACCAGGAGACCGGGCGGCTGAGCTTCATACGGTCAGTATCGCCCGTCGGTACCGGCTTCCGCGTCCGGGGTGGGGGTCGCGGGACTTCGCGCCGCGTGGCAGGTACGTTTCCGACCGTGCCCGCGCCCCAGAAGACCGTCCGGCGATCCCTGCTGGTCACCTCCGCCACCCTGCTGACCCTGTCCGCCCTCGCCCCCGCGGCCCTCGCCGCCCCCACCGCGTCGACGAGCCCGAGCCCGACTCCGACCGCCACGCCCCCGGTGCGGATGTCGCAGATCGGCGGTGCCCGGCTCGGGCAGCCCGGGACGCAGGTGAACCTGGCGGCCGGTGTCCCCGTGCTGCCCGAGGGCCTGACCGCCCGCTCCTGGATCGTCTCGGACGCCGAGAGCGGCGACATCCTCGCCGCGCACAACGCCCACTGGCCGCTGCCCCCGGCGAGCACCCTGAAGATGCTGTTCGCGGACACCCTGCTGCCGAGGTTCCCGAAGGCGACCGAGCACAAGGTGGTGCCGACCGACCTCGCGGGCATGGGCGCCGGCTCCAGCGTGGTCGGGGTCAAGGCGGGCCACACCTACTCCGTCCACGACCTGTGGCTCGGCGTCTTCCTGCGCTCCGGCAACGACGCCGTGCACGTGCTGTCCTCGATGAACGGCGGTGTCGACCAGACCGTCAAGGACATGCAGGCCCACGCCGAGGAGCTGCAGGCCCTGGACACGCAGGTGGTCAGCCCCGACGGCTACGACGCGCCGAAACAGGTGTCGTCGGCGTACGACCTGACGCTGTTCGCCCGCTCGGGGCTGCAGAAGAAGGACTTCCGCGACTACTGCTCGACGGTGACCGCCACGTTCGGCTCCCGCGAGATCCGCAACACCAACCGGCTGCTCAGTGGCGACACCGACGTGCCCGTCTACCAGGGCATCGCCGGGGTGAAGAACGGCAACACCACGAACGCGGGCGCCACCTTCACCGGGGTCGCCGAACGGGGTGGCAAGGTGCTGCTGGTCACGGTGATGAACCCGGAGAACCACGCGCACAACGAGGTCTACAAGGAGACCGCGAAGCTGTTCGACTGGGGGTTCCAGGCGGCCGGCAAGGTCACGCCGGTCGGTGAGCTGGTCCCGCCGAAGAACGCGGCGGCCCCCAGTGCGCAGCCCAGCCCCACGCCCTCGTCGTCCCAGGTCCAGGCGGCGCAGGGGACCGGCGGGTCGGGGTCGAAGCCGGTGGCGAGCGCGACCGCCGGACGCGGGTCCGGCGGCATGGGGACCGCGCTGGCCGTCTCCGGGGGGCTGCTGGTGCTGCTCGCGGGCGCGGCCTTCCTGGTCAACCGCCGTTGGCCGCTGCCGGATCTGATGCGCCGTCGGACGCGTCCCTGACACCGGCCTCGCCCAGCTCCGTCAGCTTGCTTCCCGTCGCCGTCCAGGAGGCGCAGAACAGCACGAGTTTCGTGGTGAAGTTGATCCACAGCAGCAGCGCCACGGGGACGCCGAACGCGCCGTACATGCTTTTCGCGGCGACTCCCTGGATGTAGCCGCTGAGCAGCAGCTTCAGCAGTTCGAAGCCGACCGCGCCGGTCAGCGCGGCCACCAGCAGGCGGTGGCGCGGCGGTTCGACGCCGGGCAGCAGCGTGAGCACGTAGAGCAGGACCAGGAAGTCGGCGAGCACGGCGACGGCGAACGCGGCGACCTGCAGCAGCGCGCTGCCCCAGCCGTGCTCGGCCAGACCCAGCAGCCGGGACAGCCGGCCCACGGCGGCCGAGGCGAGGGTGGAGGCGGCGAGCGTCACCAGCAGGGCGCCGCCGAGGCCGAGCAGGATGCCGGCGTCCTTGGCCTTGGTGAGGAGCGGGTTCTCCTCCCGGTCGGGCAGCTCCCAGACCGCGCGCAGACAGTCCCGCACCTGGCCGACCCAGCCGATGCCGGTGAACAGCAGCACGGCGCCGGCGATGACCCCGACGGTGCCGGCGTTCTGCACCAGGGAGCTGATGTCCAACTGGTCGGACAGGCCCGGGAACTGCGCGGCGATCTTCTGCTCGACGGTCTTCTGCCGGGCGGGGCTGAGGGTGGCGGCGGCGGTGGCGGCGCCGACGGTCAGCAGCGGGAAGAGCGCCACGAAGCTGACGAAGGTCATCGCGGCGGCCAGCCTGGTCCACTTCACCCGGTCCAGCCGCTCGTACGACCGCCACGCGTGCGTCAGCATCAGCCGGGTGACGATCGGTCCGATCCCGGGCAGTCTCTTCAGCCAGTCCATGATCGGTCTCTGCCCGCTCCCGGAGAGCGTCAACACCGCGTTTCTCCGCCAAGACGGACATATTAGGGCGATACGGTCGGCTGTCATGAAGGATGCCACCGCACTCCCCCGGTCCCTGCTCGTCCTCGGCGGCACGTCCGAGATCGCGCTGGCCACCGCCCGCCGGCTGATCGCCCGCCGCGCCCGCACCGTCTGGCTGGCCGGCCGCCCCTCCCCCGCCCTGGAACGGGCCGCCGGGCAACTGCGCGCCCTCGGCGCGGAGGTGCGCACCGTCGCCTTCGACGCACTGGACGTGGACTCCCACGAGACGGTGCTGGAGAAGGTGTTCGCCGAGGGCGCCGTCGACATGGTGCTGCTCGCCTTCGGCATCCTCGGTGACCAGGCCCACGACGAGCGCGACCCGGCGCGCGCGGTCCGGGTCGCCCAGACCAACTACACGGGAGCGGTGTCGGCGGGGCTGGTGGCCGCGCGCTGTCTGCAGTCCCAGGGGCACGGCTCGCTGGTGGTGCTCTCCTCCGTCGCGGGGGAACGGGCCCGCCGCGCCGACTTCATCTACGGCTCCAGCAAGGCGGGGCTCGACGCCTTCGCCCAGGGCCTCGGCGACGCGCTGTACGGCACCGGCGTGCACGTGATGGTCGTACGCCCCGGATTCGTGCGGACGCGCCGGACGGCCGGCCTGCCGCCCGGCCCGCTCGCCACCACGCCCGAGGCGGTCGCCACGGCCGTCGAACTCGGCCTGCGCCGGGGCTCGGAGACGGTGTGGGTGCCGGGCGCCCTGCGTCTGGTGATGGCGGCCCTGCGGCACACCCCGCGCGCCCTGTTCCGCCGGCTGCCGCTGTGAGCGCCTACCGGCTGGCGATGGTGCCGCGCTCCACGTGGGTACCCTGCGGCGGCACCACGGATCCGCCGAAGGGGTACTCGCGCAGCTTGCGCCACACCCCGTCGGCGCCCTGCTCGTAGAGCGCGAAGCCGGTGCACGGCCACTGGGCTTCGAAGCCGGCCAGCTCCTCGAACGCGCGGTCCATCGCCGCCTCGTCGATGCCGTGCGCGACCGTGACATGCGGGTGGTACGGGAACTGCAGCTCGCGCGCCAGCGGCCCGGAGGCGTCGCGGACCCGCTGCTGCAGCCACGTGCACGCGTCGGCACCCTGCACGACACGGACGTAGACGACCGGCGACAGCGGGCGGAAGGTGCCGGTCCCGCACAGCCGCATCGGGAACGGCCGGCCGGCCGCGGCGACCTCGGTGAGGTGCGCCTCCACGGCCGGCAGGTCGCCCTGCTCCACCTCGGTCGGCGGCAGCAGCGTGACGTGCGTGGGGATGCCGTGAGCCGCGGCGTCGCCGAAGCCCGCGCGCCGCTCCTGGAGCAGGCTGCCGTGGGGCTCCGGGACCGCGATCGACACGCCGATCGTTACGGTCCCCACGTCGTCTCCTGTCGTCGTGCCGGTGTTTCGTCTGTGGTGTTCTGGCGTCGACTGTCGACTTCGACTGTACGACCACGGGTGTCCTGTGGGCAGGCGCGCCGGAAGTGATGTGCAGCGCTCTGCCCGGCGGACGTGTGTGCGGTCGTACGCTCAGTGCTTGGCCGGCAGGAAACCCACGCGGTCGTACGCCTGCGCGAGCGTCTCCGCAGCGACCGCACGCGCCTTCTCCGCGCCCTTGGCCAGGACCGAGTCGAGCGTCTCCGGGTCGTCCAGGTACTGGTGGGTGCGCTCCTGGAACGGGGTCACGAACTCGACCATGACCTCGGCGAGATCCGTCTTGAGCGCGCCGTACATCTTGCCCTCGTACTCCTGCTCGAGCTCGGCGATCGGCTTGCCGGTGAGCGTGGAGTAGATGGTGAGCAGGTTGGACACGCCCGGCTTGTTCTCCGCGTCGTAGCGGATCACGGTGTCGGTGTCGGTGACGGCGCTCTTGACCTTCTTCGCGGTGGCCTTCGGCTCGTCGAGCAGATTGATCAGACCCTTCGGCGTGGACGCCGACTTGCTCATCTTGACCGACGGGTCCTGCAGGTCGTAGATCTTCGCCGTCTCCTTGAGGATGTACGGCTTCGGGATCGTGAAGGTCTGGCCGAAGCGGCCGTTGAACCGCTCGGCGAGGTCGCGGGTCAGCTCGATGTGCTGGCGCTGGTCCTCACCCACCGGCACCTCGTGGGCCTGGTAGAGCAGGATGTCGGCGACCTGGAGGATCGGGTACGTGAACAGGCCGACGGAGGCCCGGTCGGCGCCCTGCTTGGCGGACTTGTCCTTGAACTGGGTCATGCGGCCGGCCTCGCCGAAGCCGGTGAGGCAGTTCATGATCCAGGCGAGCTGGGCGTGCTCGGGGACGTGGCTCTGCACGAAGAGGGTGCAGCGGTCCGGGTCCAGTCCGGCCGCGAGGAGCTGGGCGGCGGCCAGCCGGGTGTTGGCGCGCAGTTCCTTCGGGTCCTGCGGGATCGTGATCGCGTGCAGGTCGACGACCATGTAGAACGCGTCGTGGGACTCCTGCAGGGCCACCCACTGGCGGACGGCGCCGAGGTAGTTGCCGAGGTGGAACGAGCCTGCCGTGGGCTGGATTCCGGAGAGCACGCGAGGTCGGTCGTTGGCCATGTTCACCATTCTCTCAGGTGTCGGGGGCCGATCCGGAACTGGTGGGAAACAGGTGGGACGCGGTCTCTTCCGTGCCGTGTCACAGTGCGGGGGCGGGCACGGCTCGCGTGGCCGGTGGGTGTGGCGGGGGCCGCGGTGCTCGCCGGGGGCGGGGCGCCCGGGGCGTGGGCGGCGGGCCGGTCCCCCTCCGACGTGGCGATGGTCGTTCCGGGGGGCGGCGGTGCCCCGCGGGGCGGGGCGCTCCGGCGACCCCGCCTTCGACCGGCTCCGGGATCTGCTGGGGACCGTCTTCGACGGGACCGAGCCGGTGCCCGGGGTCGGCGGCCGGCCGCAGACCAGCAGGGCGCCGGGCGGCGACGTGGCCGTCGAGCGACAGGACCAGCTCTTCCTGGCCGAGGACGGCACGCCCTGGGTGCGCACGGACCCGGCGCCGGCCGTGGAGGACGACGACGTCCGCCGGCACCGGGCGTCGCGGGAGCTCTACGACCGCGCCGACCGGGGGGCTGCTGGGGGCCGCGCCGCCCGGATCCGATCGGTCCGGCGGGTGGTGGGCGGCCGGCGGGCTCGCCGCGGGGGTCGGCGGGACCCTGCGGGTGCGGGGCGCGGCGGACCGGCGTCGTACCGGGCCGCCGCGCGAGGAGCCGCGTCAGGAACTGATCGAGCTGTGAGGCGTGTCCGCCGGGGCGGGGTCAGCCCAGGTCGACCTGCGGGTAGAGCGGGAAGCCGGCCACCAGGTCGGTCGCCCGGTGGGAGATCTCGTCGGCGATCTTCGCGTCGAGCACATGCTGGGCCTTGGAGGGCGCGCCCTTGCTCGTGGTGCCGGGCTCGGTGGCCGTCAGGACGCGGTGGATGAGGCCGGCGACCTCGTCCATCTCGGCGGTGCCGAGGCCCCGGGTGGTCAGGGCGGGGGTGCCGACGCGGATGCCGGAGGTGTACCAGGCGCCGTTCGGGTCGGCCGGGATGGCATTGCGGTTGGTGACGATGCCCGACTCCAGCAGGGCCGCCTCGGCCTGGCGGCCGGTGAGGCCGTAGGAGGACGCCACGTCGATCAGGTTGAGGTGGTTGTCGGTGCCGCCGGTGACCAGGGTGGCGCCGCGCCGCATCAGGCCCTCGGCGAGGGCGCGCGAGTTGTCGACGATGCGCCGGGCGTAGTCCTGGAAGGCGGGCTGCCGGGCCTCGGCGAGGGCGACGGCCTTGGCCGCCATGACGTGCGGGAGGGGCCCGCCGAGCACCATCGGGCAGCCGCGGTCGACCTGGTCCTTGAGGGAGTCGTCGCACAGCACCATGCCGCCGCGCGGGCCGCGCAGGGACTTGTGGGTGGTGGTCGTGACGATCTGTGCGTGCGGCACCGGGTCGAAGTCGCCGGTCAGCACCTTGCCGGCGACCAGGCCCGCGAAGTGCGCCATGTCGACCATGAGGGTGGCGCCGACCTCGTCGGCGATCTCGCGCATGATCCGGAAGTTCACCAGGCGGGGGTAGGCGGAGTAGCCGGCGACGATGATCAGGGGCTTGAACTCGCGGGCCTGGGCGCGCAGCGCCTCGTAGTCGATCAGGCCGGTCGCCGGGTCGGTGCCGTAGGAGCGCTGGTCGAACATCTTGCCGGAGATGTTCGGGCGGAAGCCGTGGGTGAGGTGGCCGCCCGCGTCCAGGGACATGCCGAGCATGCGCTGGTTGCCGAAGGCCTGGCGCAGCTCGGCCCAGTCCCCGTCGGAGAGGTCGTTGATCTGCCGGACGCCGGTCTTCTCCAGGAAGGGCGCCTCGACGCGGTCGGCGAGGACGGCCCAGAAGGCGACGAGGTTCGCGTCGATGCCGGAGTGCGGCTGGACATAGGCGTGCCGGGCGCCGAAGAGCTCCTTGGCGTGCTCGGCCGCGAGCGACTCGACGGTGTCGACGTTGCGGCAGCCGGCGTAGAAGCGGCGGCCGACGGTGCCCTCGGCGTACTTGTCGCTGAACCAGTTGCCCATCGCCAGCAGGGTGGCCGGGGAGGCGTAGTTCTCGGAGGCGATCAGCTTGAGCATCGCGCGCTGGTCGGTCACCTCCTGTCCGATGGCGTCGGCGACCCGGGGCTCGACCGCGCGGATGACGTCGAGGGCGGCGCGGAAGGCGGTGGACTCGGTGGAAAGGGACTTCTCGTGCATGGGGACCTCCGGACGACAGGCGTTCAGC
This sequence comes from Streptomyces sp. NPDC030798, assembly GCF_055572275.1. Classification (NCBI taxonomy): domain Bacteria; kingdom Bacillati; phylum Actinomycetota; class Actinomycetes; order Kitasatosporales; family Streptomycetaceae; genus Streptomyces; species Streptomyces sp. NPDC030798. Next base: position 238,612 of record NZ_JBVIDR010000009.1, on the reverse strand, counting down.
GTTCACGGTTCGGCCCAGGCGCACGGCACACGGTCTCGCCAGGACCGCTCCCCGATGGTCCATCCCATCCCAGCGCGCCAGTCACGGCCCGTCGGCCAGCCTACCGGGGACGCGGGAGCGGGGTGATCTCGCGTCCACCATGCGAGCGAGCCGGCACGGGCCCACCGGAACGCGTGGGGCACGAAGCGGGCGTACTCCTCGGGGATCGGGCTGTGCGCGTGCCCGCCCTGTGGTGACCGGCCCGGAGATCGGTGTGAGGGCAGACGCGCCGGTCCCGCGGAACCGGCGTTCGCCTACAGTCGCCCCGTGTTGTTCGGAATGGTGTGCGCCCTCGGCGCGGCGGTCTGCTTCGGTACGGCGACGGTGTTGCAGGCGATGGCCGCGCGGGAGGCGGGCACGGACGGGGGTGGCGGCGATGCCGCGCTGCTGCTGCGGGCGCTGCGGCAGTGGCGGTACCTCGCCGGGCTCGCACTGGACGGGCTCGGCTTCCTGCTGCAGATCGCCGCGCTGCGCTCGGTGCCGATCTACGCGGTCGGCGCGGCGCTGGCGGCGAGCCTGGCGGTGACGGCGGTGGTGGCGGCGCGGCTGCTGCGGGTACGGCTGAGCGGGCCGGAGTGGGGCGCGGTGGGCGTGGTCTGCGCCGGGCTGGCGATGCTGGGGCTGGCCTCGGGCACCGAGGGGGAGGCGAGCGGGCCGCCCTGGCTGAAGTACGCCATGGTCGCGGCGGCCGTGGGCGTGCTGCTGCTCGGCGGGTTCGGCGGTCGCCTGTCGGGGCGGGCACGGGCCCTGGTGCTGGGGCTGGGCGCCCCGTTCGGCTTCGGCGTGGTGGAGGTGACGGTCCGGCTCATCGACTCCCTGCGCCCGGGCGCCCTGCTGACCAACCCGGCGAGCTACGCCCTGCTCATCGGCGGCGGCGCGGCGTTCCTGCTCCTGACCTCGGCGCTGCAGCGCGGCTCGGTGACCACGGCCACGGCCGGCATGGTGATCGGCGAGACGATCGGCCCGGCGGCCGTCGGCGTGGTGTGGCTGGGCGACCGCACACGGGAGGGGATGACCTGGCCGGCGGTGCTGGGGTTCGCGGTGGCGGTGGCGGGGGCCCTGGCGCTGGCGCGGTTCGGGGAGGCACCGGTGGAGGAGGGCTGACGGCCCGCCCGCCTCGGCCTCGGCCTCTCCTTGTCAGAAGGTCCGGCTGTCCGGTTCACGCGGTCCGGCTGTCCGGTTCACGCGGTCCGGTCGTCCGGACAGCGCGGCGCACAACGCGTCCAGGGCCCCGGACCACGCGTGGTCCGGCGGTGTGCCGTACCCCACGACCAGCGCGTCCCGCTGCTCGGCGGCCGACTCCGGATGCCGGTAGGCGCGCAGACCGTGCACCGCGACACCGTGCCAGGCCGCCGCCCGCAGCGCCTCGTCCTCGGTGCCCGGCGGGAGGCGCAGCACCACGTGCAGGCCCGCCGCGATCCCGGTGGCGCTGACGGCCGGTGCCCTCCGGGCCAGTTCGGCCACCAGGGCGTCCCGGCGGCGCCGGTAGCGCAGGCGCGAGGAGCGCACGTGCCGGTCGTAGGCGCCCGAGGTGAGGAACTCGGCGAGGGTCAGCTGCTCCAGCACCCCGCAGGTGTCGTGGCGTCCCTTGGCCGCGGTGACCTCGGCGGCCAGCGCCGGCGGCACCACCATCCAGGCCAGCCGGAGTCCGGGGGCGAGGGACTTGCTGGCGGTGCCGAGGTGGACGACGCGGTCGGGGTCGAGTCCCTGGAGGGCGCCGACCGGCTGGCGGTCGTAGCGGAACTCCCCGTCGTAGTCGTCCTCCAGGATCAGCCCGCCGGTGCGCCGGGCCCAGTCCACGACGGCCGCCCGCCGGTCGGGGTGCAGCGCGACGCCGGTCGGGAACTGGTGGGCGGGGGTGAGCAGGACGGCCTCGGCGGGCCCCGGCGCGCGGGTGTCCGTGCCGAGTTCGTCGGCCGGCAGGGGGTGCGTGGTCAGGCCGGCGTCGGTCAGCAGCTTCCAGTGGCTGTCGAGGCCGTACGACTCCACCGCCACCGTCCGTGCGCCGCGTGCCCGCAGCACCGCGGCGAGGATCCGCAGACCGTGCGAGAAGCCGGAGCAGACGACGACGGCCTCCGGGTCGGCGCGTACGCCCCGGGAGCGGGAGAGGTAGGCGGCGAGGGCCGCGCGCAGCTCGGGGCGGCCCCGTGGATCGCCGTAGTCGAGGGCGTGGCTGGGTGCGGCCGACAGAGCCCGGCGGGCGGCCTTGAGCCACTCGGCGCGGGGGAAGGCGGCGAGGTCGGGGGTGCCGGGGACGAGGCTGTAGGCCGGCCGGGGTGCCCGGCGAGGGGACGCCTGTGCCGACTGGCCGGGGGCGGGGTGGCCGGGTGCGGGGTGGCGGGACGCCGGGGCCGGGGTGGGCGGTTCGGGACGGCGGGACGCCGGGCCTGCCGGCCGGGTCATGGCCCTGCCCGGCTGTCCGAGCGGCGGGGCCGGCAGCCCCCTCGCGACGCGCGTGCCCGAGCCCTGGCGGGCGGTGAGCCAACCCTCGGCGACCAGGTCGCCGTACGCCTCGGCCACGGTGTTGCGGGCGATGCCCAGGTCGGCGGCCAAGGAGCGCGAGGAGGGCAGGCGGGTGCCGGGAGCGAGCCGGCCGGTGCGCACGGCGTCCCGCAGCGCGTCGGTCAGCCCCCGGCGCAGACCGCCCGAGCGGACGGGTTCCAGATGCAGGTCGATGCCCGAAGTGGCCCACTGTTTCACCATGGAAATGGACCATACTCCTGGGCTGCCCTGCTCCTAGGGTCGTAGTCATGACCACCGCAGAGGACACCGTCGAGTACGCCACCGAACACGCCCCGCGCCTGCAGTGGGCGAAGCACGCCCCCGAGGTCTACAAGGCGATGATCCAGCTGGACGCCGCGGCCCGGCAGGGCCTGGACGCCAAGCTGTACGAGCTGGTGAAGATCCGCGCCTCGCAGATCAACCACTGCGCGTTCTGCCTGGACATGCACACCAAGGACGCCCTCGCGGCCGGCGAGAGCGTGGAGCGGATCGTGCAGCTCAGCGCCTGGGAGGAGTCCCGGCACTTCTACACGGAGAAGGAGCTGGCGGCGATCGAGCTGACCGAGGCGATCACCGTGCTGACCGACGGCTTCGTACCCGACGAGGTGTACGAGAGGGCCGCCGCCCACTTCGAGGAACCCGAGCTGGCCGGGCTGATCGCCGCGATCACGGTGATCAACGCCTGGAACCGGTTCGGCGTGACCGCCCGGATGACTCCGGGCCACTACCGGCCGGGGCAGCACAAGTGAGCCGTACACGGATGCTGGACCGGGAGGTCGGCACGGCGATGTCCGCGCTCAGCGCCGCCGCGAAGAAGGGGCTCGGCGATCCGGTCCTCGCCGAGCTGGTGATGATCCGCGCCTCGCAGATCAACCACTGCGCCTTCTGTCTGGACATGCACCTTGGAGTGGCCCGGAAGAACGGCGAGTCGGAGGACCGCATCCAGCTGCTGAACGCCTGGGAGGAGGCGGAGCACCTCTACAGCGCGCGGGAGCGCGCGGCGCTGGCGCTGACCGAGGCGGTGACCGTGCTGACCGAGGGCTTCGTACCCGACGAGGTGTGGGCCACCGCCGCCCGGCACTTCGACGAGGGTGAACTCGCGCATCTCGTCGGGCTGATCACCGCGATCAACAGCTGGAACCGGGTCATGGTGAGCCGGCGCGTCCCGCCCGGGGGGTACCCGTCATGAGCAGGGTGGAGATCTTCCGCGCGCTGCACCACCGGCGCGCCCACGGCGAGCCGCTGGTCCTGCCCGGCCCCTGGGACGCGGCCGGCGCCCGGGTGTGCGTGGAGGCCGGGTATCCGGCCCTCGCCACGCCGAGCGCCGGGATCGCCGCCTCCCTCGGGTACGCGGACGGGGCGGTGCCGGCCGACGAGATGTTCGCCGCGGTGGCGCGCGTCGCGCGGGCGGTGGACGTGCCGGTGTCGGCGGACGTCGAGGCCGGGTACGGGCTGCCGGCGAAGGAGCTGGTGGAGCGGCTGCTGGAGGCGGGGGCCGTGGGCTGCAACCTGGAGGACTCCCGCGGGGGTGTCCTCCAGGATGCGCGCGCGCAGGCCGAGTTCCTCGCCGAGGTCCGCTCGGCCGCCGGCGGAGGGCTGTTCCTCAACGCCCGGATCGACACCTTCGTGCACGGCGGCAAAGACCCCGAGGACGCCATCGAGCGGGCCGCGCTGTACGTGGCGGCGGGCGCCGACTGCGTGTATCCGATCCTCGCCCCGGCTCACGTCCTGCCGCTGCTGCGCTCCGGCATCCAGGGGCCGCTGAACGCATTGGCCCGGCTGGACGGCGAGGGCCCCTCGCCCGCCGCGCTCGGCGAACTCGGGGCCACTCGCGTCACGTTCGGGCCGGGACTCCAGCGGCGCGCCACGGCCGCGCTGCGGGAGATCGTCGCCCACCTGGGCTGAGCCGGGTCAGGACAGCCACTTCTTCCAGACGGCAGGGTGGCTGTCCACCCACTTCTTCGCCGCCTCCTGAGGGCTCAGCTTCTGGTCGGCGATCATCAGGGAGACCTCGTTCTGGTCCTCGGTCGTCCACTTGAACTTCTTCAGGAAGGCCGCCGCCCTGCCGCCGGACTTCGCGAAGCCGGCGTTGAGGTACTTCTGCAGCGGGGTGTGCGGGTAGGCGCAGGCGACCTTGGCGGCGTCCGCGTCACAGCCCTCCTTGTACGGCGGCAGCTTCACCTCCGTCATGGGGACCTTCTTGAACAGCCACTGCGGCGCGTACCAGTACGTCAGGAACGGCTTCTTCTCCTTGGCGAACTGCTTGATCTGGGTGATCTGCGCGGCCTCGGAACCGGCGAAGACGACCTGGTAGTTCAGCTTCAGGTTCTTCACCAGGGCCTTGTCGTTGGTGACGTAGGACGGGGAGCCGTCCATGAGCTGGCCCTTGCCGCCGCTCTCCGCGGTGCGGAAGAGCGAGGCGTACTTGTTCAGGTTCTTCCAGTCGGTGATGTCGGGGTGCTGCTGGGCGAAGTAGGTGGGGACGTACCAGCCGATGTGCCCGGTGACCCCGAGGCCGCCGGCGCGCCGGATGGTCTTCTTGTCCTCGACGTACCGCTTCTCCTGGTCGGGGTGGCCCCAGTCCTCCAGGATCGCGTCGACCCGGCCCTGGCTGAGCGCGTCCCAGGCGGGGACCTCGTCCACCTGGACGGTGTCGACGCGGTAGCCGAGCTTGTGCTCGAGCAGGTACTGGGCCACGGCCACGTTGGACTGGGCCCCCACCCAGGACTGCACGGACAGGGTGACCGTCTTCGCCCCCTGCGCGCCCGCGAACGGGCTGGCCTGCTTGGTCATGTCGGCGGCGCCGCAGCCGGTGAGCAGCAGCAGCGAGCTCGCCACGGCGATCGTACGAAGGCGCATGTCAGGCTCCCTTCCTCGCGCGCCGCTCGGTGGGCTGGGTGACCCGGTCCAGCATCAGGCCCAGGCAGACGATGGCGGCACCGGCGACCAGGCCGGTCGCCAGGTCGCCCTGGGCGAGGCCGAAGGCCACGTCGTAGCCGAGGGCCCCGCCGCCGACCAGGCCGCCGATGATGACGACGGCGAGGACCAGGACCACGCCCTGGTTGACGGCGAGCAGCAGCGCGCGCCGGGCGAGCGGGAGCTGCACCTGCCACAGCTGCTGGCGGCCGGTCGCGCCGAGCGAGCGCGCCGACTCCAGCGCGGCCGCGTCGACCTGGCGCAGGCCCTGCGCGGTGATCCGGACGACGGCCGGCAGCGCGTAGACGACGGCGGCGGCGACGGCCGGCGCCCGGCCCACGCCGAAGAGGGCGACGACCGGGATCAGGTACACGAACTGCGGCATGGTCTGGAAGACGTCCAGGACGGGCCGCAGCGCGCGCTCGACGCGGTCGCTGCGGGCGGCCGCGATGCCGGTGGCGAACCCCAGGACGAGGGTCACGGCGACGGCGGCGAGCACCTGCGAGAGCGTGTCGAGCGCCGGCGACCACACACCGAGCACCCCGATCGCGGCCATGGCGAGGACGGCGGTCAGCGCGGTGCGCCAGGTGCCGATCAGCCAGGCCAGGGCGGCGACGACGAGCAGCACCGACCACCAGGGCAGCCACTGCAGGCCGCCGCGGACGGGGTCGAGGACCCAGGTGGTGAAGTGCCCGGCCCAGTCGGCGGTGCCGCCGACGACCGGGACGCCGGAGTAGAGGTGGGCGGTCATCCAGTCGACGGCGCGGTTGACCGGTTCGGCGATGTCCAGGGTCCAGGAGTCCGGCCAGTCCAGGCGGCCGAGCAGCCGGGCGGCCAGGGCCACGGCCACGGTGGCGGCGAGGGCGAGGAGGTACGCACGGCCGGCCGGCCCGGGGCGGTCGGCCGCGTCGCCGGCCTGGCCCGCCGCGGCGGTGACGCGGTCCAGGACGACCGCCAGCAGCACGATCGGGATGCCGGCGGCGAGGGCCGCGCCGACGTCGACGGAGGCGAGCGCCTGGTAGACGCGGTCGCCGAGGCCGCCGGCGCCGATGACCGAGGCGATGACGGCCATGGACAGCGCCATCATGATCGTCTGGTTGAGACCGAGCAGGAGTTCCTTGCGGGCCAGCGGGATGCGGGCGGTCAGCAGCCGCTGGCGGCGGGTGGCGCCGAGCGACGCCACGGCCTCCAGGACCTCGGGGTCGGCGCCGCGCAGACCGAGCGCGGTGAGACGGGCCATCGGCGGGGCGGCGTACACGACGGTGGCGAGGACGGCTGCGGGCACGCCGATGCCGAAGACCAGGACGACGGGGAGGAGGTAGGCGAACGCCGGGAGCACCTGCATGGTGTCCAGCACCGGGCGCAGGGCGCGGTCCAGTCGGTCGGACAGACCTGCGGCGAGGCCGAGGAGGGCGCCGACGAGCACGGAAGCGAGGACGGCCACGACCATGAGCGCGAGGGTCTGCATGGTCGGCACCCACATGCCGAGGGCGCCGCAGGCGAGGAACGCGGCCGCGGTGCCCGCGGCCAGGCGGACACCGGCGAAGCGCCAGGCGAGGAGCGCGCCGAAGGCGGTGACGCCGGCCCAGCCCGCGGCGAGGAGGGTGAGGTAGACGGCGCGGACGGAGAGGACGACGGCGTTGCTGATGTAGCCGAAGAAGTAGAGGAAGAGGGGGTGGCTGTCGCGGTTGTCGATGACCCAGTTGCTGGCGCCGGCCAGGGGTTTGTCCAGGCCGACGGTGAGGGTGTGCGGCCAGGTGCCGTTGCCCCAGCGGGTGCTGAGCAGGGGGACGAGGACCGCGGCGGCCAGGGCGAGGAGGGCCAGCTTGGCGGTGGCGCGGTGCCGGAGGATGCCGGGCAGGGCCCTGGCGCGGGAGGTCGGGACGGTGATCGTTGCCATCAGACGCCCTCCGGGGTGGTGCGCGGACCCTCCGGGCCGGTACGGAGGGCGGGTGCGGTTGCTTGCCCACGCGTGCGGGGGACCTCCCCCGCGCTCGACTTCGCCCGCGCCGGGGTGTCCCCAGCGGCACGACTGCCCGCAGCCAGGTCGGCCACCTCTGCTGCGTCCGCTGCATCGGCTGCATCGGCCGCGGTGGGTACTCCCGCCACGACGCCCAGCAGGTGCTCGTGGTCGACCACTCCCAGGCACTTGCCCTCGTCCATCACGCGGGCCGGGGTGCCGGCGCGGGCCACCGCCTCGATGGCCTCGGCCACCGTGGCCTCGGGGCGTACGGCGGGGCCGGCGCCCGTTTCGGCCGACGTCGCCGGGCGCATGGCCGTGCGGGCCGTCAGCACCTGCTCCCGCGGTACGTCGCGGACGAACTCGCGGACGTAGTCGTCCGCCGGGGTGGCGACGATCTGCTCGGGGGTGCCGAGCTGGACGATGCGGCCGTCGCGCATGAGGGCGATGCGGTCGCCGAGTTTGAGGGCCTCGGAGAGGTCATGGGTGATGAACACCATGGTGCGGCCCTCCTCGCTGTGCAGCCGGGCCACCTCGTCCTGCATGTCGCGCCGGATGAGCGGGTCGAGGGCGCTGAACGGCTCGTCGAAGAGCAGCACCTCGGGGTCGACGGCGAGCGCGCGGGCGAGGCCCACCCGCTGGCGCTGGCCGCCGGAGAGCTGCCCGGGGCGCCGCTTCTCCATGCCTTCGAGGCCGACCTTGGCGACGAAATCGGCGGCGCGCTCGCGGCGTTCCGATTTGCCTACGCCCTGGATCTCCAGGCCGTAGGCGACATTGTCGAGGACCGTGCGGTGCGGGAGCAGGCCGAAGTGCTGGAAGACCATCGCGGCCCGGTGCCGGCGCAGCTCGCGCAGCCGCCCCTTGTCCATCGCGCGGACGTCCTCGCCGTCGATGGCGATCGTGCCGGCGGTGGGCTCGATGAGGCGGGTGAGGCAGCGCACCAGCGTGGACTTGCCGGAGCCGGACAGGCCCATGACGACGAAGACCTCGCCCTTGCGGACGTCGAAGGAGACGTCCCGGACGGCGGCCGTACAGCCGGTGCGGGAGCGGAGTTCGGCGGGGTCGAGCGCGCTGAGCTCCGGGTCGGCCGGGACGCGGTCCGGCTTCGGGCCGAAGACCTTCCACAGGCCGTCGACGGAGAAGACGGGCGTGTCGGTGGTGGGCGGCTTGCGGGTGGGGACGGTGAGGGTCATCGGCTCTCGCCTCCGATCAGGTCGACGGCCTTCTCCCCGACCATGAGCACCCCGATCATCGGGTTGACCGCGGTCATGGTCGGGAAGACGGACGCGTCGGCGATGCGGATGCCGTCGAGGCCGCGGAGGCGCAGCTCCGGGTCCACTACGGCGAGTTCGTCGTCGGCGGCGCCCATCCTGCAGGTGCCGGCCGGGTGGTAGACGGTGTGCGCGACCTTGCGGGCGTACTCGCTCAGCTCGGCGTCGCCGAGGATCTCCGGCCCCGGGCACACCTCGCGCTTCAGCCAGCTCGCCAGCGGCTCGGTCTTCGCGATCTCGCGGGCGACGCGGATGCCGTCGACCAGGGTCTGGGCGTCGTAGTCGTCCGCGTCGGTGAAGTAGCGGAAGTCCAGCGCGGGCTTGACGGACGGGTCGGCGCTGGTGAGGTACAGCCGGCCGCGGGACCGCGGCTTGGGGATGTTGGGGGTCATCGAGACGCCGTACGGCGGGCGTTCGTAGCCCAGGCGCTCGGGGTTGTCGGTGAACGGGATCTGGTAGAAGTGGAACATCAGGTCCGGGCCCGCGCTCGCCGGGTCGCGGCGGACGAACAGGCCCGCGTCGGAGTCCATCGCGGAGTTCTCCGGGATGGGTCCGTGGGTCTCCCAGACGATGACCGACTCGGGGTGGTCGAGCAGGTTCTCGCCGACGCCCGGCAGGTCGTGGACGACGGGGATGCCGAGCGCCTCGAGGTCCCGGCGCGGGCCGATGCCCGAGTGCAGCAGCAGCCGCGGGGAGTCGACGGCGCCGGCGCACAGCACGACCTCCCGGCGGGCCCGTATCAGCAGTTCCTCGCCGTGCTGGGTGCGCACGTGGACGCCCTCGGCGCGGGTGCCGTTCAGCTCCAGCCTGTGGGCCCAGGTCTCCAGGAAGAGGTGCAGGTTGGGCCGCTCGTCCATCACCGGGTGCAGGTACGCCACGGAGGCGGAGGAGCGCTTGTTGTCCTCCGGGTGGTAGGCGAGGTCGAAGAAGCCGACGCCCTCGGTGAACGGCTTCTTGTTGAAGCCCTCGACGCGGGGCACCCCGAGCGCGGCCTGGGCGGCGTCGACGAAGTCGCGCGCGATGGCGTTCCGGTCCTTCTCGTCCACCGAGACGATGTTGTTCAGCAGGCGGGCGTAGTAGGCCTCCATGGGCACCGCGCCCCAGCCCTTGGCGCCGGCCGCCTCCCACTCGTCCCAGTCGGACGGGAGCGGCTTGAAGGAGATGAGGGTGTTGTGCGAGGAGCAGCCGCCGAGGACGCGGGCGCGGCTGTGCCGGATGTGGGAGTTGCCGCGGGGCTGCTCGGTGATCGGGTAGTCGTAGTCCAGCTCGCCGCCGAGCAGACCCATCCAGCGGCGCAGGGTGAGCACGTCGTCGCGGCCGGCGTCGCTGGGGCCGCCCTCGATGACGGCGACGGTGACGTCCGGGTTCTCCGTCAGCCGGGAGGCGATGACGGAACCGGCAGTTCCGCCTCCGATGACGACATAGTCGAAGTCGTGGGTGTGATCGGGCATCGGGTGGTTACTCCTGTGGGGTGGGAGGACGTACGGGGTGCGGCAGCGGGTCCGCCGGCGGGGTCTGTGGGGGTTCCGCCGGCGGGCCCGCGTCCCGGGCTCCGGGGGGTGGCCGGTGACCGGGCACGGGGAGGCCCGAGGGCCGGTGCCCGGCTCCGGGTTGCTCAGCCGGCGAACCAGCGCACCGGTTCGGGCGCGAGGTTCTGGTAGACGTGCTTGGTCTCCCGGTACTCGGCGAGCCCGGCCGGCCCCAGCTCGCGGCCCGTGCCGCTCCGGCCGAAGCCTCCCCACTCCGCCTGCGGCAGATAGGGGTGGAAGTCGTTGATCCAGACGGTGCCGTGGCGCAGGCGCCCGGCGACCCGCCGGGCCCGGCCCGGGTCGGCGGTCCAGACGGCGCCGGCGAGGCCGTACTCGGTGTCGTTGGCGAGGAACACCGCCTCGTCCTCGGTGGTGAACGTCTCCACGGTGAGGACGGGCCCGAAGATCTCCTCGCGCACGACCTTCATCTCGCGGTGGCAGCCGTCGAGGACGGTCGGCTCGTAGAAGTAGCCGGACTCCGGCCGCGTCCGGCTCGGTTCGGGCCGCTTGCCGCCGCAGCGCAGCACCGCACCCTCGGCGAGGGCGGAGGCGACGTACGCCTCGGTCTTGGCGCGCTGCTGCTCGGAGACGAGCGGGCCGCACTCGACGCCGGCCTCGGTGCCCCGGCCGAGCCTGATCCGCTGGGCCCGGCGGGCGAGTTCGGCGACGAAGCGGTCCCGGACGGACTCCTCGACGATGAGCCGGGAGCCGGCCGAGCAGACCTGGCCGCTGTGGATGAAGGCGGCGTTGAGGGCCTGGTCGACGGCGGTGTCGAAGCCCTCCTCGGTGGCACAGGCGTCGGCGAAGACCACGTTGGGGTTCTTGCCGCCGAGTTCGAGGGCCACCTTCTTCACGGTGGGGGCGGCGGCCTGGGCGACCTTGGTGCCGCTGACCAGGCCACCGGTGAAGGAGACCAGATCGACGCCGGGGTGCTCGGCGAGCCGGGCGCCGACGGTGTGGCCGGGCCCGGTGACGAGGTTAGCGACCCCGTCGGGCAGGCCGGCCTCCGCCAGCAGCTCGATCAGTGCGACGGTGGTCATCGGGGTGATCTCGCTGGGCTTGACGACGAAGGTGTTGCCGGCGGCGAGCGCCGGGGCGATCTTCCAACTCGCTTGGAGCAGGGGGTAGTTCCAGGGGGTGATCAGCGCGCAGACGCCGACCGGCTCGTGCACGACCACGCTGTGGATGTCGGGTGAGCCCGCGTCCACGACCCGGCCCGGCGCCTCGGCGGCGACCAGGTCGGCGAAGTAGCGGAAGGCGTCGGCGACACAGTCGATGTCGACGCGGCCCTCCTCGACGGTCTTGCCCGCGTCCCGGCTCTCCAGCAGGCCGAGTTCCTCGCGGTCGCGTACGAGGAGGTCGGCGACGCGGCGCAGCAGGGCGGCGCGTTCGGCGGCCGGGGTGCGGGGCCAGGGGCCGTGGTCGAACGCCTGCCGGGCGGCGGCCACCGCGCGTTCCGCGTCCTTCTCGTCACCCTCCGCGACCACGGCGAACGGCCGGGCGTCCGCGGGGTCGAGGATCTCGCGCGTCGCGCCGGAGATCGCTTCCAGCCACTCCCCTCCCGCGTGAATGGTCGCCTGGTCCTGTCGTTCCGCTCTGTCCGCCATGATCGGTATTGCCTTCCGTTCCTGTTCCGTACCCCTGCGTCACAGGTGCGCCACGCTCGGGGACCGTCACCGCCTGCCCGCCCCCGCCCGATCGCATGCGCAATCGATGGCCGAAAGTGCGGCGGGTCACTGAAATTGAGGTGGAAAACGGACAAAACCGGGCAACGAAATGGCCGGTGAGCGGTTTCCAGTGCCCCGTGAGGCCCTCGATCATCAACTCCCGTACGCAGGTGCGCAGCCAAACGTGGGCCGGGTCGGCGCCGGGCCTCAGGCGCAGGACGCGTCCGTCGGGCAGAACGTGGTCAGGGCCGTGGTGAGCGGGGCCCGGACCCTGGTGTCGGACAGGTGCTCGGGGCCGCTGGCACGGATCGCGTAGAGGGTGCCGTCGGCGGCCCGGAAGCGGTGGTCGACCACCCGGCGGGCGCCCTTGCCGGGGTCGTCGTAGCGGTACGACAGCTCGGTCCAGGTGTCGCCGGAGCGGCGGGAGAGGGCCTGGTAGCCGGGCTCGTGGGAGTAGCCGTAGCCCGGGTCGTTCTCGGCGAGGTCCAGGGACTCCGCCACGGTGGCCTCGGACAGTTCGAAGATCTGCAACTGGCGGCCGTCGGACGGGGAGTCGTAGAACACCACGGTCGCCTTCTCGCCCTTCTTCGCGCGCCGGGTCCAGCCCTCGGGGACGGCGATCGCATAGCCGACGGGGTCGTGGACGAGACGGTAGCCCGCGGGAGTCCCCTGCGACGGGGACAGCGACGGGGAGGAGGGCGGGGACACCGGCGGGGTGTCCTGGGACCCGGCCGAGACGGTGACGCCGGTGGGCGTGGCGGAGGCGGCCGGGGTGCCGTGGGGCGAGCGGTCCCGGCCCACGTACCAGACCCCGAAACCGGCACCGGCGCCCACCAGGAACATCGCGAGCACCAGCGCGATCAGCCGGCCGCCGCGCGAGGACCGCCGGGCCGGGGCGCGCCCGTAGGAGGGCGCGGGAGCGGGGCCGTACGACGGTGACCGCGGTTGCGGCTGCGGCTGCGGCTGCGGCTGCGGCTCCTGGGACGGTACGAGCCGTTCGCCCGCCCGGGTCGGGGCCGTGGCCCACGGTGGCGGCGGGGGCGGCGGCACCTCGGCGGCGCCGGGAGCCGGAGCCGTCCGGGTCTCCTCGTACGCCCAGGGCGGCGGGGCGCCCGGCGACCAGGCCGCCCGGCCTCTCTCCTCACCGGGCCCGGAACCGGAGCCCTCCTCGCCGTTGCCTCCGCTCCAGCCGCTCCAGCCGCTCATTCCGACCCCCCGAGACCGAATCACCCGTCCCTGCACTGCATTTGACACTAGCGGCGAAAACGGGCGCGGGCCCCGTTCCGGACAGAACCGGAACGGGGCCCGTGCGGGTCGGCCGGCGAACGGCCGTGCCGGCAGGCTCAGATGAGGCCGAGGGAGCGGACCGCCTCGCGCTCCTCCTCGAGCTCCTTGACGGAGGCGTCGATACGGGCGCGGGAGAACTCGTTGATGTCCAGGCCCTGGACGATCTCGTACTTGCCGTCCTTGGTGGTGACCGGGAAGGAGGAGATCAGGCCCTCGGGTACGCCGTAGGAGCCGTCCGACGGGATGCCCATCGACGTCCAGTCGCCGTCCGCCGTGCCGTTGACCCAGGTGTGGACGTGGTCGATGGCCGCGTTGGCGGCGGAGGCGGCCGACGAGGCGCCGCGGGCCTCGATGATGGCGGCACCGCGCTTGGCGACGGTCGGGATGAAGTCCTCGGCCAGCCACTTCTCGTCGTTCACGACCTCGGCGGCGTTCTTGCCGGCGACGGTCGCGTGGAAGATGTCCGGGTACTGCGTGGCGGAGTGGTTGCCCCAGATGGTCAGGCGCTTGATGTCGGCGACCGTCGAGCCCGTCTTCTTCGCGAGCTGCGTCAGCGCGCGGTTGTGGTCCAGGCGGGTCATCGCGGTGAAGCGCTCGGCCGGGACGTCCGGCGCGGCGGCCTGCGCGATGAGCGCGTTGGTGTTGGCCGGGTTGCCGACGACGAGGACCTTGATGTCGTCCGCGGCGTGGTCGTTGATGGCCTTGCCCTGGGGCTTGAAGATGCCGCCGTTGGCCTCGAGCAGGTCGCCGCGCTCCATGCCCTTGGTGCGCGGGCGGGCGCCGACGAGGAGGGCCACGTTGGTGCCGTCGAAGGCGACGTTCGGGTCGTCCGTGATGTCGATGCCCTGCAGGAGCGGGAACGCGCAGTCGTCCAGCTCCATGGCCGTGCCCTCGGCGGCCTTCAGCGCCGGGGTGATCTCGAGCAGACGCAGGCGGACCGGCACGTCCGCGCCGAGCAGCTGGCCGGAGGCGATGCGGAAGAGCAGGGCGTAACCGATCTGGCCGGCCGCGCCGGTGACGGTGACGTTCACGGGAGTGCGGGTCATGGCGTTCTCCGTATGACAGCTGGCGGTGGGGCGTCACTGCCCCGGCGGATGATCGATCTCTTGGCGTCAAGAGAATCCAGCGGTCAGGCTATCGCGCATCCGGCAGGCGAGCCGTCCGGGGCCATGTGGCTCAGCCCACAAGTCGGCCACAAGTCGCCGCCGGGCGCACGATTCAGGATGTCGGGAGACGGGAGAGGCGGCCGCCCGTCCGGGAGAGGAGGGACGAGGACGGCCGCCGATGGGGGGTACCGGTTCTCCGGACTCCCGTGGGGGTACGGTTCGCGTGCCCAGGACGGGGCCACCCATGCGTCCGGCACCGGAATTACACCCGAACGGGTTGCCCGGGGTGCGTTCCGCCGCGTCCGGCTACTTCGTGCACCCCGTCTGCCCGGAGGCGAGGGTCGCGCACGCCGTGGCCCCGGCCGCGCTCTTCACGGCGACCATCGGGGTGTAGGCGATGGTGTCCCCGGGGGTGGTGATGTCCCCCGTCTGGCGAGCCTTGCCGCCCGCGCTGACCTGGACCTTGTCGCCCTGGGCGCCCCCGGTGATCCGCCCCCAGGCCGCGCCGCACGTCTTGCTGTAGCGGACCTCCAGGGTGACGGTGCCGACGGTGACGGTCTTCGCGGTGGTCACCAGGTCGCCGCTGCACCCCATGGCCTCGGCGTCCTTGCCGGTGCAGGCGGAGCCGCCGCACTTGACGCCCGCGGGCGGACTGGGGTCGGCGCTGGCCGTCGGGGAGGGGGAGCGGGCGGTGTCGCCGTGCTTGCCGTCGCCCCGCTGCTGGGTGAAGAAGTAGACGGCTCCCACGACGACCAGCACGCCGACGAGGCCCGCGAGGAACATCGTCAGCCGCTGCCTGCCCGCGGAGCTCTTGGCGGCCGGCCGCGGCGGCTGTGCCGGGGGCTGCGCGCCGTACGGGTTCGGGGCACCGGGGGTCCAGCCGGGGCCGTCCGGCGGGATCGAGGGCCGCGCGCCGGCGCCGGGGCGTCCAGTCGCCCGCGAGGGGCCCTCGTAGCCCGCAAGACCCCAGGAGTTGGCCGCCGCGGCCGCCTCGCGCTCCGCGTTCTCACGGCGGTCGGCGTCGGACGCCGTCGGCTGGGCCGGGAGGGTGGGTGCGACGCCGGCGGGTCCGGCGACACCGGTGGTGGCGGTGGCCCCGCTGCCCGTGGCGTTCGCCGCGCCGCTCTTTCCGGCCTTCGCCGTGCCGCCTGCCTGCTCGGCCTCGGCGGCGCCGAACTCGCCGAGCGCGGCCCGCGCCTGGGCGATGCGGATCTGCTCCATGGTCCGGTCGTGCCGCATCTCCGCCCGGCTCCAGGCACGTTCGGCCAGCTCCCACATGGTGGTGAGATGGACCGGGCTGGTGCCGGTGACCTCGGCGAGCGCGACGACCGCTCCCTTGGGCGCGAGCAGACGGCCGCTCAGATAACGCTCCCAGGACGTCTTGCTGTAGCCGGTCCGGTCGGCCAGCGCCGCGATGCTCAGGCCGCTGCGGTCCACGAGTCCGCGCAGCTGGCTGGTGAACTCCTTGATCTGCGGATCCAGCTCATCCGGCAAGGCTTTCCAACGAGGCATTGCTTCCCCCCACTTCCCCCCGGTTGGTGCTGTTGGTTCCCCGCGCCCTTCCCCGTGTGCGGCCCGCCGGCCGGTCCGGTCGGCGGCACCCGTTCTGGCTACCCACAGGGATGCGCTGACTAAGGATCCCAGTTCCCGGAGCGGGGGCGCACGGGAGCACCGGTCCGCACGGCCGTGCCCCCGCTTGCACGGACTCTCCGTCCCGCGTCCCCGGTTCCGCCCGAACGCCGTGGGCCTCGTGTGGCAGTGCGCGGACACGGTAGCGGAACGGTCACTTCCGTGCCACAGCGGGCGGACAGCCGTTGAACAGCCGGTTCCCGGGGGGAAGGCTGGTTTCCGACGGCGGCCCGTCCTTGCTCGGGGGAGGGGACGGGCCGCCGGTCGGAGCCGGCCGACGCCGGTCGAAGCAGGCTGCCGGGGCCGCTACTTGGTCAGCGTGAAGTGCAGGGTGTCCTTCAGGAACGGGATCTTCAGGAGCGGATTGGGCTGGGCCATCAGCGCCAGCAGGACGATCGCGAGGCCCAGGACGCCGTAGGTGACGATGTCGGTGAAGCGCGAGCGGACCGCGAGCATGCCGACCCTCGGCAGGATCCAGCGCATGCCCGCCCCGGCCAGCAGGCCCGCCCCGACCAGCACGGCGCCCCAGCGGAACACGTCGAGCGCGGTGAGCAGCAGACCGAGCGCGACCGCGGACAGCACCACGAGCATCGGCCACTGGCGGGCCGGGGCCGGTGCGTCACCGGGCGCGGCCCGGCCGCCGCCCTCGGGCCGGGCGGTGTCCTTGGTGAACAGCGGGAAGCGGCGCGTGGCGCGCCGCGGGCGCCCCTCGGCGTCGGGGGCGCTGATCGCGTCGCGGACCGTCGGCTCCGGCTCGGTGGTCCGGTGCTCCTCAGCCGGCACTGCGCTCCGCCGCCTCGACCACGTTGACCAGCAGCTGCGCCCGGGTCATCGGGCCCACGCCGCCGGGGTTCGGGGAGATCCAGCCGGCCACCTCGGTCACGTCCGGGTGGACGTCGCCGACGATCTTCCCCTCGGCGTTGCGGGAGACGCCGACGTCCAGGACGGCCGCGCCCGGCTTGACGTCCTCGGCGCGGATCAGGTGCGGGAATCCGGCCGCGGCGATGATGATGTCGGCCCGCTTGAGGTGGGCGGCGAGGTCCCGGGTGCCGGTGTGGCACTGGGTCACGGTGGCGTTCTCGCTGCGCCGGGTGAGCAGCAGCGGCATCGGGCGGCCGATGGTCACCCCGCGGCCGACGACCACGACCTCGGCGCCCTTGATCTCCACGCCGTGGGCCCGCAGCAGGGTGATGATGCCGTTCGGGGTGCAGGGCAGCGGCGCGGGCTCGTTGAGGACCAGCCGGCCGAGGTTCATCGGGTGCAGGCCGTCGGCGTCCTTGGCCGGGTCCATCAGCTCCAGGACGCGGTTCTCGTCGATGCCCTTGGGCAGCGGGAGCTGGACGATGTAGCCGGTGCAGGCCGGGTCCTCGTTCAGCTCGCGGACGACCGCCTCGATCTCCTCCTGGGTGGCGGTGGCGGGCAGTTCACGCTGGATGGAGGCGATGCCGACCTGCGCGCAGTCGCGGTGCTTGCCGGCGACGTACTTCTGGCTGCCGGGGTCGTCCCCGACCAGGATCGTGCCGAGGCCGGGCGTGACGCCCTTCTCCTTCAGCGCCGCCACGCGGGCGGTCAGATCGGACTTGATCGCGGCTGCGGTGGCCTTGCCATCGAGAATCTGGGCGGTCATGACACCATCCTTGCCGATGACCCGCTCCGGGTTCCAATCCGGGTGCCTCCCGGCCGGGGTGCCGGGTACGGCCGGGATGTGCGTCCTTGATCGATGATGTTGCACTTGCACAACACCTGGTGAATCCGGCTGGACAAGAATCGGCCTTTCCCACGACGATGACGGCGCAGCATCGCGGTCCGGTTGGGGGGCAAACCGCTCAGATTCTGACGTTCCTCCGCTCTTCCGCGTCGTCCCCGCAGTGTCAACGGAGGAAATCCGCCATGAGTTTCGGCTCGCCCAACCCCTACGGTCAGCCCCCGCAGAACCCGCAGAACCCGCAGCAGCCCTACGGCTACCCGCAGGGCCAGCCCGGCTACCCGCAGGCACCGCAGGGCGTGCCGCCGCAGCAGGGGTACGGCTACCCGCAGGCACCGCAGGGCGGATACCCGGGTTACCCGCAGCAGGCCGGGTACGGCATGCAGCCGACGTACGCGAACTGGGGCCAGCGCTTCCTGAGCCGCCTGCTGGACACGCTGCTGTACGCGGTGCCGTACGCGCTCGTCATCGCCGGCGCCAAGAACACCCCGATCCTTTCGGTCATCGGCTTCCTCGGCCTGATCGCCCTGTTCGTCTGGCAGGTGATCCAGGAGGGCCGCACCGGCCAGACCGTCGGCAAGAAGGCGGTCGGCATCCGCACCCTCAAGGAGGACACCGGGCAGCCGCTCGGCGGCGGCATGGCGTTCGTGCGCCAGCTCGCCCACATCCTGGACGGCCTGCCCTGCTACCTCGGCTACCTGTGGCCGGCCTGGGACGCCAAGCGCCAGTGCTTCGCCGACAAGGTGTGCGGCTCGATCGTGATCCGCAACAACCCGTGAGCTGAGCGGCTCGGGCAGGAGCACAGCGGCCTCCGGCTCCCTTCGCGGGAACCGGAGGCCGCTTTGCGTGTGCGTGCGGGGAAACCCGGGCGAACGCTCGGCGACAGCTCGGCGAACGCCCGGCGGACCGTCAGTGGAAGAAGTGCCGCGTGCCGGTGAAGTACATGGTCACGCCGGCCTTCTGAGCGGCCTGAACGACGAGTTCGTCGCGGATCGAGCCGCCGGGCTGGACGATGGCCTTCACGCCGGCCGCGATGAGGATCTCGGGGCCGTCGGGGAAGGGGAAGAAGGCGTCGGAGGCCGCGTAGGAGCCGCGCGCCCGCTCCTCGCCGGCCCGCTCGACGGCGAGCTTGCAGGAGTCGACGCGGTTGACCTGGCCCATGCCGACGCCGACCGAGGCGCCGTCCTTGGCGAGCAGGATGGCGTTGGACTTCACCGCGCGGCACGCCTTCCAGGCGAAGGCCAGCTCGGCCAGCTCCGCCTCGGACAGGGCCTCGCCGCTGGCCAGGGTCCAGGTGGCCGGATCGTCGCCCTCGGCCTGCAGCCGGTCGGCGACCTGGAGCAGCGCGCCGCCGTCGATCGGCTTGACCTCGACCGGGTGGGCCGGGGCGCCGGGGCAGCGCAGCACACGGATGTTCTTCTTCTTGGCGAGGGCCTCGAGCGCGCCCTCCTCGTAGTCCGGCGCCACGACGACCTCGGTGAAGATCTCCGCGACCTGCTCTGCCATCTCCTTGCTCACCGGCCGGTTCACCGCGATGACACCGCCGTAGGCGGACACCGGGTCGCAGGCGTGCGCCTTGCGGTGCGCCTCGGCGACGTCCGCGCCGATCGCGATGCCGCACGGGTTGGCGTGCTTGATGATCGCCACGCAGGGCTCGTCGTGGTCGTACGCGGCACGGCGGGCGGCGTCCGTGTCCGTGTAGTTGTTGTACGACATCTCCTTGCCGTGCAGCTGCTCCGCCGCCGCGAGCCCGCCCTCGCCGGAGGTGTAGAGGGCCGCGGGCTGGTGCGGGTTCTCGCCGTAGCGCAGGGTGTGCACGCGCTCCAGGGTGGCGCCGAGGAAGTCGGGGAACGTCGCCGCGGCCGAGTCGCCGCCGGGTGCGGTGTCGGGGGCGTACGACGAGGCGAACCAGGAGGCCACGGCGATGTCGTACTCCGCCGTGTGCCGGAAGGCCTCGGCGGCGAGCCGCTTGCGGGCGGTGAGGTCGAAGCCGCCGCTCCTGGCGGCCGCGAGGACGTCGGCGTACCGCTGCGGGCTGGTGACGACGGCGACGGAGGGGTGGTTCTTGGCGGCAGCGCGGACCATGGAGGGGCCGCCGATGTCGATCTGCTCCACGCACTCGTCGTCCGAGGCACCGGAGGCGACCGTCTCGCGGAACGGGTAGAGGTTGACGACGACCAGGTCGAACGGCTCCACGCCCAGCTCGGCGAGCTGCTCGCGGTGGCTGTCCAGGCGCAGGTCGGCGAGGATGCCGGCGTGCACCCTCGGGTGCAGGGTCTTGACCCGGCCGTCCAGGCACTCGGGGAAGCCGGTCAGCTCCTCGACCTTGGTGACGGGGACGCCGGCGGCGGCGATCCGGGAGGCCGTGGAGCCGGTGGACACCAGCTGGACGCCGGCCTCGTGCAGCCCGCGGGCCAGCTCTTCCAGCCCGGTCTTGTCGTAGACGCTGACGAGCGCGCGGCGGATGGCCCGCTTCGTGCTCCCGGCCGTGACTGTGCTCTCGGCGGTCACTGGATAACTACCTTTCGTCCCTCGATGCGATAGCCGTTGCGGGCGAGGCGCCCCACGACCTCGACGAGCAGTCTTCGCTCGACTTCCTTGATGCGCTCGTGCAGCGCGCTCTCGTCGTCCTCGTCCCGGACCTCGACCACGCCCTGGGCGATGATCGGGCCGGTGTCGACGCCGTCGTCGACGAAGTGGACGGTGCAGCCGGTGACCCTGGCGCCGTACGCGAGCGCGTCGCGGACGCCGTGGGCCCCGGGAAAACTGGGCAGCAGGGCGGGGTGCGTGTTGACGAACCGCCCGCCGAAACGGCCGAGGAATTCCTTCCCGACGATCTTCATGAACCCGGCGGAGACCACCAGGTCGGGCTCGTACGCGGCCACGGCCTCGGTGAGGGCGGCGTCCCACTCGTCCCGGGTGGCGTAGTCCTTGACCTTCCGCACGAAGGTCGGCAGCCCGGCCCGCTCGGCGCGGGTGAGCCCCTCGATGCCGGCGCGGTCGGCCCCGACGGCGACGATCCGCGCGCCGTACTCCTCGGCTCCGGTGCGCTCGATCTCGTCCAGGAGCGCCTGCAGGTTGGTGCCGGATCCGGAGACCAGCACGACGAGACGCTTGACCGCTGGGCCAGCGGGGGTGGCGGCCACGGTGGGGCCCTTTCTCGGGGAAGCGGTGTGGTGTCCGGCCGGCGGTTTGTACAGTCGTACGAATGCTTCGCGCCCCGATATACGGGGAAGTCTACGAAGCGGCCGACCGTCAGCAACGATACCGGCACCTCCGGGCGGCCCCCACGGGACGGGGGCGTGGCCGGAAGGTAGCGTTCGCAGGGAATCAAGAAGGGGCTGCCTCGGGAACGCGGTCGTGGTGCGGTGCGTTCACGGGGTGGAAGCTCACCTCGGACAGCCGTATCCACCTAGGGGAAGACGCTCTTTTGATGCCCGACCGCAGCCTGCGACTCCTCACGTTCCCGCCGCTCCCGGCCCAGGGAGGCGAGCGTGCCGCCGCGCTGCTGCGGGAGCGCCCGTCCTCACCGCCGGAGGCGGCGCCTCCCGGGGGACGGGACGGGGAGGGTCGCGGCGGCGAGGGCCGCGACGGCCGGGGCCGGGGCGACGGAGACCGGAACGGCGGGCGCCGTGGCGGCGAAGGCCACGACGACGGTCGCGGTGGCGACGGTCGCGGTGGCGAGCGCCGGGACGGTGGCCGGGACGACGACAACCCCTTCGCGCCGCCGCCGGAGGGCGCTCCCGACCGGCCGTGGCAGCCCCGGCACCCGGAGGGGTCCGGCGGCCGGTCGCCCTGGGGCAGCCAGTGGAGCGGGCAGCAGCCCGGGCGCGGGTCCGGCGGTTTCGGCGAGCGCCCCGGCCGCGGCCCCGAGAACGCGGGCGGGCCGGGCGGCTCCAACATGCGCTGGGACCCGACGGATCCGGCGCAGCGCCGGGCGCGCTATGCCCTGCTGGCCGGCATGTGGGCCGTCTTCTTCGCCCTGTTCACCTGGACCTACGTGGCGCTGCTGCTGGGCGCCCTGGCCCTGTACTGGGGCATCAGCGCGCTGCGGGCCAAGCCGCGCACGCCCGGCCCCGACAGCCCGGCCGCGCAGCCCGGCACCCGCCCCCAGAGCACGGCGGCCATCGGCGGCCTGGTCACGGCGTCCCTCGCCCTCGCCCTGGTCGGCACGAACTTCGCCGTCCAGGTCGTCTACCGCGACTACTACACCTGCGTCTCGGACGCCCTCACCCACGAGGCCAAGCAGTCCTGCGACCAGCTGCTGCCGAAGGAGCTGCGAGGAGTGCTGGGGACGGGCGACAGCTAGCCCCCCCCCATCGTGTCAGCCGGTGTGCTCCGGCGGGGTGGGCTCGTCGGGCTGAGCCGGAGGTCCGGGCGGCGGGGGCGTCCAGTCGGGGGGTGTGGGTGACTCGGGACCGACGGCACCCTCGGTGCGGGCCGCCCGGCGGGAGGTGCGGGAGAGGTCGTCGTGCTGCCAGGCCGGGGGGAATGGGTCGGTGGCGGGCAGGATGTCGTAGCGCTCGTCCTCGGTCGGGTCGGCGGCGCTTCCCCTGCTCATGACGGCCTTGGCGTCCTTCGCCTCCCTCCCCTCCTTCGAGTCCCGTGCGTCCTGCGGGACCTTGCCGTCCCTGCGGGGGCCGGCCGGGGCGGATGTGGGCGGTGTCTGCGTCGTGGTCCTGGACGCGCCGTTCGTGCCTGGTTCCGGATCGGCACCCTGCGTCCGTCGCCGTCTCCACAGCCTCCACAGCCGTACCACCAGCGCCGCCGGCATCCCCGTCACCGTGGTCCAGAGGGACGTCATCGCGCCGGTCTGCCGGCCCAGCGGGCCGAAGTGGGCCAGGGCGGCGACGCCGAGGCGGCCGCCGGCGAACTGGGCGAGCAGCGCGAGCAGCGCTCCGCACAGCAGGGCCGCCAGGAGCAGCGCCCCGGCGGTGCGGAGGGCCGGCCAGGGTTCCGCCTGCCCCCGCCCCACCGCTCCCCGCGCCACGAACCACCCCACCGTCACCCCGGCCACCAGAGGAACCAGGCCGGCCGCCCAGTTCAGCGGAGCGCCGGCGCCCGCGTCCGGTACCGCCGCGAGCAGCGGGAACGGGGGCAGCAGCGGGGCGGGGTCGGAGGCGAGGGGGTGGACCAGGTGCCCGGTGCCCAGGGTGAAGCCGGGGCCGAGGGCGTAGGAGGCCGCCCAGACCGCCGCGTTGGGGATCAGCGCGACGCCGAGCAGCAGCACGGCGAACCGCCCGGTCCACCCCGCCGTCAGCTGCAGGAACGACGCCCGCGCCGCGTCCCCGTGCAGCACCAGCGAGACCCCGACCAGCAGCGCCCCGCCCCCGCACAGCACCGTCGCCCCGGCACCGGCCGCCCGTACGGCCGTACTCAGCCGCGCCCACGCGTCGGCCCCGAGCAGCAGCCGCCGCACCGGCCCCGGCAGCACCCGCAGCAGGCCGAGCACGGGCTCGGGCGGACGGCCGTACCCCGACCACACCCCGACCCCCGCCGCCGAGGCCGCCACGACCGGCAGGCACACCGTCACCCAGACCCAGTGCGGCCGCAGTTCGCCGCCGGAGCAGTAGAGGGCGGCCGCGGCGCCGACGCCGACGTAGCCGACGACCACCCCCGTCCACGCCGTGCGGGCCGGGACGGGGGGCGGGCCGTCGGGGTCGCCGGACGCGTCCGTGGCGTCCCGCGCCGCTCGGTACACCAGCCACACGGGCAGCGCGAGGAGCAGCAGCGGGGTCACGCCCACCGGCTGGGGGGCGCCGGAGAGCGTCTCGGTGCGGACCAGTTCGACGCCGTGCCCGAGCAACCAGAGCGCGGCGGCGACGTGCAGCGCGCCGCCCGGCCCGCTGTCGGGGTACGGCGAGCTGACCCACAGGGCCAGCACCAGCACGGCGAGCGAGCCGAGCCCGAGTCCGGCGGCCACCGCGCCGCCGAGCAGACTCGCGCCCAGCCCGGGCGGGCGGTCGCGCATCCGGTGCAGCAGGGGTGACAGCGACGGTCGGCGAACGGTCATCAGGGTCACGCCGCCATGCTCCCAACGACACGCCCTTTCCCGTCGTAACGGGGGAAACCCGGATGTGTCGCTCAATATATGATTATCTACTTTTTCGTACGGAAGGGTGATGTCCCGTGCCGCAGAGCCCCGCCAGCCCCCTCCCCCCGCCGAAAGAACACCGGCGCCCGGACGAGCCCGCCCCGCTGACGCCCGCTCAGGCCTTCGACGCGCTGTACGCGTTCTGCGCCCCCGCCCTCGTACGGCAGACGTATCTGCTCACCGGACGCCGCGAACTGGCCCGGGAGGCGGTCGAGCGGGCGTTCCAACTGGCTTGGCAGCGTTGGCCGGAGGTGGCGCGGGACCGGGACCCGGGGGGATGGGTGCGGGCGGTGGCGTACGAGTGCGCCCTCTCCCCCTGGCACCGGTTCCGCCCCCGGCACCGGCACCCCGACCCCCCTCCGGCCGACCCCGCCGACCGGGCGCTGCTGGACGCCCTGCTCACGCTGCCGCCGTCGTACCGGCGCACGCTCGTCCTGTACGACGGCGTCGGCCTCGACCTGCCGGAGACGGCGGCGGAGACGGAGGCGAGCACGCCGGCGGCGGCCGGCCGGCTCTGCCGCGCACGCGAGGCCGTGGCCGCGCGCGTCCCGGAACTCGCCGACCCCGCCGCGCTGCACCGGCGCCTGGAGCACCTGGGCACCACGGAGCGGCTGCCGCCCGCCAAGCCGACGGCGGTACGGACGTGCGGCGAGCGCCGGAACGTGTTCTGGACCCGGGCGGCCATCGCCTTCACCTGCACGATCATCGGCGCGACGACGCTGACGCTGCGGACGGCGCCGACCCGCTACGAGGCGCCGATCGCCCCGGCCCAGGCGGTCCAGGGCGTGCCGCCGCCCGCCGCCATGGGCCCCCTGTCCCGCGAGCAGCAGGCCCTGCGGGCGAAGCTGCGCGCGGAGACGGCGAGCGGACCCGAGCGACTGGTGCCGGACACGCGCTGAGGCACCCGCCGGGGGCGGGCGCAGACGCCGGTGGGCCCGCCCCAGCCAACGGGGCGGGCCCACCGAGGTGCGGTCGGGAAAGGTCAGCCGGCCAGGATCTCCCGCGCCAGCTTCGCCGTCTCGGTCGGGGTCTTGCCGACCTTGACGCCCGCGGCCTCCAGGGCCTCCTTCTTCGCCTGGGCGGTGCCCGACGAACCGGAGACGATGGCGCCCGCGTGGCCCATCGTCTTGCCCTCGGGCGCGGTGAAGCCCGCGACGTAACCGACGACCGGCTTGGTCACGTTCTCCTTGATGAACGCCGCGGCACGCTCCTCGGCGTCACCACCGATCTCACCGATCATCACGATCAGGTCGGTCTCGGGGTCGTTCTGGAACGCGGCCAGCGCGTCGATGTGCGTGGTGCCGATGATCGGGTCGCCACCGATGCCGACGGCCGTCGAGAAGCCGATGTCGCGCAGCTCGTACATCATCTGGTACGTCAGCGTGCCCGACTTCGACACCAGGCCGATGCGGCCCGGCTTGGTGATGTCGCCCGGGATGATGCCGACGTTCGACTGGCCCGGGGTGATGATGCCGGGGCAGTTCGGGCCGATGATGCGGGTCTTGTTGCCCTTCTTGCCGGCGTACGCCCAGAAGGCGGCCGTGTCGTGCACGGCGATGCCCTCGGTGATCACGACGGCCAGCGGGATCTCGGCGTCGATGGCCTCGACGACCGCGTCCTTGGTGAACTTCTCCGGCACGAAGATGACGGAGACGTTGGCGCCGGTCTTCTCAATGGCCTCCTTGACGGTGCCGAAGACGGGTACCTCGGTGCCGTCGAAGTCCACGGTCTGACCCGCCTTGCGCGGGTTCACGCCGCCCACGACGTTCGTGCCGTCACCGAGCATGAGCTTCGTGTGCTTCATGCCGGTGGCGCCGGTCATGCCCTGGACGATGACCTTGCTGTCCTTGTTGAGCCAGATAGCCATGGTGTGTTGGTGTCCTCGTCCTGAGTGCTTACTTGGCGGCGTGGGCCAGCTCGGCGGCCTTGTCGGCCGCGCCGTCCATGGTGTCGACGCGCTGCACCAGCGGGTGGTTGGCGTCGGTGAGGATCTGCCGGCCCAGCTCGGCGTTGTTGCCGTCGAGGCGGACGACGAGCGGCTTGGAGACGTTCTCGCCGCGGTCCTCCAGGAGCTTCAGGGCCTGCACGATGCCGTTGGCGACCTCGTCGCAGGCCGTGATGCCACCGAAGACGTTCACGAAGACGGACTTGACGTCCGGGTCGCCCAGGATGATCTCCAGGCCGTTCGCCATGACCTGGGCGGAGGCGCCACCGCCGATGTCCAGGAAGTTGGCGGGCTTGACGCCACCGTGGTTCTCACCGGCGTACGCGACGACGTCCAGGGTCGACATGACCAGACCCGCGCCGTTGCCGATGATGCCGACCTCACCGTCGAGCTTGACGTAGTTGAGGTTCTTCTCCTTGGCGGCGGCCTCGAGCGGGTTGGCCGCGGCCTTGTCGTGGAGCTCCTCGTACTCGGGGTGACGGAACTCGGCGTTGTCGTCCAGCGACACCTTGCCGTCGAGCGCGATGACCTCGCCGGAGGCGACCTTCGCGAGCGGGTTGACCTCGACCAGGAGGGCGTCCGACTTGATGAAGGTGTCCCACAGCTTGACCAGGACGTTCACGACCTTGTCCGCGACCTCGGCCGGGAACTTGGCGGCCTCGACGATCTCGCGGGCCTTGGCCTCGTCCACACCGTCGATCGGGTCGATCGCGGTCTTGGCGACGGCCTCCGGACGGGTGGCCGCCACCTCCTCGATCTCCATGCCGCCCTCGACGGAGGCGATGGAGAGGAAGGTGCGGTTGGCGCGGTCGAGGAGGAAGGAGACGTAGTACTCCTCGAGGATCTCCGGAGCGGTCTCGGCGATCATGACCTTGTGGACCGTGTGGCCCTTGATGTCCATGCCGAGGATGTCCGTCGCCCGGGCGACGGCCTCGTCCGCGGAGGCGGCCAGCTTGACGCCACCGGCCTTGCCGCGACCACCGACCTTCACCTGCGCCTTGACGACAGACTTGCCGCCCAGACGCTCGGTGATCTCGCGCGCCGCCTCAGGCGTGTCGATGACTTCACCGGCCAGCACCGGTACATCGTGCTTGGCGAAGAGGTCCCTCGCCTGGTACTCGAACAGGTCCACGCGCTTCCGTCCCTATCAGTGATCTCGCGGTTCGTTGGATGCGTGGGCGTGCCGCGAAGGGCAACGTGACGTCCGCATGTGTCACAGGGGAGGCGCACACGGTGTCCGAGCGCGCGGCATGTCCGTCTCGCAGGTTATCGCCGCTTGCGGGAGCTCCCTAAATCGAGGGTCACACGTGAGCGGTGATACCTGTCACATGATGCCGGGTTTGCTGACACGGCGTGCCGCGTCTTGGTGGCATCCGGGGCATGTGCGAGGCCTCACCGGGCTGGGGTCGACCCGGTGAGGCCTCTGGGCGGGCCCTGAGGCCCCGGGCGGTTGATCCCCACCCCAATGGGGACCACCCGCCCCTTCCCGCGGGGGTCGGGCCGGACGGGCCGACGGTGTTCGGCCGTCCGGGTCCGCTCGCCCCCCGCGGAGTCGGTCAGGGGCTGAGCCGTGCTGCTGTCAGCCCTGCAGCTGCCACCCCTGCTGCGGTGCGCCGTACGGGTGGGCCACGCCGTGCATGTACCCCGGAGTGACGGACTCCGCGACCCCTTCGGCGCCGGCCGAGGCGTGCCCGGCCAGCGGACCGCCGGTGGCCCGCGCGGTCCCGGCGAGATCGTGGGCGAAGGGCCCGGCCTGCTGCGTGACGGGCGCGGTCTCCCCCACGACACCGCCCGCGTACGGCCCGGCGGCACCGGCCACGCCGTACGCC
The DNA here is from genome assembly GCF_055572275.1 of Streptomyces sp. NPDC030798. NCBI lineage: Bacteria > Bacillati > Actinomycetota > Actinomycetes > Kitasatosporales > Streptomycetaceae > Streptomyces > Streptomyces sp. NPDC030798. The sequence goes on along the minus strand of NZ_JBVIDR010000009.1, from coordinate 211,133 downwards.
AGCCCGGCCGCGCTCCCGCCGATGCCGTCCACGGCCGGGCGGACGGTTCCGTCGACGGTGCCGGACACGGTGGCGGTGACGGTGCCGGCCACTGGCCGCACGGTCGTGGTGACCGTGTCCGCGACCGCGTGGACCGTGCCGGTGGCGGTGTCCGTGACCCCGTGCACCGTCCCGGTGGCCGTGTCCGTGACCGGCTGGACGGCGTGGGTGACCCCCGCCGCGAACGGCGGCACCTGTCCGGTCACGCCTTCCGCGAAGGCGCCGGTCTGCCCGGTCACTCCGTGGGCGGCCGGCGCAACGGCGCCCACGACGCCGCCCGCGAAGGGCTGTACGTCGCCGACGACGCCGTACGCGAGGGTCCCCGCGTCCGTCACGGCCTGCCCGGCGACCGGCACGACCCCGTGCACGGCGGTCCCGGCGACGGGCGGCAGCACGGCGTCGGTCGTGTCGTGCGCGACCTGCCCGGCCAGGCCGGTGGCGTACGGCGGTACGCCGGTGAGGGCGCCGGAGGCGATCCCGTGCGCGTCGGCGCTCGCGTGCCCGGCGACTCCGTACACGCCGGTGACGGCGGCCGTGGCCGCGCCGTGGACGCCGTCACCGGCGCCGGTGGCCAGGTGGTGCACGCCGGTCGTGGCGTCTGCGCCCACGCCGTGCACGTCGCCGATCGCGCCCGTGGTGACTCCGTGCACGTCGGTGACGGTGCCCGCCGCGAGCCCCTGCACCCGGGCGACGGTGTCCGCGGCGGTGCCCTGCACGCCCGCCGCCGTGCCCGAGGCGCTGCCCTGGACGCCCTGCACCGCGCCCGAGGCGGTGCCCTGGACGCCCACGACGGCGTACCCGGCCGTCGGCAGCACGTGCCCCACGGCGCCCGAAGCGGTGCCGTGGACGCCGGTCACCGCGTCCTGCGCCGTCGGCAGGACGCCCACGACCGCCTGGTCCGCGACCGGCAGGGCGCCGCCCACGGCGGCGGAGGCCACCGGCGGGACGGCCGCCTCGGTCGTGCCGTCCACGACCGGCGTGACCATGCCCGGCACCGACCGCACCGTGCCGAGCACCCGCTGCTCGGCGCCGGCGGCCGTGCCGGAGACGTGCGCGGGCACGGAGGCGACGGTGGCCTCGGCGGCGCCGCTCACCCGGTCCGCCTCGCCGCGCGCGACGGCCGCCGCACCGGCGGTACGGCCCTGCGCGGCGGCAACGGTGCGCCGGGCCGTCGTCCGTACGGCGCCCTCGGCGGCGGCGCGGGCCGCCTGCTGGGTGGCCTGCAGCTTGGTCTGGGCGGCGGCCAGAGCCTCCTCCACCTCGGGGGCGAAGGAGGCGAGAGGACCGAACAGGTAGTCGATCTCGTCCTGCGGGGAGGGCGTGGAGAGATGTGCGGCGCGGTGCGCGAGGTGATCCGCGGTGCGCGCGGCCTCGGCCCCGGCATCGGCTGCGTGGCCCCGCACCTGCGTCTCGGCCTGCGTACGGGCCGCACGGGCACCCTGGATCGCCTGGGCACCGCGGATCTTCGCGGCGGCCGGCACCTCGGCGTCGACGTAGCGGCGGGCCCGGTCGGCGGTGGAGCTCACGGTGCTCCGCGCCTTCTGCTGCACCGCGGTCGAGGTGGCCGGGACGGTGGAGGTGGCGGTGGACGTGGTGGCCGAGGCTTCCGAGGTGGCCGTGCCGGTCAGGCCGGAGACGGTGGAGACGGTGGTGTCCCGGAGGTCGCCGACGACGCCGTCGACGGTGCCGGTGAGCGTACCGGTGGTGCTGTCGGTGTCCGGGACGGAGACCGCCGGGGTGGACAGCTCGTCGGCGCTGGCCACGGCCGAGCCGAGCGCCCAGGCGCCGGTGACGCCGGCGGCTATCACGATCGAGCGGCGGATGTTCTTGTTCATGCGTGCGTCAGTCCTTAGGAAACGGCTGGGGATCTCCGTCCGGAGAGCGCCGGGTTGGCCGGCGGGTCGGGCGGAGCGGGCAGACCTGTGACGCCCCCGCGCCACGTCCGTGGCGGGGAGGCCGGCCCGGGGTCCTAGCCGGGAAAGACGGGGATGTCGCGGTGCCGTTCGCGGGTCCGGGGCACGTCGGCGCGCGCGGCCGTGCCGGGCAGCAGCCGCAGGGGCGTGCGGCCGTCGGGCGTGACCGCATGCGGGTCGCCGTGCCGGGACGCGGCGGCGTCGGCCGCCTGCTTGCCGAGCACGCCGTCCGGGTCACCGGAGGGCGCGGGCGCGGCGGGGGCGTCGACGGGCGCGGCGGCGTGCCGCACCGCCGGGGCCGGGGAGACCAGGGCGCCGGGGACGAGCCGCGGCCCGTACCCGGTGGCCGAGGAGTGCGCGGGTGCGGCGGTGCCGGATCCGGAGCGGGTCTGGTCGCCCTTGACCGGTGCCGGTGCGGTGGCCGTGCCGCCGGCCCCGTGGGGCCGGGGCCGGGGCTGCGGTGTGACCGGCGTGGGCAGCGGGTCCACGGGCAGCGGGTCGACCGGCAACGGCTTGGTGGTGCCGGGGAGGCCCGGCAGGTCCACGGAAGGCGGCTGTGCCGGCACCTGCGTCCGCAGAGTGCGGGTGGCCCCGTCCACCACATCCCGTACGGGCGTGACGACCCGCTCGGCGACGTGCCGTACCGCGTGCTCCTGTCCGTCCGGCACCAGCCCGGCCGGGGCCGTCGGGCGGCCCACGGTCGTCGGCCCGTCCGAGGTCACCGACCCCTTGGAGCTCACCGGAACCGCCGGTGTCCGCTCGGCCGCGTGCGCCTGCTCACCGCAGACGAACCCGAGCACGAACAAGCCACCGACCAGCAGCCCCAGTTGCAGCGCACGCCGTCCCGCCGCCGTACGCAGCACGCGCACGGTGGTACCGAACAGGGCGGCAGGCGGGGTCAAGAGGCGAAGGCTTCCTCAGGTCGGTACGACTCGGGCGCCGCCGATCCTCGCACGGTACGCCCGCGGTAGCGCAAGTCCCGCGTTACCGATGGGTAGTCATGTCCCTTTTGCAGCCCCTTCTGTTCGGGCGTCACGCGGTGTCCGGTATCGGCAGCGGCCGTTTCTCGATGGCCGCCGCCATCACGTCCGGGAACAGGTCGGGCGTGCAGGCGAAGGCCGGTGCGCCGAGGGCGGCGAGCGCCGCCGCATGCTCCCGGTCGTACGCGGGCGCCCCCTCGTCCGACAGCGCGAGCAGCGTCACGAACTGCACCCCGGACGCCTTCATCGCCGCCACCCGCTTGAGCATCTCGTCGCGTATGCCGCCCTCGTACAGGTCGCTGATCAGCACGACCACCGTCTCGGCGGGCCGGGTGATCCGCGCCTGGCAGTGGGCGAGGGCCCGGTTGATGTCCGTGCCGCCGCCCAGCTGGGTGCCGAAAAGCACGTCGACCGGGTCGTCGAGCTGGTCGGTGAGGTCCACGACCGCCGTGTCGAAGACGACCAGCCGGGTGCTGATCGACCGCATCGAGGCGAGCACCGCCCCGAACACGGACGCGTAGACCACCGACGCCGCCATCGATCCCGACTGGTCGATGCAGAGGATCACCTCCTTCTTCACGGACCGCGCCGCGCGGCCGTAGCCGATGAGCCGCTCCGGGACGACCGTGCGGTACTCGGGCAGGTAGTGCTTGAGGTTGGCCGCGATCGTGCGGTTCCAGTCGATGTCGTGGTGGCGGGGCCGGCTGATGCGGGCGCTGCGGTCGAGGGCACCGGTGAGTGTGGCCCGCGTGCGCGTGGCGAGCCGCTTCTCCAGGTCCTCGACGACCTTGCGCACGACGGCCCGTGCCGTCTCCTTCGTCGTCTCCGGCATCGCCCGGTGCAGCGAGAGCAGCGTGCCGACCAGGTGCACGTCGGCCTCGACCGCTTCCAGCATCTCCGGCTCCAGCAGCAGCGAGGCGAGCCCCAGCCGGTCGATGGCGTCGCGCTGCATGACCTGGACGACGGAGGTGGGGAAGTAGGTGCGGATGTCCCCGAGCCAGCGCGCCACCGACGGCGCCGAGGCACCGAGGCCCGCCGAACGGTCCCGTCCCGTCTGCGGTCTGTCCCCCTTGCCGTACAGCGCGGCGAGCGTGCCGTCCATCGCCGCGTCCCGGCCGGACAGCGCGCATGCGGTGCCGTCGGCCTGGTCGCCGCCGAGCACCAGCCGCCAGCGCCGCAGCCGCTCGCGCGCGGCGTCGGTGGGGTCGGTGGGGTCGGTGGGGCTGGAGGATCCGACCGTGCCGGCGGTCCCGGTGCCGGCGTCCTGCGTCATCCGCTCGGTTGTCATGTGCCCACCCCCGCAGGGCAGTTGTCGTCGCTTGTCAGCCGTTGCCCGGTGTCCGGGCCGAGCAGCAGCCGCAGCACCGGGAGAACGGCGTCCGCGCGCTCCTGGTCCGTGTCCGCGGCGAAGCCGGGTGGGCCGCCCGTCCGGCGAGCCGGGCCATGGGTGCCGCCCGGGCCGCGCCGCACCAGTTCGCCGAGGGTCCTGCGCACCCCGGGCTCGTACGCCGCGAACGTGCGCCGCAGCAGCGGCAGTACGTCCGTGAACGCCTCCGCGGGCACCCCGGTCAGCCACGCGTCGACCAGGCCGAGCAGCCGCTCGTCGTGGACCAGCAGCATGCCGCCCCCGCCGCCGACGAAGCCCTCGATCCAGGCGGCCGCGTCGGCGGGCGGCGTCCCCGGCGACAGCACGAGCCCCATCAGCCGTGCCGCTTCGGCCGATTCCAGGGCGCCGTCGTCCAGCAGCAGCCGCACGGCCCGGCCCCGGACGACACCCGGCACGGTGTCCCGCAGCGCCAGGGTGCGCAGCACGGAGCGCCAGCGGCCGCGCAGGTCCCCGTCCGCGCCGGCCGCGGTGCCGGTCGGGGTCTGCGCGAGCAGTCCCACCGCCGTGTGCACGGCGTCGACATGGCCGCGCATCTCTTGCGCCGCGTCCGTGTCCAGGGCGGCGCAGGCCGGCGGCAGGCCCACGAAGATCCGCTCGGCGAGGCCCGCGGCCACCTCGGCCAGCGCGCCGGTGTCCGTGCCGCGCACGTCGCCGTAGCGCAGGGAGCGGACCAGCGCGGGCAGCGCCTGGGCGAGATGGCCCACGTCCGTGTCCAGCGCCGCCCGGTCGGCGAGCACCCGCATCACCACCGGCAGGGCGTCCGGCAGCCCGGCGAGCAGGCAGTGCTCGGCGAGCGCGGTGACGTCGGCGAGCGCGCTCGCGGTGGTCGCGTCGGCCTCGGTCCGGGCCGTCGCCGCCGCCAGCACGGTCGTCCCCCACACGCCCGCCTCGGCGACCCGCACGGAGAGCTCGGGCTCCCAGCGCAGCCGCCAGGTCTCCCGGAAGGTGCCCGTGCTCCCCCGCGACTCGGCCGGCTCGCCCCAGCCGACTCCCAGCAGCCGCAGCCGGTGCAGCAGTCTGCTGCGGCCGGCGTCGGTGTCCCCCCGCAGGTCCAGCTCCAGCTCGCGCTCCGGCGCCTCCGGCCTCAGCCGCAGCCTGCGCTGCTCACGTGCCAAATCCCGCTGCAGCGGCACCGCCGGCGCCGACTCCGGCACCTCCCCCAGCACGTCCCCGACCACCAGCCGGTCCTGCACCAGCGCCAGCGGCACGTCCGAGCCGTCGCACATCACCGCGCGCACGGCCTCCGTGGTCTCGCTCAGGCCCGGCAGCGGACGGCCGCGCAGGGCGGCCAGGGTCCCGGCGAGCCGTACCGCCTCGATGACGTGCGCGGAGGACACGATCCGGTCCTCCTCGCGCAGCAGTTCCGCGACCTTGGTCAGCCACCGCTCGACCGGCCGGTCCGGCGCCCGGAACAGGTGCGCGTACCAACCCGGGGAGTCGATCCCCGCGCCGTAACCGCTCGCCCGGGCCAGTCTGCGGTGCGTCCATGGCACCCACGTCAGATCGGCCTTGACCCTGGGCAGCCCCTTCAGCAGGGCCCGGTCGGCGGTGACGGGGGCCTTCTGCCGCAGCGCGGGCACGTGCCAGGCTCCGCACACCACGGCCACGGCGTCCCCGAACTCCCGCCGCGCGGAGCGCACCTGAAGCCGCATGTGGGCCTCGCGCACCAGGTCCCGGGGGCGCCCGCCGACGCCGTACCGCTCCCGCAGCGCACCCATCGCCTCCTCCAGCGCGGCGAACGGCGCGAACGGGTCCCCGGCGCCCAGCCCCCGGTGCTCGACGACGTCCTCCCACCAGCGCTCCGGATCGTCGTACCCGGCGGTTTCGGCGAGCACGGCAAGGGGGTCCACCCGAACCGGATCCACCCGGGCCCGGTCACCGGAGCCGGCCCCCTCGGAGCCGTTCTCGCTCTCCGCCGCCCCCTCGATGCCCTCGTCGCCGGGCCCCGGCCCGGACGGTGCCTCCTCGCCATGCCAGGCCAGGGTGTGCGTGGCCGGCAGGTCGATGAAGCGGGCCGGGACCCCGTGCGCCAGGGCCCAGCGGATCGCCACCCACTCGGGGCTGAACTCGGCGAGCGGCCAGAAGGCCGAGCGGCCGGGCTCGTCCACGGCGTGTGCGAGCAGGGCGACCGGGGGCCGCAGGTCCGGGTCGGCGGCCAGCGGGATCAGCGGATCGGCCTCGGGCGGGCCCTCGATCAGCACGACCTCGGGCCGGGCCGCGTCCAGGGCGGCCCGCACCGCGCGCGCCGAGCCGGGCCCGTGGTGCCGCACCCCGAGCAGCAGCGGTCCGGCGGCGAACGCCGCTCCCCCGGCGGAGTCGCTCATGCGCTCACCTCCCGGCAGGCGCGGTAGAAGTCCTTCCAGCCGTCCCGCTCGCGGACGACCGTCTCCAGGTACTCCTGCCAGATCACACGGTCCGCCGCCGGGTCGCGGACGACGGCGCCCAGGATGCCGGCGGCGACGTCGCCGGGGCGCAGCACGCCGTCGCCGAAGTGGGCGGCCAGGGCGAGCCCGCCCGTGACGACGGAGATCGCCTCGGCGGTGGAGAGCGTGCCGCTGGGCGACTTCAGCTTCGTGCGCCCGTCGGCCGTGACGCCGTCGCGCAGTTCGCGGAAGACGGTCACGACACGGTGGATCTCCTCGATGCCGTCGGGCACGGCGGGCAGGTCGAGGGAGCGGCCGATCTGCTCGACGCGGCGGGTGACGATGTCGACCTCGGCGTCGGCGCTCTCCGGCAGTGGCAGCACCACGGTGTTGAAGCGGCGGCGCAGGGCGCTGGAGAGGTCGTTGACCCCGCGGTCGCGGTCGTTGGCGGTGGCGATGAGATTGAAGCCGCGGACCGCCTGCACCTCCTGGCCCAGTTCCGGTATCGGCAGGGTCTTCTCGGACAGGATCGTGATCAGCGTGTCCTGGACGTCGGCCGGGATACGGGTCAGCTCCTCCACCCGGGCCGTCATGCCCTCGGCCATGGCCCGCATGACGGGGCTGGGCACGAGGGCGTCGCGGCTCGGGCCGTGCGCGAGCAGTTGCGCGTAGTTCCAGCCGTAGCGGATCGCCTCCTCCGGCGTGCCGGCCGTGCCCTGCACCAGCAGGGTCGAGTCGCCGCTGACGGCGGCCGCCAGATGCTCCGACACCCAGGTCTTGGCCGTGCCGGGCACGCCGAGCAGGAGCAGGGCGCGGTCGGTGGCGAGCGTGGTGACGGCGACCTCGACGAGGCGGCGCGGGCCCACGTACTTCGGTGTGATCACCGTGCCGTCCGGCAGGGTGCCGCCCAGCAGGTACGTCGCCACCGCCCAGGGCGACAGCTTCCAGCGGGCCGGGCGCGGGCGGTCGTCCTGGGCGGCCAGCGCGGCGAGTTCGGCGGCGAAGGCGTGCTCGGCATGCGGACGCAAGGCGTTGCCGCTCGCTTCGACGGACGTGGTCTCCACGGACACAGTCATGGCTGAGGCCCCCTCCAGCTCGGCCGGTTCGGATCTGGCACCCACCGTGCACCACGCCACTGACAATCGCTCTGACCTGCCCAGATGTCCGCGCAGGGCCGATTGTCAGTGGGGGGATCTACCGTCGGAGACATGACTGAGCCGGGGGTGCGCTGGACCGCGGAGCAGGTGCTGGCACTGGCGCCTGACGCCGCGTCACGCAAGACGGGGAGCAGACTGGGCACGGCCGGGCCGTGGTCCGAGGCGGGGAGCGCAGAGGGGACGGTGTGGGGGCTGTGCAAGGGCAGCGGCAGCAGGCCGTACCAGACGGTGGTGGACCTCGCGGACGCTGCCGGGCCGGCGTACAAGTGCAGTTGCCCGAGCCGGAAGTTCCCGTGCAAGCACGCCCTCGGACTGCTGCTGCTGTGGGCGGAGGGGGGCGGATCGGTGCCGGCGGCGGCCGAGCCGCCCAACTGGGCCGAACAGTGGCTTGCGGGCAGACGGGGGCGGGCGGAGAAGCGGGCGCAGGATGGCGGGAGTGCGGCGTCCGGGTCCGCTGATCCCGAGGCGGCGCGGCGGCGGGCGGAACGCCGGGCCGAGCGGGTCACGGCGGGGGCCACGGAGCTGGAGCAGCGCCTGGCGGACCTGCTGCGCGGCGGCCTGGCCGCCGCCGAGCAGGCGGGGTACGGCCTGTGGGAGGAGACGGCGGCCCGCATGGTCGACGCGCAGGCACCGGGACTGGCCGCGCGGGTGCGGGAGTTGGGGGCGATACCGGCCTCCGGTCCGGGCTGGCCGGCCCGGCTGCTGGAGGAGTGCGCGCTGCTGCACCTGCTCGACCAGGGCTGGCTGCGCCGGGACCGGCTGCCGGACGCACTCGCGGCCACGGTCCGCTCCCGGCTCGGCCTGCCCGCCTCGGCGGAGGGCCCGCCGGTGCGCGACCGCTGGCTGGTCCTCGCCCAGTACGACACGGTCGACCCGAAACTGACGACGCGCCGCATCTGGCTGCACGGCGCCGAGTCGGGCCGCACCCGGCTGCTGCTGTCCTACGGTGCGGCCGGCCGGGCACCGGAGCTGTCGCTGCCGGTCGGGCTGGCGCTGGAGGCCGACCTCTTCGTCTTCCCCGGCGCCGGGCAGGCCCGGGCGGCCCTGGGCGAGCAGTACGCTCCGCCCGCGCCCACCGCCCTGCGCCCACCCGGCCTCACCACGGCCGAGGCGGCGGCCCGTTACGGGGACGCCCTGCGCGAGGATCCGTGGCTGGACTCGGTCCCGGTCACGCTGGGCCGCGTGATACCGGCGCCGGACGGGGAGCAGGGCGGCTGGCAACTGGCCGACGCGGACGCCGACTCGGCGCTGCCCCTGACCCCGGCCGCTCGTTCCCGGCCGGGGCTGTGGCGGCTGGTCGCCCTCTCCGGCGGCGCCCCGGTCACGGTCTTCGGCGAGTGCGGCCACCGCGGCTTCACCCCGCTGACGGCATGGCCCAAGGGCCCGGGCGCCCCGGTGCCGCTGTGCTGACCGGGTCCGCCCTCCGGGGACACGGGCCGGCCTCTCGGCACCACCGGGACGAGCGAGCAAGAGCAGACCGCACGAGGAAGGCAACGGCATGAGCGGGACCTCCACCGACCGGGATACCACGGCTCCCGCGAGCTCCTGGGACGACCTCGTCACCACCGCCCTCCTCGGCACCGACCGGCGGCCACCGGTCGGCACCGACCGGCGGCCACCGGCGGAGGCCGCGCCCGGCCGTGAGGCTCCCGTGGCGCTGCTGGACGCCGCCGCCGTGGCGACCGTACGGCGGCGGGCCGGGCTGCGGCCGGGGCGGGCGGCCGAGCGGCCGGAGCCGGCCCCCGACGATCCGCGTCCGCCGCTGCCCGCTGCCGCGGCGCGCAGGCTGGCGATGCTGCTGGCCGACCGTTCCGGCGGAGGCAGCGGACGGCGGGGCAGCTCGCCGGACCTGATGGAGCTGCTGCCGCAGTGGCTGGCGGCGGCGGGCGCCCACGGCTACGCGGCGCCCCCGCAGGCCCTGCCCGCCCTGCTGGACGCCGCACGGGGGCGTACGGACCTGCGCCCGGCGGCGCTGGCGTTCGCGGGGCCCCGGGCGCTGTGGCTCGCCCGGCTGAACCCGGACTGGCGGTTCGCCCTGCGCTCGGCGCCGGGCGGCGGCGCGACGCTGCCCGGCATCGAGGACGGCGAGGCGGTGCGCCGGCTCTGGGAGGAGGGACTGTTCGCCGAGCGGGTCGCCCTGCTGGGCGCACTGCGTGCCCGTACGCCCGCCCGCGCGCGGGAGCTGCTGGAGGAGACCTGGGCGACGGAGCGGGCGGAGGACCGGCTGATGTTCCTGGACTCGCTGCGCACGGGCCTCGCCGCCGAGGACGAGCCGTTCCTCGAGCAGGCGCTGGGCGACCGCAGCCGCAATGTCCGGGCGACGGCGGCGGAGCTGCTGTCCGCGCTGCCGGGGTCCGCGCTGGCCGGGCGCATGGCCGCGCGGGCGGCCGCATGTGTGGCAGTCGACCATACGGGGAACTCGCCGAGGGTCGTCGTGGAGGCGCCGCTCGAGTGCGATCCGAGCATGGAGCGCGATGGTGTGGCGGCCAGACCTCCCGCGGGCAGAGGAGAACGGTCGTGGTGGCTGGGTCAGTTGGTCGAGGCGGCCCCGCTCGGCATGTGGCCGGGGCGGCTCGGCGGGCGCGGCCCGCGGGAGATCGTGGCGCTGCCGGTGGCCGACGACTGGCAGGCGGAACTGCACGCGGCCTGGTGCCGCGCGGCGGTGCGGCAGCGGGACGCCGAGTGGTCCCGGGCCCTGCTCGGGGCGCCCTCGGCCCCGGAGGCGGGCGGCCCCGGGGCGGTGTCGCTGGCGGAGCGGGCGAAGCTGCTGGCCGCGCTGGGAGCCGGGGAGCGGGCGGAGTGGGTGGCCGGGTTCATCGCGGCACACGGCCTGTCGGAGGCGTTCCAGCTGCTCGGGGTGTGCGCCGTGCCCTGGGCCGCCCCGCTGGGCCGGGCGGTGGTGGACGCGCTGAACATCGCGCGGGACGCGGGAAGTTACCCCTGGAGCTTCAGCGGCGTGATGGGCCTGGCCGAGCGTTGCCTGGACCCGGCGCAGGCCGCCCACCTGGACGGCCTGCTGGCGATACCCGACGAACGGGAGGATGCGGCCCCCGGCTCCGGTGGCTACTGGGCAGAGGCCTTCCAACGGCTGGTCGGCACGCTGCGGCTGCGGGCGGCGATGACCGCCGAACTGGAACCGGGCCCGCCCTCCTGACGGCGGGCGCGGCCGGGCCGGCGCCTGCGGGCGCGCAGCACGCACAGGGTGTGCGCGCGGAGCTACGCCTCGGCGGGCTGGCGCACGTTCTGCCGTACCCAGTCCACGATCGACGCGGTGGTCGCGCCCGGCGTGAAGATCTCCGCGACGCCCTTCTCCTTCAGCGGCGGAATGTCCTCCTCCGGGATGATGCCCCCGCCGAAGACGAGGATGTCCTCGGCGTCGCGCTCCTTGAGGAGGTCGATGACGGCCGCGAACAGGGTGTTGTGGGCGCCCGAGAGGATGGACAGGCCGATCGCGTCGGCGTCCTCCTGGATGGCCGTGTCCACGATCTGCTCCGGCGTCTGGTGGAGCCCGGTGTAGATGACCTCCATACCGGCGTCGCGCAGCGCCCGCGCGATGACCTTGGCCCCGCGATCGTGGCCGTCGAGTCCCGGCTTGGCCACCACCACGCGGATCGGACCGGCTGCCACACCCATCACTGCCTCCATCCAGCCACCACGGAAGCGATCGCTTCCGCCCCTCACGACAAGTACCGCACTTTTGGCGCGTTCCGCCACCGTCGCGAAGTGAACGAACGTTATCTCCAGCATCCCGCAACCGTCGGTTTTACGGTGCGGAGCGAGGGGGAAATCACACGGTGGGACATGAGGGCACACGGGGGACGGAGCCGTCGCCTGCGTGCCGACAGGAGGTCGGCCATGAAGGTCACCGGTGTACTGCCACTCTTCCTCCCGTTCTACCGGCGCCTGTGGCCGGACAGACTGGCCGGCCTGTCGATCGCGCTGCTCAAGGCGACCGCACTGGAGGCGGCGATCCTGGCCGGGCACCTGCTGCTGTACCCGACCGGTCTGGTCCAGGAGCGGCGCGCCCCCGTGCTCCCCGCCCAGGACGGCACCACACCGCTGCCCGCACGGCCCGGCCCGCCGGTCGTCCTGCTGCACGGCTTCATCGACAACCGCTCGGTGTTCGTCCTGCTGCGCCGCAGCCTGGCCAGGGACGGCCGGCAGCGCGTCGTGTCCCTCAACTACTCTCCGTTGACCTGCGACATCCGCACGGCCGCCGAACTGCTGGGACGGCACGTCGAGGAGCTCTGCGAGCGCACGGGCAGCACCCGGGTGGACATCGTGGGGCACAGCCTCGGCGGCCTGATAGCGCGGTACTACGTGCAGTGCCTGGGCGGCGACCTCCGGGTGCGCACGCTCGTCACGCTCGGTACGCCGCACTCCGGGACCAGGGCCGTGCCGCTGGCCAGCGCCCACCCGATCGTGCGGCAGATGCGGCCCGGCTCGGAGGTGATCGAGGAACTGTCCGGCCCGGCGCCCGGTTGCCGCACCCGGTTCGTCAGCTTCTGGAGCGACCTGGACTCCATGATGGATCCGCTGGAGACGGCCTGTGTCGACCACCCCGACCTGGACGCGCACAACGTCCGGGTGACCGGCATCGGGCATCTCGCGCTGCCCGTGCACCCCGCCGTGGCCGCCGGGATACGCGAGGCGCTGGCGTCCGCCCCCGCCGGGGACCGGGTCGACGGCGGTCTGACGGTGGCCTGAGAGCGGCCGGGGGGTGGCCGGGGGTGACCCGAGGGCGGCCGTACCGCCAACCGGAGGTCGAACACCCTTCGAACACAAGGCCAAACTCGCGTCCACCGTCCCCCGAAACACGGCCGAATGCCCGTTTCCGGCCCGCGTGAAACCAGTTGAAGATTGTCGCGCCCGCGTACCGCCGGGTACAGTCGCCGCACTGCTCTGGCAGCCCCTGTTGTCGAGGCGAAAGAGAAGTTGGTGAACGACCGTCACCCGTCGGGGACCATGACCACCCCGGCCCCGGCTTCCGACGCCTCCGCCGCGCCCTATGCGTCGTACGGAGCACAGGAAGCCCCCTATGACGACCTCACCACGTACGGCGGATACGACGCCACCGGTTTCGCGGCCGGCACCACGGACTCCTTCGCGGCCGACCCGCTCTTCGGCAGCCTCCCGGGCAGCGAGCAGCACACCGGCGCCTACGACTCCACGCAGTGGCAGACCGGCACGGGCCAAATCCTGACCCACGACCCGTACGCGGCCCAGCACCATGCCGCCTACGACTCCGGCGCGTACGACACCACCGCCTGGACGGTGCCCCCGCAGACCAGGGGCAGCGACACCAGCGGCCAGTGGGACGCGAGCGCCTGGACCCAGCCCGAGCAGTACGCCGGCGCCGATCCCACCCAGCAGTGGGAGTGGGGCACCCAGACCTTCGACACGGGCGCGTACGACGCCACGCAGTGGAACTCCGACGGCGCGGCCGTGCCGCAGCAGCTTGCCGAACCGTTCGATCAGCCGGCCACGGCCACCTTCGAGCAGGTCGGCGACGCGCAGGCGACCGCCTCCTTCGAGCAGGTGGCGTACGAGGACACCGCCTACGACGAGACCGGGGAAATCCCGGCGGCGAGCGAGGAGCCGGGGGACACGGGCGAGATGCCCGCCGTGCCGTCCCTGCTCGACGACCAGGAGGAGAGCACTCCGGCTCCGGCGACCCGTTCGGGTTCCCGCAGTGGGGCGCGTTCCCGGCGCCGTACGCCCCCCAAGCGCTCCGCGCTGCTGACCGTCGCCGTGCCCTCGGCCTGCGTGATGGGAGTCGCCGGGATCGCCGCCGCCTCCGTCGGCACCTTCTCCGACGACGGCAACACCAGTACCACCGCCTCGGACGCGCAGGCCGTGAAGCCGTCCGTCGCCAACAGCAAGCTGGACTCCCAGCTGAGGACGCTCTCCGCCGGTGCCGACGACTTCGCCGACCGGGCGAGCCGTACGCAGGAGCGCATCGACCTCAAGAACCAGCAGGAGCTGCAGAAGAAGAAGGCGGCCGCGGAGGCCGCGCTCAAGGAGCGACTGCGCCCCAAGTTCGCCCTGCCGGTCACGCAGAAGGGGCTCAGCGCCTACTTCGGCCAGGCCGGTGTCAACTGGATGTCCGTGCACACGGGCATCGACTTCCCCGTCTCGTACGGCACCACGGTGATGTCCGCGACGGACGGCGTCGTCTCCACCAAGTGGAACAGCGCCTACGGAAACATGATGATCGTGACGGCGAAGGACGGCACGGAGACCTGGTACTGCCACCTCTCCAGCTACCGCGTCTCCGCCGGTACGACCGTCAAGGCCGGCCAGCCGATCGCCTACTCCGGCAACTCGGGCAACTCCACGGGCCCGCACCTGCACTTCGAGGTCCGGCCGGCGGGCGGCGCCGCCATAGACCCGCTGCCGTGGCTGCGCAGCCACGGGCTGGACCCGACCTGAGCCGTCCACGAAGGAAGCCCCGCCCGACCGGGCGGGGCTTCCTCGTGTTCCGCTACAGCTTCTCCACCGGCGCGTAGCGCAGCAGCAGCCGCTTCGGCTTGGTGTCGCCGAAGTCGATCGTCGCCTCCGCGTTGGCCCCCGTGCCCTTGACGGCGACCACCGTGCCGAGACCGAACTGGTCGTGCGTGACGCGGTCCCCGACGGCCAGGGCGACCACCGGCTTCTCGTTGGTGCGCCGCGTGGCGAAGCCGGACGCTCCGGACGCCGAGGAGCGGGAACGGGACGAGGACAGCGAGGCCGCGATCCCGGCCACGGGGCCGGAGGACACCGGTGCCGCCGCTCCCGTCCGCTTCCACTCCACATGGGTGGCCGGGATCTCCTCCAGAAAGCGGGAGGGCGGGTTGTACGACGGCTGGCCCCAGGCGCTGCGCATCGCCGACCGCGTGAGGTACAGCCGCTCCCGCGCGCGCGTGATGCCCACGTACGCCAGGCGCCGCTCCTCCTCGAGTTCCTTGGTCTGGCCGAGGGCGCGCATGTGCGGGAAGACGCCGTCCTCCATGCCGGTCAGGAACACGACCGGGAACTCGAGTCCCTTGGCGGTGTGCAGGGTCATCAGGGTGATGACGCCGTCGCCGTCCTCCTCGTCCGGGATCTGGTCGGAATCGGCGACCAGGGCGACCTGCTCAAGGAAGTCGGCCAGCCCCGCCGACTCGCCCTCGCCGCGCTCCTGTTCGAACTCCAGGGCCACGGCCGCGAGTTCCTGGAGGTTCTCGATGCGGGTCTCGTCCTGCGGGTCGGTGGAGTTCTGCAACTCGGCCAGGTAACCGGTGCGTTCGAGTATGGCCTCCAGGACGGTGGCCGGTCCGGCGCCGGACTCCACGATCGTCCGCAGGTCCTCCATCAGCGTGTTGAACCGCTTGACCGCGTTGGTGGAACGCGCGGCCATGCCGTACGCCTCGTCGACCCGCTTCAGGGCCTGCGAGAAGCTGATCTTCTCGCGCTGGGCGAGGGCGTCGATCATCGCCTCGGCGCGGTCGCCGATGCCCCGCTTGGGCACGTTGAGGATGCGGCGCAGCGGCACCGAGTCCTCCGGGTTGGCCAGCACCCTCAGGTAGGCCAGGACGTCCCGGACCTCCTTGCGCTCGTAGAAGCGGACGCCGCCGACGACCTTGTAGGGCAGGCCCACCCGGATGAAGACCTCTTCGAAGACACGGGACTGGGCGTTGGTGCGGTAGAAGACGGCGACGTCGCCCGCCTTGGCCTCGCCCGCGTCCGTGAGGCGGTCTATCTCCTCGGCGACGAACTGGGCCTCGTCGTGCTCGGTGTCCGCCACATAGCCGGTGATGCGGGCGCCTTGGCCGGCGTTGGTCCACAGGTTCTTCGGGCGGCGGGACTCGTTGCGCTCGATGACCGCGTTGGCGGCGGACAGGATGGTCTGCGTGGAACGGTAGTTCTGCTCCAGCAGGATCGTCGTCGCGTTCGGGTAGTCCTCCTCGAACTGGAGGATGTTGCGGATCGTCGCGCCCCGGAAGGCGTAGATCGACTGGTCCGCGTCACCCACGACGCACAGCTCGGCGGGCGGCAGGTCGTACTCACCGGGCGGTACGTCCTCGTCGTACCCGCCCGTGCCCACCAGCTCCCGGACGAGGGCGTACTGGGCGTGGTTGGTGTCCTGGTACTCGTCCACCAGGACGTGCCGGAAGCGTCGGCGGTAGTGCTCGGCGACGTCCGGGAAGGCGCGCAGCAGATTGACCGTCGTCATGATCAGGTCGTCGAAGTCCAGCGCGTTGGCCTCGCGCAGGCGCGACTGGTACAGCGCGTAGGCCTGGGCGAGGGTCTTCTCGAAGCCGTCGGTGGCCTGGGCGGCGAAATCCTCCTCGTCGATCAGCTCGTTCTTCAGGTTGCTGATCTTGGCGCTGAAGGACTTGGGCGGGAAGCGCTTGGGGTCGAGGTCCAAATCGCGGCAGACCAGGGCCATCAGGCGCTTGCTGTCCGCGGCGTCGTAGATCGAGAACGACGACGTGAAACCGAGCTTCTTCGACTCCCGGCGCAGGATGCGCACGCACGCGCTGTGGAACGTCATCACCCACATCGCGTTCGCGCGCGGGCCGACGAGGTGCTCGACGCGCTCCTTCATCTCGCCCGCGGCCTTGTTGGTGAAGGTGATCGCGAGGATCTGACCCGGGTGCACATGCCGCTCGGCGAGCAGGTGGGCGATGCGGTGGGTGAGCACACGGGTCTTGCCGGAGCCGGCACCGGCGACGATGAGCAGGGGGGAGCCGGCGTGGACGACCGCGGCACGCTGGTTGTCGTTCAGCCCCTCCAGCAGCGCCGCCGTGTCGATCGCGGGGCGTGGGGCGCCGTCCCGGTAGTACCCGTCCCGGTCCGGCGGCACGTCGAACTTCCCGCCGAACAGATCGTCCGGAAGCGGCTCCGGAGCATGATCGTCCTCGGGCGGCGGCGGGGGTTCCTCCTCGCGCCCGCGCGGGGGCTGGAGGTCCGCCAGGAAGCTGTCGTCAAAGAGGCTGCTCATCGCTCTCCGAGTCTAGGGCGCCGCACCGACAACCGTTCCGCGACCCGGAAACCCGGCCGATTCCAGGGGCCGGTCGATCGCCTTCGCTTCCGCACCTTCCGGCTGCTCACGCTGCGGAGGCGGTTGCTCACCTGCGTATGAAATACGGCTCCGGTCACGAAAACGTATCGGACATATGCCGCTCCAACCTTCACAGAAGTCACACCAGTTGGCTAGGTTTCCGTCAGGTCGTGCGACCCCTCTCCGGCGAACCTCGCCGGGCCGCACGGCCTCCGCCGAGTCCGGCACGCCCGCAGGCAGCCGGAGCCGGGGACCCACCGATCCTGGGGTGAATCGGCCGACTCCCGCCCGGGACGACGCCGTAGGGCAACCCTTCCGAACCACCCGCCCGAACCCGACAGCTAACCCGGTAGGCGGCCCATTGGAAGGAGTCGCCTCCCTTGGCGTCGCACCGCAAGCCGCGCCCCGGCGGATCCCTCGCACCGGGTCTGCGCACCCCGGCCCTCGCCACCGCCGCGTTCACCTCCGTGGCCGTCCTGTCCCAGACGGCCGAGGCCGCCGTCCCCGCCGGCGACGGCAGGCCCAGCATGGAGGAGATCGAAAAGAAGATCGACGAGCTCTACCGCCGGGCCGACTCGGCGGCGGAGGGGGCCACGACGGCCACGCGCGCGGCGGCTGCCCGCCCGACAGCCCGGCAGCAGGCGCGCACGGAGCCCCCGCGCGAGGAGGGCCCCCGGCGCCCCGGCAGGCGCGCCAAGGCCCGCGAGGGGCTGGCTCCGTTCACCGCCGGCCCGGACCGGGCCGCCTCCCTCCTCGAGGAGTATCCGCAGGACCACTTCGCGCAGAACCGGGTGATGAACCGTCTCGCCTCGCGCGTGAAGGACGCGGCTGAGCGGGGGAAGGGCGTCACCCCCGAGCGCGGGCACGTCCCCGGAGGCGCCGAGACGCCGGCCGCCGACGCGCCGTACGACGTCAGGGCCGCCAAGGCGGTCGTGCAGCGCAAGCTGGTCACCGCGCGGGCTCTGCTGTCCCGTGCGACGGGCCAGGGGACGGCGGCGCGTCCGGTGATGCAGGCGGCGGTGCGCCCGGTGGCGCCGTCGGTGGCCCATGCGGTGGTGCAGCCCGCGTCGGGGCAAGCGGTGACGCGGGGCGTGGCCCATGCCGTGGCACAAGCGCCGTCCGCGCCCCCGGTGACCCGGCCGGCCACGCAACCGCCGTCGGCACAGCCGGCGATCCAAGCCGCCGCACAGCCCGTCGTACCGCCCGCCGCACAGCCCGCCCCGCGACCGGCCGAACGTGGGCGGCACCGGGCGCCCGTGGCGCCGGACGCGGGCGCCGCCACGCGGGCCGAGACGGCGGTCGTCTTCGCCCGCGCCCAGATCGGCAAGCCGTACGTCAGCGGGGCCAGCGGGCCGGGCTCCTACGACTGCGCCGGCCTCACCCAGGCCGCCTGGAAGGCCGCCGGCGTCACGCTGCCGCGCACCGCTCCCGCCCAGGCCGCCGTCGGCACCCCTGTTCCGCTCGCCGACGCGCGCGCGGGCGACCTCGTCTTCTTCCACGACGACCACAGCCACGTGGGCCTGTGCACGGGCGACGGAATGATGATCCACGCCCCGCGCCCCGGCGGGTACGTCAGCGAGGAGTCCGTCCACCACCTGGGCGATTCGGTGATCCGCCGCGTGGTGCGGCCGGCCTGAGCGTCCTTTCGCGGAGTTTTCGTGCTCCACGCGCGCGTGCCCTCCGGGTGAGGGCCGCGCGGCTCCCTAGCATCGGGCGCATGCCCGGCAACTCAGGTCTGCGCACGTGGTGGGCGGGGCGTCCGCCGGCGGCGGGAGCCGTCGTCATGGCGACCGGCATCGTGTCCGTCGGCCTGCAGCTGTCGGGCGCCGAGACGGTGTCCCTGGTCTTCCTGGGCCTCGCCTGCGTCGCCTGGCTGGTACTGGCCGCCGCCTTCGTCGCACGGCTGGTGTGGCGGCGGCAGCGGTGGGAGGCCGAGGCGGAGCGTCCGGGCGGGCTCACCGCCGTCGCCGCGACCACGGTGCTCGGCACGCGGTTCTCGGCGCTCGGTCTGCAGACCCTGGCGGAGGCGTTGCTGGCACTGGCGGCGGTGATCTGGCCGGTCCTGCTGTTCCTCGTGATGCGGCACTGGAGGCCGCGCATGCCGGGAACGGTGTTCCTGTGTTGTGTCGCCACACAAGGGCTCGCGGTCCTGGCGGCCACGCTGGCGGCGGCCGGGTCGTTGCTGTGGCTCGCGCATGCCGCGCTGGTGCTCTTCTGGCTGGGCCTGATCCTCTACGGCCTCGCCTTCGCCCACTTCGATCCGCGCCAGGTGCTCGTGGGGGCCGGGGACCACTGGATCTCGGGCGGGGCGCTCGCCATCTCGGCGCTGGCCGGGGCGAAGCTGCTCGCCGCGGACAGCGCGCGGCTGTACCTGTGGAACGACGACGACTGGGACGTACTGCGCAACGTCACCGTCGTGCTGCTCGTGCTGGACCTGACGGGGTACGTGGTCCTGCTGGCCGCCGAGGCCCTGTGGCCGCGGCTGCGCTACGACGAGCGGCGGTGGTCGACGGTGTTCCCGCTGGGCATGACGGCGGCGTCGACGCTGTCGGTCGCCGCCGCCGTGGGCGTCGGGTGGCTCAGGCCGCCGGGCCGGGTACTGACGTGGATCGCGGTGGCGGCGTGGCTGGCGGTCGCGGCCGGCGCGGTTGTCACGTCCAGAGCACGGCGATGAAGATGTTCGCCATGGTCAGCAGGCCGACCAGCCCGAAGAGGGGCTTTTCCACCCGCTCGTCGTCGCGCTTCACGTAGACCAGGCCGAGGATCACGATCAGCACGGCCAGCTTCACGCCGATCTTGATGGTGTTGACGTGGTGGTCGTCGGCCTGGTTGAGGCCGACCAGGGCCACGCCGGTGACCAGCATGGTGAACGCCCCGTGCAGCATCCCGGGGACGAAGCGGGCCGTGCCCTGGCCCATCGCCTTCATCTGGGTGAGGAAACCGCCGAGCAGCGCGGCGATGCCGATGATGTGCAGGCCGACGAAGAGATGGATGAGTACGTCCATGAGCCCGGAGCCTATGGGCACGTCCTGAGGCCGCCGTCACCGCCCCTGCCCCGACGCACCGGTGGAACTCGCACACATCCACGCCATAGCACCACGCCGCGTCCCCCTGCCCGACATTCGACACTTCGGTCACTACGCCGCGTGAAGACGACGACTCCAGCACGGCGATGTGGTCACGTACGGCCACATCTCGACCCGTCGGCGCCAGTTCCGCACACTGCGTTACCAACCCGTCACAGTCGGGCCTAGCGTCCTCCCCCAGGTGACCGGCTCCCCACCGCCGCCCGGGCCAGGGGCGGCAGTCGGCCATCACCGCCGAGAAAGGTCCGGCGGCGGCCCGTTCCCCCTGTGCGGGCCGCCGCCGGACGCTCCGACCGCTCGCTCCCCCGGCGCGGCCGGTCGCGGAAGTCCGACGGAAGGACGTGACGGTCCAGGTGGCAGCGCACCGCAAGCCCCGACAGCGCTCGCTCAGCGGCAACACGGCCCGTACGGCCGCCACCCTCGCCCTGGCGGGCGCGGCCACCGCGACCGCCTTCGACGGCACGGGCAACGCCGAGCCGCAGCTGACGCCGGCGCAGGTGAAGGCCCAGGTGGACAAGCTGTACCAGGAGGCCGAGGCCGCCACCGAGAAGTACAACGGGACGAAGGAGAAGGCGGAGTCGGCCCAGCGGCGGCTGAACGCGCTGCGCGACCAGACCGCCCGCAGGCAGCAGAAGCTCAACTCCGCCCGGGAGGCACTGGGCACGTTCGCGGCGGCGCAGTACCGCGACGGCGGCATCGACCCCGCCTGGCAGCTCGCGCTGTCCAGCGACCCGGACCAGTACCTGGACCGGGCTGCCTTCGCCGAGCGGGCCGGTGAGCGGCAGGCCGGGGCGGTGACGCGGGTACGTGATCAGCTCCGGGAGATCGAGCAGTTGCGCGGAGCCGCCCGCCTCGAACTGACCTCCCTGCGCTCACGGCAGACCGAACTGAAGCGGCAGAAGCGGACCATCACCGGCAAGCTCACCCGGGCGCGCGACCTGCTGGAGCGACTCTCCCCCCGGGACCGCTCGCATCTCGCCGCCGACGACAGCGCGCCGGGCCACGCCTCGGAGGACCCTCGGACCACCCCGGACGGGGCCGGCTCCGCCGCCCCCAATGCCCGCGCCGCGGCGGCCGTCGCCTACGCCTACCAGAAGCTGGGCAGCCCCTATGTCTGGGGCGCGAGCGGCCCGAACGCCTTCGACTGCTCGGGGCTGGCCCAGGCCGCCTACCGGTCGGCCGGCATCTCCCTGCCGCGCACCACCTACCAGCAGATCAACGCGGGCCACCGCGTCTCCCGCTCCCAACTCCTCCCCGGCGACCTGGTGTTCTTCTACTCCGGCATCAGCCACGTCGGCATCTACGTCGGCAACGGCCGGATGATCCACGCGCCGAACCCCTCGGCCCCCGTCCGCCTGGCCCCCATCGACGAGATGCCGTTCGCCGGGGCGGCACGGGTGGCGTGAGACGCCCATGGTCCGCACCCTCGAGCCCCGCACGGGCGTGCGGCGAAGGGGCGCGCAACCGTCACACCAGCCGGCGTGCCGTCGCCCAGCGGGTGAGTTCGTGGCGGTTGGAGAGCTGGAGTTTGCGCAGGACCGCCGAGACATGGGACTCGACCGTCTTCACCGAGATGAAGAGCTGCTTGGCGATCTCCTTGTAGGCGTAGCCGCGGGCGATCAGGCGCAGGACCTCGCGTTCGCGCTGGG
The DNA here is from genome assembly GCF_055572275.1 of Streptomyces sp. NPDC030798. Classification (NCBI taxonomy): domain Bacteria; kingdom Bacillati; phylum Actinomycetota; class Actinomycetes; order Kitasatosporales; family Streptomycetaceae; genus Streptomyces; species Streptomyces sp. NPDC030798. Next base: position 189,534 of record NZ_JBVIDR010000009.1, on the reverse strand, counting down.
TGAGGCGGTCCAGGTCCTCGTCGACCGGTGGGGCGTCGGTGGAGGCGAAGGCGTCCAGCACGAAGCCGGCCAGGCGCGGGGAGAAGACGGCGTCGCCCTCCTGGACGCGGAAGATGGAGTCGACGAGGTCGGTGCCGGTGATGGTCTTGGTGACGTAGCCGCGGGCGCCGCCGCGGATCACGCCGATCACGTCCTCCGCGGCGTCGGAGACGGACAGCGCCAGGAAGCGGACCGGCTGCTCGGCGTCCGCCATCAACGCCGCGCACCGGCGCAGGACCTCGACTCCGCCGCCGCCGGGGAGGTGGACGTCGAGGAGGACCACCTCGGGCCGGGTCGCGGTGATGACCGTGACCGCCTGGTCGACGTCCGCCGCCTCACCGACCACCTCGACGCCGGTCTCGGTGGTCTGTCCGATCTCGGCCTGGACGCCGGTGCGGAACATCCGGTGATCGTCCACGAGCACCACGCGCACGTGCCGCTGCCCGGCGGGGCCGGACCCGGCCGCCTCCGCCGCTCCCGCCGTACCGTTCGCCTCGGTCGCGTCGCTCATGACGTCTTCTCCGCCCTCTCCATCTCCAGCTCGACCTCCGTGCCGCCGCCCGGCACCGCCCGCAGCCGGGCCGTGCCGCCGTTGCGCTCCATGCGGCCGATGATCGATTCTCTGACACCCATGCGGTCGGCGGGTATCGAGTCGAGGTCGAAGCCCGGGCCGCGGTCGCGCACGGACACGAAGACCGTCCTCCCCTCGACTTCGGCGTAGACCTGTACGGCACCGCCGTCGCCACCGTACTTGGCGGCGTTCACCATCGCCTCGCGTGCGGCCTGCATCTGCGCGCCGGTCCGCTCGTCGAGCGGGCAGTCGCCGACCACGACCACCTCGATGGGCACGCCGTGCTTGTCCTCGACCTCGGCGGCGTTGCGCCGCACCGCCTCGGCGACCGTGTCCGGCTCGTCCGCCTCGTCCTTGCCGGTGCCCTCGGGCTTGTACAGCCAGGTGCGCAGGTCGCGCTCCTGGGCGCGGGCCAGGCGGCGCACCTCGCCGGCGTTGTCGGCGTTGCGCTGGATCAGGGTGAGGGTGTGCAGCACGGAGTCGTGTACGTGCGCGGCGACCTCGGCGCGCTCCTGGGCGCGGATGCGCATCAGGCGCTCCTCGGACAGGTCCTGGGTCATCCGAACCAGATAGGGGCCGGCCAGCAGCGTGATGCCGACGAGGACGGCGAGGGCCGCCTGCAGCACCGCTCCGAGGTGGGCGGCCGAGCCCTGCATGACGAAGATGGCGGACACGCCGGCCGTGACGAGCAGGACGCCGACGCCGGCCCGGAGAAGGGTGAGCGTGCGCCGGCGGCTGCCGACCTCCACCCAGCGGGCCCGGCGGGCGTTGTCCGCCTGGCGCCAGACGAGGGCGACACCGGCCGCGACCAGGACCGCGGGCAGCAGATACGCCTTGGCCCCGTTGGTCAGGTCGACGCTGCCCACGAAGACCATGGACACGATGACCATCAGGAGCAGGGCGACGATCTGCCCCTTGTCCGGCTTGCGGGCCACCAGCCTGCGGCGGCCCAGCGGCGAGGTCCCGGTGCCCACCAGCGGCGGCTTGTGGTCGCCGACACCGCCGACGCCGAGCGGGACGAAGAACCAGAACGCCGCGTACAGCAGCGCACCGAGCCCGTTGGCCATGAACAGGCCGACGAAGGCGAGCCGGACCCAGATCACGGGCAGCCCGAGATGCCCGGCGAGGCCCCGCGCCACTCCCCCGAGCCAGCGGCCGTCGCTGCTGCGGTAGAGCTTGCGCGGCGGCCGCGGGTCGTCGACGGGCAGTGCTGCGGCTTCCGGCATGCCATCGATGGTCACACGGCGGCCGAGGGCCGGGCATCAGGGTCGGCCCCCTAGACTCCCCTGATCTTCCCTCGGGCCGTTCGGCAACGGCCTGGCCGGCCGGGCTTCGAACACCTCCCGGTCGCCTGTCGGGGGCGATCTCAGGGTTGGGCCAGGGTCATCCCGACTGCCGGCCGGCCGGCCGGACCGTCACCATGGACGCATGACGGATCACGAGCACGCCGCGACGGGTCCGGTGCCCGGCCCCGGCCCGAGCCCGGCCCCGGGCACCGGACCGACGGATGCCGCACCCGCCGCGACGGGCCGGCCGGGTGCGGACGATGCGGAGGAACGAGGCATCACCGAAGCGCCCCGGCGCTTCCGGCGCGACCGCCGGCACAAGATGATCGGCGGGGTGTGCGCCGGGCTCGGGCGGCAGACCGACATGGACCCGGTGATCTTCCGGATCACGCTGGCCGTGCTGGCCGCGACCGGCGGCATCGGGCTCATCTTCTACGGCTTCGCCTGGCTTCTCGTGCCGTACGAGGAGGAAGAGCAGAACGAGGTCCGCAAGCTGCTGACGGGAAGGGTCGACGGCCAGGCCCTGGCCGCGGTGCTGTTCGCCCTGGTCGGCTGCGGGGGCTTCCTGACCATGCTGAAGAACGGCGGAGTGCTGACCTTCGCCGTGGTGCTCTCCCTGCTGCTGGCCGGTGCGGGGTACTGGTCGAAGCGGCGCGGCACCTCGGACCCCGATCCGCTCGCCGCGCAGGCCGCCGCCGACGCCCCGCCGGAGGCCCAGGCCCCGCCGGTCGTCACCACCTACCCGTCCTGGTGGCGGGACCCGATCGTCAAGGACGGCACCCACGTCGGCGGCACCGGCTATCTGTGGGGCCCCGCCGACGCCCGCGACCGGGGCCTCGGCCCGGCTCTGGACGTCGGCATGGCCACGCCGTGGGTCCATGACGGCTCCGGCTCCCCACGTCCGCCGCGCGCGGCGGACCCGAGGCCGCGCGGCCCGCGCTGGATCGGCGGCCATGTGTTCCTGTTCGCGCTGCTGGCAGGGGGCCTTGGCACCGGGCTGACCTGGGACACGCATCCGCTGGGCACCAGCCTGCAGACGGGGCTGGCCTGTGCGCTCGTGGTCCTCGGTCTGGGCATCACGCTCAGTGCCTTCCTGGGACGGACGGGGGCGGGCTCGGTGTTCCTGGCGATCGTCACGGCCGCGCTGCTGGCGGGAGCCGCGGCGATGCCGAGGGACATCACGACCCACTGGAAGGAGACGTCCTGGAGGCCGGCCGCGGCGGCGGACGTGCGGTCCTCGTACCGCGCCGGTACCGGCGTCGGCACCCTGGACCTGAGACGGGTGCACCTCGGCAAGGGGCAGTCGGTGAGCACGGACGCCGAGGTCGGCGCCGGGCAGCTGAAGGTGATCGTCCCGGCGGACGCGACCGTGCGGCTGAGCATCGACGTGGGGGTGGGCGACATCCGGTTGCCCGGTGAGGACGGAAAGGACGTGGACGTGCGGCCGGGCAGGCACAAGGACGTCACGCTGACGCCGGTCAAGGGCGGCAGGAACGCCGGCATGCTGGAGCTCGGCCTCCGCGTGGGCGCCGGACAGGTGGAGGTGAGCCGTGCTGCGTCATGAGTTCCAGCCCGGGAGGCTGGTCGCCGGTCTCTTCTTCACCGCCGCCGGCGCCGTCTACGCCGGGGACGCCACCGGGCTGTGGCGCACCCCGTGGTTCGTGGTCGTCCCGCTGGTCACGGCCGGGTTGTGCCTGGCCGGTGCCGCCGCGGCCGTGGCGCGGGGCATCCGCAGACGGCACGGCGCCGAGACCGGCCAGGGCGGCGGCGGCAGCGCCTAGGTGAGCCGTCCCGGCGGCGCGTCCACGGCGGCGGCGGCGCGGTTCCCTACCACGCCACGGGCAGCTCCAGCGGGAACCGGCGGATCGTCTTCGTGTCCCACCGCACTTCTTCCGGCGGCACCGCGAGCCGCAAGCCGGGGAAGCGCTCCAGGAGCCGCCCGACCGCCACTTCCAGCTCCGCCATGGCCAGGGGCACCGCCACGCACCGGTGTCCGCCCCAGCCGAAGGTCATGTGCGGGCGGCTCGGCCGGTCGACGTCGATGACGTGCGGGTCGGGGTAGCGCTCCGGGTCGCGGTTGGCGGCCAGGTAGGACACGTGGACGTAGTCACCTGCCCGGATGCGGACGCCGTCCAGCTCCAAGTCCTCGAGGGCCACTCGAGGAATCCCGACCCCCTTGCGGAACGGGATGTAGCGCAGCATCTCGTTCAAGGTGTCCGTCAGCGTGTCGGGCCGGCGCCTGAGGTGTTCCGCCAGCTCGGGGCGGGTCAGGAGCAGGTAGACGATGTCGCTGATCTGGCACGTCGCCGTGTCCTGGCCGCTGAGCGCCAGTGTCACCGCCATGACCGCCAGTTCCCTGTCGTCGAGCTTGGCCTCACCGTCCCGCGCCTCGGCCATGAGGCTGATGAGGTCGGACTGGGGATAGTTCCGACGCTCCTCGACGAGTTCGCCGAAGTAGTCCGTCAGCTCGGCCTTGGCCCGTGCCGCGGCCTCCTTGTGGTCCGCGCCGACGGCGAGCAGCCGCTGCACGGCTTCCTGCACGCGGCACCAGTCCTCACGTGCGACGCCGAGGAGGTCCAGGATGGTGTGCCGGGGCAGCGGCTCGGAGAGGTGCTGTACCAGGTCGGCCGGCGGGCCCTCCTTCTCCATGTCGTCCAGAAGGAGATCCGCGAGCTTGACGATGCGGTGCCGCATTTCGTCGACCCGCTCCTGGGTGAAGGCCTGCGAGACCAACTGGCGCACGCGGTTGCTGTGCGGTGGATCCATCACATTGATCGACTCGGGCGAGACGATGGGCTCCGGCGTCAGCCGGGGGTAGTCGCTGCCGATGATGCCGGCCCGGCTCAGCCGCTGGTCGGTGGTCACACGCTTGACGGAGTCGAAGTTTGTGACGATCCACGCGTCGGCGTCGCCGTAGGGGAGCCGGATCCGGGCAGGGGAAGCGGAGTTCATCAGGTCCGCGAGGACGGGGTCGAACTGCAGGGCTTCGCTGTAGTCGAAGGGACAGGTGATCGTCTCTTTGTCACCGGGCATCAACCGGCTCCTCCGGTCATGGGGTGCGAGTCATGAGGGCATGGAATGGCATGGCGCTGTCATATGCCTCGCAGATGATGCAAACACGGCAGGCGGCGCCGAGCCGTGATCCGCACTGCGCATGGGGCCAGGTGGCGCAACGGAGTTCTCCCTGCCACGCCCCGGGGCGACAGCGCGGGGGTCAGTGGGGAATGCAGCCGAACCAGTTCACCGTGCCGTTGCCCGAGGTGTAGCCCAGGCACCTGATGGTGGTGTCGCGCAGGGTCTCGGTCCGGTCGCTTCCGCCGGTCACGTAGTCCGTCTTGTAGTGGCGCTGGACGAGGGTGTCGATCTCGACGGTGTACCAGCGGCCGTCGTTGTCCGGCAGGCTGCAGCCGTGGCCGGTCACGTTGCGGCTGGGCCCCTGGCTCCAGATGGGCCGTTCGGCGCGGTCGCAGTGCGCACGGCCGCCACCGGCCGCGCCGGCCGCGCCTGCGCCGGTGCCGAGCAGGGCCGTGGTGGCCGTGGCCACCGCCGCAGTGGCGCCCAGCAAGCGCTTTGGAGAGAGGTTCATCGATGGGCCTTCCTGCCGGCTGTGGTGACGCTGAGGAGTCACTGCGTCACTGTGAAGTGATAATCACACTTAGCTGGCATGTCCGGCTCGTCGGTAGACGGCACACTCCTCCGACCCGGTGACCTCGCTGATGCACAGGGGGGAGCGTCGGGCCGCTAGCGGTAACTGTTCGCGCGCTGTCGTCGGCGGGCGCGCAGGGCCGCGTCGAGCGACAGGTAGGGCGCCCCGGCGAGGACGAGAGGCAGCCAGGCCATCAGGTAGGCGAGGTCGTTGCCGTAGTAGTACGGCGTCGTGGCCCAGCTCACGGTCAGCCACAGGCTGAGCGAGATCAGGGCGCCGCCGAGGGCGGCCAGGCGGCCGAAGAGGCCGAGCAGGGTGCCGATGCCGACGGCCACCTCGCCGAGGGCGATGGCGAAGCCGAAGCCGACCGGGTTCTTCAGCGCCAGGTCGATCAGGGCCGGGACGGCGGAGGAGTCGCGGGCCGCGCTCATCGTGGCGCCGATGGAGCCGGTGCCGCCGGACTTCAGGAAGGCGCTGTCGGTGAGTTTGTTCAGGCCGGCGTAGACGAAGGTGACGCCGAGGAAGACACGGAGCGGGAGGAGGGCGTATCGGGCGGCCGAGTCCCGCCAGTCGCGGACGCTGTTCAGCCGTGAGGTGTGCGTGTCCGTCCGAATGCCCTGAGTCATCGCTGCCAGCCGCCTCTCGCCCACCTGCCGGACCCCCCACGTGTCCATACGTATGAGGGACGCGACCGGTTCAATCCCCAAGGGACCTTTTTCCGGATGTGATGCCTTTTCCGAAGCGGCCCGAGGTGTGCTCCCCCGGTCACTCCGCCACGTGCACGAAGCACCGGTTGGTCGCCACCCCGGCGGCGGTCACCACCTGCACCTCCACGGTGCCGGGTTCCACGTCGACCGGTACCGGCACGGTCAGGACGGTGTCGGTGGGATTGCGGAAGCCGCCGGCGACGGGGACCAGCGGCACGTGGACGTCGACGGCGCCGATGCGCACGACCATGCGGGAGAGCCGGTCGGCTCCCTGGGCGCCGGGCGGAACGAAGCCGGTGCCGCGGATCTCGATGTCGTCGCCGGTGCGGATCGGACCGTCCAGGTCACCGGGCTCGCGGGCGCGGACCACGGCGAGGATCGCCGGGCGGCCGCCCTCGGCGTACTTGCCGGCCAGGTAGGTCGCGGCCGAGACGAGCACCACGACCGCGAGGCCCCAGGGAAGGTCGGGCAGCCGGTCGGGGCGGCGGGCGAGCCCCACGGCGGCGAACACGACGGCGACGGCGCTGATGACGACGTACTGGAGGTCGGTGAAGGCGCCCCGGCCGGAGTCGTCGGTGAGCAGATCGGCCGCGCGGGGCCGGTGGGCCGGGACCTTCTGCAGCCGCTGGGTGAGGACGCGCAGGCCGACCACCCGGCGGACCAGCACGGCGATGCCGCAGACCACGGCGAGGACGGTGACCACGCCCGCGCCGCGCGCGAGGCCGAGGCCGGAGAGCAGGGCGTCGCGTTCGGCGTGGTCGGATGCGGCGGCCAGCCGGCCGGCGAGCAGCAGGACGGCGTAGCCGACGAACAGGGTCCAGCCGGCGGCGACGGTACGGGAGGTGGACAGGCGGTTGTCCTCGCCGATCAGCGGCGCCAGTGCCCCGCCGCGGGCGCGGTGGAACCAGGAGGCGGCGGTCAGCGCGCCGGCCACGACGAGGGCCGCGAGCAGGGCGGCGGTGCGGGTGCTGCTCCAGCCCGCGCCGATGGCGGTGAGCGACTCGGCGAGCAGCAGGACGAGCACCGCTCCCCACACGGTGCACGCCGTGCGCAGCCACAGCCGGCCGAGCCAGGCCTGGCCCTCGGCGCGGCCGCGTTCGGCGACGGCCTCGGCCCGCTGGGTCAGCTCCTCGGAGACCCACTGGCGGGAGGCGGAGGCCGAGTGCGCGACGGCGGGCGGCAGGCCCTGCCCGGATGCGTACTCGTCCCGGGCGCGCAGGAACGCGGCCACGGCCCGCCGGTGCCCCTCGCGGGCCCCGTGCGGGCAGTCCCCGCAGGAGCAGCCGCCCTCGTGGGCCCCGTCGGCACCCGTGCTCGCTCTCGCCTCCTGCACCGCCACGACCGACGCCCGCCTTCCCCGCGATCCACGACACTCGACCCACGACACGTGGCCCGGCAACACTCGGCCCACGACACGACCTCGGACACGTCCGGCGGCACGGCCCAGTGCGAGCCGTTTCACCGCCGGGCAAGTCCCCTGTGACGTCAGCGAATTGTGCCCTACGCGGGGCCGTCCGGGGCGGTTCCGGGCCGTCGGCCCGGGTCACGGCGGGTGAAGTCCGGGCAGCCCGTGTTGACCGGGCTGCGAGAATCGCGGCATGGCCGAGATCATCCAGCGGGACGGCATCTGGGCGTTCGACGGCAGCACGATCCGGATCACCCCAGGACTCCACCGCTGCGTGCCGCTGTTCCGGCAGACGTACGGAGAGATCGCCGTGCCGCTGGAGGCGGTCTCCGACGTGGTCTACGAACCGGAGCGCAGGCGGGGGCGGCTGCGGATGCGGCTGCGCGAGGGAGCCGATCCGCTGCTGCAGGCCACGGGCGGCCGGCTGCCGGACGCTGCCGATCCCTACCGGCTGGTGGTGGACGCGGACCGCGGCGGGGTCGCCGAGTACGTGGCCGAGGAGATCCGGCAGGCGCTGCTGCTCGACCAGGTGCCGAAGGAGCCGGCCGCGGCCTATCTGCTGCCGGGCCCGCCGGTGCCGGTGTCGGTGCGGTCGTCCGACGGCACCGTGTCCTTCGACGGCGCCCAGGTGCGCATCGACTGGGCCGACACCTCCGACCGGGTCAAGCGCGCGACCGGCCCGCGGATCATCGCCCTCGGTGATCTGGTGCAGGTCGAGTGGCTGCCCAACTCCGGCTACGAGGACGGCTTCCTGCGGTTCGTGACCACGGAGACGGTGTTCTCCAAGCTGCCTCCCGAGCGGGACCCGTACAGTCTCGACCTGTGGGGCAGCGTCCGCCGGGACCTGCTGACCGCGCTGGTCGCGGCGGCGGTCACGGCCCGGCTGCCGCATCCGTCCAGCCGCGCCGGCGGCGCCTGCGCGGACCCCGGGCGGCCGTCGGCCGCCGTAGCGGCGCAGGCCGGTGCCGGTCATCACGACGTGCTGCTGCGGCGGCTGCGGGAGCTGGGCGAGCTGCATCGGGACGGGGTGCTCACGGACGAGGAGTTCGCGTGGACCAAGGCGGCCGTGCTCAGGGACTTCCAGCAGCTCCCCCGGCGCCCGCACCGGACCCTGGCCGAGCTGAGCTAGCCGAGCAGGTCGGGTTCGCTGCGGCTGATGTCCTGCCAGAGGGGCTGGTAGTTGATCCAGGCCACCAGGTCGCCGCCGAGCTGTTCGCGGGTGGCCACGGCCGGCTTGTGGTCGATGAGCACCGGGCGGCCGGCCGCCTTGGCCATGAGCTGCACCTGGCAGGAGCGTTCCAGGGACAGGAACCACCAGGCCGCCGCGTCCACCGAGTCCCCGACGGTCAGCAGCCCGTGGTTGCGCAGCACGAGCGCCTTGCGGGAGCCGAGGGCCATGGCGATGCGGCGGCCCTCCTCGGCGTCGACGATCACACCGGTGTAGGCGTCGTAGAGCGCCAGGTCCTCGTAGAAGGCGCAGCTCTCCTGGGTGATGGGCTCGATGAGGTCGCCGAGCGCGGCGACGGCGCGGCCGTGCACGGAGTGGCAGTGGGTGACGGCGACGACGTCGGGGCGGGCGGCGTGCACCTGGGCGTGCACGGTGAACGCGGCCTGGTTGACGTGGTAGCGGCCCTCGACCACCTGCCCGTCCCGGTTGGCCAGGACCAGGTCACTGACGGTGACGTGCTTGAACGGCATCCCGAACGGGTTGACCCAGAAGCAGTCGGTGAACTCCGGGTCCCGGGCGGTGATGTGCCCGGAGACCCCGTCCTCGAAGCCGTTGCGCCCGAAGATCCGCAGGGCGCCCGCGAGCCGCTCCTTGCGGTGCCGGCGCTCGTCCTCGACCGATTCGTGCATCGGCGGCATGGCGAACCGCAGCTGGTCGGTGGGCAGCGGAGGGGGCGGCGTGGGCCCGTGCATAGGTCCTCCAGCGGGGGGATGGCCGTACGAGCCGGAAGTTACCGTCGGTCAGCGCAAAAGGGCAGGGCTCTTTTGTAAAGATGACGTACGCGGTGCGGAGACGGCGGAGAACGGCGAAGATCGCCGAGAATGGGCGACAGGGGTTGTCCGGTTTCGTCGCGAGACTCGGCCGTATGAACTGGGCAGCCTTCACCACCGCCGCACCCGACCTGGCGGCCACCGTCGAGCAGCGTTTCCGCGCCTTCCGCCATCACGTCCTCGCCACCCTCCGGGCGGACGGCTCGCCGCGCACCTGCGGGCTGGAGGCCGACTTCCGCGGCGGCGAGCTGTGGCTGGGCATGATGGCGGGCTCGCTGAAGGCCCTCGACCTGCGCCGCGACCCGCGCTTCGCGCTCCAGGCGAACCCGGGCGCGGGGACGGACATGGCCGGCGGGGACGTGCGGATCGGCGGGCGGGCGTACGAGGTGGCGGACGGGGAGACCAAGGCCCGGTACGTGGAAGAGGTGGAACCGCCGCAGCCGTTCCACCTCTTCCGCACCGAGCTGACCGAGGTCGTACGGACCTGGGTCGAGGACGAGACGTATCTGGTCGTCCAGGTCTGGAAGCCCGGTGAGCCCCTGCGCACGCTCAGGCGCAGGTAGGGGTCACTCCCACTCGATGGTGCCCGGCGGCTTCGAGGTCACGTCGAGGACGACCCGGTTGACGTCCCGGACCTCGTTGGTGATCCGGGTCGAGATGCGGGCGAGGACGTCGTACGGCAGCCGGGACCAGTCGGCGGTCATGGCGTCCTCGGAGGAGACCGGGCGCAGGACGATCGGGTGGCCGTAGGTGCGGCCGTCGCCCTGGACGCCCACGCTGCGGACGTCGGCGAGCAGGACCACCGGGCACTGCCAGATGTCCCGGTCGAGGCCGGCCGCGGTCAGCTCCTCACGGGCGATCGCGTCGGCGTCACGCAGCAGGTCCAGGCGCTCCTTGGTGACCTCGCCGACGATGCGGATGCCGAGGCCGGGGCCCGGGAACGGCTGGCGCTGGACGATCTCCTCCGGCAGGCCCAGCTCCTGGCCGACCATCCGGACCTCGTCCTTGAACAGCTTGCGCAGCGGCTCGATCAGCCGGAACTCGAGGTCCTCGGGGAGGCCGCCGACGTTGTGGTGCGACTTGATGTTGGCGGTGCCGGTGCCGCCGCCGGACTCGACCACGTCGGGGTAGAGCGTGCCCTGGACGAGGAACTCGACCGCCGGGCCCTCGTCCGCGATGATCTCCGCCTGCGCCTGCTCGAAGACGCGGATGAACTCACGGCCGATGATCTTGCGCTTCTCCTCGGGGTCGCTGACCCCCTTCAGCGCGGTGAGGAAGCGCTCCTCGGCGTCGACGACGACCAGCTTGACGCCGGTCGCGGCCACGAAGTCCTTCTCGACCTGCTCGGTCTCGCCCTTGCGCATCAGGCCGTGGTCGACGTACACGCAGGTCAGCTGGTCGCCGATGGCCCGCGCGACGAGGGCGGCGGCGACGGCGGAGTCCACGCCGCCGGACAGGCCGCAGATCGCGCGCTTGTCGCCGACCTGCTCGCGGATGGCCGCCACCTGCTCGTCGATGACGTTGCCGGTGGTCCAGTTCGGCTGCAGGCCCGCGCCGCGGTACAGGAAGTGCTCCAGCACCTGCTGGCCGTGCGTGGAGTGCATGACCTCGGGGTGGTACTGGACGCCGTAGAGCTTCTTGTCGTCGTTCTCGAAGGCGGCGACCGGGACGACGTCCGTGGAGGCCGTCACCGTGAAGCCCTCGGGGGCGGCGGAGCAGGCGTCGCCGTGCGACATCCACACGTGCTGCTCGGCCGGGGTTCCCTCGAAGAGGGTGGAGGACGTGCGCGAGACGTGCAGGTCGGTACGGCCGTACTCGCGGGCGCCGGTGTTGTCGACGGTGCCGCCGAGGACCTGTGCCATGAGCTGGAAGCCGTAGCACATGCCGAAGACGGGGACGCCGGCCTCGAAGAGCTCGCGGCCGAGGCGGGGGGCGCCCTCCTCGTACACCGACGAGGGGCCTCCGGAGAGGATGATCGCCGCGGGGTTCTTGGCGAGCATCTCCTGGACCGGCATGGTGCTCGGCACGATCTCGCTGTAGACCCGCGCCTCGCGGACACGACGGGCGATGAGCTGGGCGTACTGCGCGCCGAAGTCGACGACCAGGACGGTGTCGGGGGTGGCGGCAGACTGGGTCGCTGATGACACGGGTGCCTTCCGGCGGTCTGGGCGGGGGCTTGTGCTTACCGATTCTAGCGGGGTGGGCGCCGAGAGCCGTCCGAAGGTGCCGTGGCATACTGGGGCCATGCTTCAGCACTCGACCTTCGTCTTTACCTATGGCACCGGGCCCGCCGGCTGCCATGGTCGTGCTGCTTGAGCGCAGTGACGAGCGACTTACCAGGCGCCCCGGGCCGACAAGGCCCGGGGCGCCTCGTGTTTTCCGGGTCCTGTCGTTCCGGGGCATCCACCAGCCACCCCACCTCACGAGGAGCCCCGACATGACGACTCTCACGACGGAACAGGCCACGGAACGGACGGCCGAAAGCACCATCGCCGACGCCCGTGAGCGCATCGACGCGCTCGACGACCGGATCATCGGGCTCATCCAGGAGCGGATGGCCGTGTCCACCGTCGTCCAGGAGACCCGCGTCGCCGCCGGCGGCCGGCGGGTGAACCTCTCCCGGGAGATGGAGATCCTCGGCCGCTACCGCGAGGCGCTCGGCAAGCCGGGCACCGGGCTCGCGATGACCCTGCTGGAGCTGTGCCGGGGACGTGTCTGAGGCTCGGATCCGAGTGTCGCGTCCGGGTTCGGCCCCGATCTCACCCGTACGGCGCGTGACCCTTTCGCATGCCGCTTCGTTGAGACCGGTGTCCGTGCCAGCCAGGGGCGGGCCCGACAGAACCACGCGTGGCTCGCTGGAGCGATGAGGCGTACGGGTCGTGCCGTGCGCCGTGGGACCTCGCTCCGGAGAAGTGACCGGACGGCAGGGGACAGCAGCCCGGTCACCCAAGAGAACGGTCGGCTCCGGGGACGCCCGGGGCCGGCCGGCGGAACACCCCTTCCATGACCAAGAGAGCAAGCGGCGCAATCCCCCGGCGCCGCTCCCCGGCACCGGCGCCGCCCTGACGCCGGTGCTTCTCTTTGTGACTCACCCCACACAGAAATCTCGTAGGGCCACGCAACCCTTCGGGCTCCTCGCTGATCAAACCTGCTACCGGATCAAGAAGACGGTAAGAAGCGAGGGACCTGCGTTCGGAGGGGGGCGCAGGTCCCTCGTGATCTTCGCCAGGCTTCCGCCCTACTTCTTCGGGGGAACCGCCGGGACACCCAGGAACGGCAGCTTCAGCGCGCCGAAGGCGTCCGCCGGGACCACCGGACCCCGCGGCTCCACCGGCTTCAGCCGCTCGTACGCCGCGCCCGGCGCCGGGCGCGGGTCCTCCTCGCCCTTGTTCGGCCAGTACGACATGGCCCGCTCGGCCTGCGCCGTGATCGTCAGCGAGGGGTTGACGCCCAGGTTCGCGGAGACGGCGGCGCCGTCCACCACCGAGATGCCGGGATGGCCGTACAGCCGGTGGTACGGGTCGATCACGCCCGTCTCCGGGGAGTCGCCGATGGGGCAGCCGCCGAGGAAGTGCGCGGTCAGCGGCGTGCCCATCAGCTCGCCGACGTTGCTGCCCGCGAAGCCGTTGATCTCGGCGGCGAGGGCCGAGGCGGCCTCGGAGGCGGCCCTGATCTGCTTGGGGTTGGGGGCGCCGTGGCCCTGCCGGGCGGTGAGCAGGCCCTTGCCGACCCCGTCGGGCTTCAGGTACGTCGTGAGCGAGTTGTCCAGCGACTGCATCACCAGGCCGATGATGGTCCGCTCCGACCAGCGCCGGTTGGACAGCGACCGGGCGACCAGCAGGGGGTGCCGGGCCGCGTTCGCCAGCCAGGCCAGGGCCCGCGAGGAACCCTCGGTGTAGGGGACCTGGAGGATCGACAGGCCGCCCATCGAGTTGGAGCCCTTGCCGTAGCGCACCGGCTCGATGTGGGTGTTCTCGTCGGGGTGAATGGACGACGTGATGGCCACACCCCGGGTGAAGTCGGCCCTCGCCTCGCCGGTCGCCCTGCGGTAGCGGCGGTTGTCGGTCTGCGCGCCGACCAGCGCCTCGGAGTTGGTGCGGGTCAGGACGCCGAGCCGGTCGGAGAGGTACGGGAGCCGGCCGCCGGCCTTCATCCGGTGCAGCAGCGTCTGGGTGCCGTAGGTGCCGGCCGCGAGGACCACCCGCCGGGCGGTGAAGATGCGGCCCTCGCCCTTCTTCCTCCGGTCCGTCGGAAGCGTGGCCACCGCGTAACCGCCCCGGGAGTCGTCGGTGACGGACACGACCGTCGTCATGGGGTGCACCACCGCGCCCGCCTTCTCGGCGAGGTACAGGTAGTTCTCGTTCAGGGTGTTCTTCGCGCCGTGCCGGCAGCCGGTCATGCACTCGCCGCACTCGGTGCAGGCCTTGCGGGAGGGGCCCGCCCCGCCGAAGTACGGGTCGTTCACCTCACCGCCCGGCTTCGCCGTCGCCTTCCCGTCGGCGTCCCTGCCGTCGCCGAAGAACACCCCGACCGGTGCCATGTGGAAGGTGTCGCCCACGCCCATCCGCTGGGCCGCCGCCTTCAGGTGCACGTCGGAGGGGGTCATGGTGGGGTTGAGCCGCACGCCGAGCATGCGCCGGGCCTGGTCGTAGTACGGCTTCAGCTCCTCCTCCCAGTCGGTGATGTCACGCCACTGGGGGTCGTCGAAGAAGGCCTTCGGCGGGACGTAGAGGGTGTTGGCGTAGTTGAGCGAGCCGCCGCCGACGCCGGCGCCCGCCAGCACCATCACGTTGCCGAGCAGGTGGATGCGCTGGATCCCGTACAGGCCGAGACGGGGGGCCCAGAGGTAGTTCCTCAGGTCCCAGGAGTTCTTCGGGAGGGACTCCCGGGTGAAGCGGCGGCCGGCTTCCAGGACGCCGACCCTGTAGCCCTTCTCCGTCAGGCGCAGGGCGGACACCGAGCCGCCGAATCCCGATCCGACCACGAGGACGTCGTAGTCGTAGGTGTCCTGGGGCACGGGGATCTCCTCGTTGAGTTTCGCGTGCGGGCCGTCTGTGGTGCGTCGCGCGGTTCCCCGCGCCCCGGTGTCGGTCACCTGAGCCGGAAGGCCTTCATGACCTTGAGACTCGTGCTCATGAACTGGGCGTACTTCTCGTCGTCCATGCCCAGTGACGGGGCCATCGGGAGCAGGCGCTGGTGGGCGACCGTCTGGGCCTCGGTGTACTTGAGGATGCCCTCGGAGCCGTGGCGGCGGCCGAGGCCGGAGTCCTTCATGCCGCCCATCGGGGACTGGACGCTGCCGTAGGCGGGTGCGTAGCCCTCGTTGACGTTGACCGTGCCGGTGCGCAGGCGGGAGGCGACGTCCTTGCCGCGGCGGGCGTTCTTCGTCCAGACGGACGCGTTCAGTCCGTACGGCGTGGAGTTGGCGCGCTCGATCGCCTCGTCGTCGCTGGTGAAGCGGTAGACGGAGACGACCGGGCCGAAGGTCTCCTCGTCGCAGACGGCCATGGACGCCTCGACGCCGTCGAGGATGGTGGGCTCGAAGAAGTACGGGCCGATGTCGGGGCGGGCCACACCGCCCGCGATCACCTTCACCCCCTTGGCCACGGCGTCCTCCACGTGCCGCTCGACGGCCTTGAGCTGCCGTTCCCCGGCCAGCGAGCCCATGTCGGCGCCGTAGGCGAGGGAGTTGCCGAGCCGCATGGCCCGGGTGCGGGCGGCGAAGCGGTCCAGGAAGGCGTCGGCGATCGACTCGTGGACGTACAACCGCTCGATCGAGATGCAGAGTTGACCGGCGGAGGAGAAGCAGGCGCGGATCGCGCCCGCGGCCGCCTTCTCGATGTCGGCGTCGTCCAGGACCAGCATGGCGTTCTTGCCGCCGAGCTCGAGGGAGACGCCGACCAGGCGGGCCGCGGCGCCCCGGGCGACCTCGCGGCCGGTGCGGGTGGAACCGGTGAAGGAGACGTAGTCGGCGTGCTTGACGACCTCGGGGCCGACGACGGGTCCGTCGCCGAGCACGACCTGGAAGACGTCGGCGGGCAGTCCGGCCTCGATGAGCAGGTCACGGGCCCACAGCGCGGTGAGGCAGGTCTCGGTGTCCGGTTTCATCACCACCGCGTTGCCGGCGACGAAGGCGGGCAGCGCGTCGCCGACGGACAGCTCCAGCGGGTAGTTCCAGGGGGCGATCTGGCCGACGACACCGCGCGGGTGGCGCAGTTCGGTGACCTTGGTGAGGGTCGGTACGGCGCCGGTGTGCCGCTTGGGCCGCAGATAGGCGGGGGCCTTTCGCCCGTAGTGGCGGGCCGCGACGGCGACGGCCTGCACCTCCTCGTGCGCGTGCAGCCGGGCCTTGCCGGTCTCGAGCTGCACGAGGTCGAGGACCTCCGCCTGGCGCTCCAGCAGCAGGTCGTGGAAGCGGAGCAGGACGGCGGCGCGCTGCCGTACCGGCACCTTCTCCCACACGGCCTGCGCGGCGCGGGCGGCCTCGAAGGCCTGCCGTACGTCCTCGGGGGTGGACTCGGGCAGGTCGGCCAGCTTGTCGCCGGTGAACGGGGTGTGATTGGCGGTACGGCCGGAGCCGACGACACCCTTGGTCAGCTGGGCCACCAGTTCCGGCGTGACCACGTCGGCGGCGGTGCGGGCGCCTTCGGGGGCGGGGGCGAGCGGGTTGGTACCGGTGCGGTCCGGGGCCTGCGAGTCCGTCATGACGCGCAGGGTATGCCGCGTCGGGGTGTTTGTGTACCCGTCGGTAACGGGGATTCACCGAGTGCTCACACGATGCCAGTGATCACTGGCAGGGAATGTGCTGATCAGCGGGTTGTCGCGGGACGATCACTCGGCGCCGGGTTTTTTCGCGAGCAGGAGCCCGAGGGCGGTGGCGAGCGGGGTGCGGCGTCGGGGTGCGAGGCCCGCGTCCGGGTCCCGGCCCGCCTCCGGCGCCTTGCCCGGCGCCGGCGCCTCGGCCTCCACGGCTCCGGCCGTCTCCCCCACCGCCGCGGCCAGTGCCGCCGCGACCTCCTCCGGGTCCGGGCGGGCCTCCGGCCGGGGTGCGTGGAGGCGGTCCAGCAGGGGGCCGAGCGGCCCGGCGTCCCCGCCCTCCAGGGCGGCGGCCAGCAGCGCCCCGAGGGACCACAGGTCTGCGGCGGGCCCGGCGCCCCGGCCCACCGGCCCGCCCGGCGCCAGTTCCGGGGCGACGAATCCGGCGGGCGCCTCCTCGGCGTGCCCGTCCCCGGTGCCGAAGTCGGTGACGACGACCCGGCCGGTGCCGGACTCGATCAGGACGTTGGCGGGCTTGAGGTCCCGGTGGACGATCCCCACGGCATGCGCGGCCCGCAGCGCCCCGAGCACGGCGAGCCCGACCCGGGCTGCCTCGGCGGGCGCGAGCGGTCCGCGCCGGACGACCTCCCGCAGCGACTCGCCCTCCACCAACTCCATGACGATCCAGGGCAGTTCGCCGTGCATGACGACGTCGTACAGGGTGACGGCCGACGGATGCCGGACCCGGGTCGCGGCCCGCGCCTCGCGGTAGAGACGGTGGGCGGCGCGCCGGGTCTCCTCGTCGTCGGCCGGATCCCCGTGCAGCAGGGGCTCCTTGACGGCGACGGACCGCTGCTCCTGCTCGTCCCGGCCGCGCCAGACGGTGCCGGTCGGGCCGGCCCCCATCCGGTCGAGCAACCGGTACCGACCGCCGATCAGACGTCCGTCGGGCGCGAGTTCGCCGTCTGCGCTCATGTCACATGAGTACCGTGCGCACCACGCCCTTGTCGAAGCCGGCGGACGAAGTGGTCCGTCCTCACAGCTTCTCGATGTCCAGGTTGGCGATCGCGGCCCTCGCCACCTCCCGGCCGCGGGCCGTGAAGTCGCCCTTGCCCGGGTAGCCTACGGCCAGTTCGTACATGTCGCCGGACGTGGTGCGGTAGTAGAAGACGCGCAGTTCCCGGGGCTGGGCGAGCTGGTCGTCGCTGGTGTGGACGACGGTGTTCGCGGCGGCCTGGTGGCCTCGGTACGTGGCGTCCGCGTCCGGGGCCGTGCGGCCTCCCTCGGCCATGTGGAGGGTGTAGTCGCCCTGGCTCTTGAACCTCTCGTTGTCGTCGTACATCTGCGAGCGCGCGCTGCTCTTGATGTCGTTCAGCGAGTCCTGCGCCTTGCGGTCCAGGTGCAGACGGATCCATACGCCGCCGCTCGGGTCCGCGTACATCACCCAGTTCTTGTCGGAGTCGGTCTTGGCGGGACGCGTGACCCGGTAGCCCTCGGGGACGGCCAGGGTGGCGCCGAGCCCGGCTTCGCGGTGCTTCGCCCAGTGGTCGGGGAGCGGGCCGGCGAAGGGGTCGGCGAGGAGGAGGTACGCCGTCACGGCCACCGCGACGGCCGCGGCGCCCAGGCCGAGCCAGGCCGTACGGCCCAGGCGGCGCACGGGGGCGGCCGCCTCGGGCACCGGCCGGGTGGGCACGGGCGGCGGTTCGGGTGCGGGCGGGTTCGCTGCCGCTTCCAGCAACTGCCGGACCCGGGCCGCCGTCGGCCGGTGGGCGGGGTCCTTCTGCAGCAGGCTGTTGATGACCTCGGCCAGCGGCCCCTGGGCGGCGGCGGGAGGAGCGGGGTTGGCGTTGAGCACGGACTGGAGGGTCGCCGGGGTGTTGCTGCGGCGGAACGGGGAGACGCCCTCGGTGGCGGTGTAGAGGACCACGCCCAGCGACCACAGGTCGCTCGCCGGTCCGGGGCGCTGCCCCAGCACCCGCTCGGGCGCGATGTACTCGGGGGAGCCGACGAAGCCGCCCGTGTCGGTCAGGTTCGTCTCGCCCTCGATCTGCGCGATGCCGAAGTCGGTGAGGACGACCCGGTCGTAGCGCCCGAGCAGCACGTTGTCCGGTTTCACGTCGCGGTGCAGAACGCCCGCCGCGTGGGCGGCCTCCAGGGCGCCGAGCACCTCCAGGCCGATCCGGGCTGCCTCGCGGGAGTCGAGCGTGCCCTCCTGCAGCGCGCTGCCCAGCGAGCGGCCGCGCACCAGCTCCATGACGATCCAGGGCCGGCCGTCGACGACCGCCACGTCATGCACGCCGACCACCGCCGGATGGTCGAGCCGGGCCGCCGCGCGGGCCTCGCGGCGCATCCGCTCGAAGGCGTTGGCGCGTTCCCGTTCGGGAAGGTGGTCCGGTACGCGCGGCTCCTTGACGGCGACCTCGCGCTCCACCGTCTCGTCCCGGGCCCGCCACACGGTGCCCATGCCGCCGTGGCCGAGCTTGGCGAGCAGCCGGTACCGTCCCGCGATCAGCCGGCCCGCTCCGGGTTCCCGGGCGCCCTGCGCCGGCACCGGCGCGGGTGAGGGGTTCGGGTTCGGCGGTTGCAGAACAAAACTCGTCGTGTCGTCGGCCGTCGGGCCGGCTCCCCCGTCACTGCTCATGCGTCATGCCTATCGCGCCATGGGCGTCCGATCCACCGGGAACGGGAACCGGTCACAGACCCGTGACCGAAAAGGCGCCCGTGCCGGTGGCCGAGAAGCGGTCCGCACACCGCGAGTGCACCGAGCGGGAGGAGGTCAACGCGCCCCGGGCGAGAAGGTGTCCACGGCCACGTCGAAGTACTCCCGGGCCTCGCGCACCTTCCCGACCGGCGCCGACACCCACACGTCGTACATCCGGCCACCCTCCTCCCAGCACAGGTCATAGGTGTGGCGCGGGCCCTCCGCCGCGCTGAAGCCGTTCCAGGTGAACTCCCAGAGCGCGGCGGGGTGTCCGGCGTGCCGGGTCTCGGTGACCCGGCCGTCGTGGTAACCGGGGTTGGTGTCCGCCCCGCCGGCCGCCGAACGGTTCATCACCGCGACCGGGCCGCCCGGTTCGGGCGCGGCGACCTTGATGCCGAGGCGGAAGGTCTGCCCCGGGGAGAGGTAGAAGACCCGCTCGCCCTGCCGGTCGCGGGTGAAGTCCTGCGGTACGGCGAGGGAGAAGCCGGCCGGATCGCGGGCGGTGCGGTAACCGGAGGGTGCGGTGGGGGTGCGGGAGCCGGTGCCCGCGCCGCTCGCGCGGGCCGTCGGGGAGGGCGGGGCACCGGTGCGGGTCGCGGACGGTGCCGTGCTGGTGCGGGTGGCGGGGCTGGTGCGGGTAGGGGGGCTGGTCGCCGTGCCGCCCGGTGTGCCGCCGCCTCCGTGGCCGTCCTTCAGCAGCAGGGCCGCCGCCGACACGCCCGCCCCGGCGACGGCGGCGACGAGCAGCGCGGCGACCAGCACACCGCGCGCGGACGGACGGGCGGCCGGGGGCCGGTCGGCGCCGAGCGGGGACGGGACGAGGGAGCGGCGGGGCATGTCGTGCTCGGTCGGGGTGTGGCCGAGTCCGAGCGGGTGGCCCCCGGCGGACGGCCGGGTGCCCGGCGCGGTTGCCTGGCCCGGCGCGTCGGGCGTCCGGCCCGTCTCCAGGAACGTCCGCAGCATCCGCTCGGCCTCCGCCGCGCCCAGCCGCCGGTCGGGGTCGCGCTCCAGCAGCCCCCGTACGACGGGCAGCAGCGGCCCCGCCTCGGCGGGTGGCCGGATCTCGGCGGCGACGACGGCGTGCAGGATGCCGCCCAGCGAGTCCCGGCGGAACGGCGACTCGCCGCTGAGCACCGTGCACAGCAGCGCGCCCACCGACCACAGGTCGGACTCCGGCCCGGTGCGCAGGCCGGACATGCGCTCCGGGGCGGTGTACTCGGGCGAGCCGACGAAGGAGCCGGTCTCGGTGAGGGTCGTGGCGCCCTCGACCTGCGCGATGCCGAAGTCGGTGAGGACGATCCGGTCGGTGCCGGACTCGATCAGCACGTTGGCGGGCTTGATGTCCCGGTGCAGCACCCCGGCCTCGTGCGCGGTGTGCAGCGCGCTGAGCAGGTCGATGCCGATCCGGGCGGCCTCGACGGCGTCGACCGGGCCGCGCGCGGCGATCCGGTCGGCGAGCGAGCCGCCGTCGATCAACTCCATGACGATGTACGGCCGTTCGTCCTGCTCGACGACGTCGTGCACGACGATGATGTGCGGGTGCCGCAACTGCGCCACCGCCCGCGCCTCCCGGAAGGTGCGCTCGCGGCGGCGCCGGGCGTCGTCGTCGGCGAGGGAGTCGTCCGGGGC
The DNA here is from genome assembly GCF_055572275.1 of Streptomyces sp. NPDC030798. Taxonomy (NCBI): domain Bacteria; kingdom Bacillati; phylum Actinomycetota; class Actinomycetes; order Kitasatosporales; family Streptomycetaceae; genus Streptomyces; species Streptomyces sp. NPDC030798. The sequence goes on along the minus strand of NZ_JBVIDR010000009.1, from coordinate 168,796 downwards.
GAGTTCCTTGACCGCCACCAGGCGACCCAGCACCTCGTCACTCGCCCGCCACACGACGCCCATACCGCCGCGCCCGATCCGCGCCTGAAGGCGGTAACGGCCCGCGATCACACGAAGGTCGTCCCCCTCGGATCCCATGAGGCCCATCATGCCGCACCAGCCGCACCCACTCGGCGCGCTGATCGGCCAAGCATGGTGCGCCGGCGTGCGGCCGGAGTGAGCCGGTGCGCGGGCGGGGCGTGCCGGTGCGGACGGGGCGTGCCGGTCAGCTCTCTTCGGGCTGCCAACTCCGCAGCACCCACGTGAACTGCTTGCTCGCCGTCGCCCAGTCCTCGGCCGGCGAGGACATCTCGACCGCGTACTCGGTGCCCTGCCGCGAGGAGTAGGTCTCCTCGATGGCGCGGCGCGGCCCGGCGACGTGCGGGGGATCCTTCTTCAGGGCGTTCCACGACCACTCCCACACCGAGCCGGGGCGGTCGCGGTAGGTGTTCTTCTCCATGGTCAGACGCCGGTAGCCGACCAGCCCCTGGAGCTGCTGCTCGAGGTCCTTCTGGTGCTCGTAGGCATCGGCGAAGTCCGGGTTGGTGTCGACGGCGACGCGGATGAAGTGGATACCGCCGTCCGGCGAGTAGTCGACCTGCTTGAGGGCGCCCCTGTCCTCGTACACCTTGCGCTTCCAGCCCTTGGGCACGTAGATGCTGAAGCCGAACGGGTCCTCGTGGCGTACCCAGTTGCCGGGGACCGCGCCTCCCGGGGACGGTGCGTGGGTGGTCGAGGTCGCGGGGGCCGGGGTGGCGCCGCCCGCCTCGGTGTCCGCCTCGAAGGCGCCCCACTGCTGGAAGGCCACCGCGGCCCCGCCGCCGAGTACGGCCGCCACGGCGACGACGAGCGCGAGCGTGCGCAGCCGGCGCCGGGGACGGGCCTTCGCCGGGCGTGATCCGGGCGGCGGCACGGCCGCCGGACCGACGGCGGTGGGACCCACCGGCGCCGGGCCCACCGACGTCGGCCCGGTGGCGGAAGGCCGCGGGACGCCCGGGCCGGATCCGTAGGCCGAGGCGCCGCTTCCGTAGCCGGAAGGCGTGGAGCCGGTGCCGTAGAGCGACGGGCCGGCGCCGGTGCCGTAACTCGCCACCCCCGTCCCGGAGCTGTACGGCCCGCTGGTGTCCACGCCCGAGCCCTGGGTCGGTACGAAGGCCTGCGCGGCGTTCGGGCGGCGGCCCTCCACCGCCTCGGCGAGCATCTGCTCCGCCTCCTCCGCGCCCGGCCGCTGCCCCGGCTCCTTGCGCAGCAGGGCCGAGATGACGGGGCCGAGCGGACCGGCGTGGCGGGGCTCCTCCGCCTCCTCCTCCACGACCGCCTGCATGGTGCTCAGCGGTGAGGTGCGGCGGAACGGCGAACGGCCCTCGACCGCCGTGTACAGCGTGGCGCCGAGCGCCCACAGGTCCGAGGACGGCCCCGGGTCGTGGCCGCGCACCCGCTCGGGCGCGAGGTAGTCGACCGAGCCGACGACCTCGCCGGTACGCGTGATGGTGGTGTCGCCCTCGATCTGGGCGATGCCGAAGTCGGTGAGCAGGACCCGGCCGTCCCGGCCGAGCAGCACGTTGCCGGGCTTGACGTCCCGGTGCAGCACACCGGCCCGGTGCGCGGCGCGCAGCGCCCGCAGCACCCACAGGCCGATCCGCGCGGCCTCGCGCGGCTCCACCCGCCCCCGCTCCTTGACCGTGTCGGCCAGCGAGCTGCCCTCCACCAGCTCCATCACGATCCACGGCCGGCCGTCGTGTTCGAGCACGTCATGGACGGTGACGACGGCGGAGTGGTTGATGCGGGCGGCGGCGCGTGCCTCGGCCCGGGTACGGGCGAGCAGCACGGCCTGCTCGCTCTCGGAGACGTAGAGCGCGGCGGTCAACTCCTTGACGGCGACCGCCCGGTGCAGCACCTCGTCGTGGGCGCGCCACACCCGGCCCATGCCGCCGCTGCCGATGGAATCGGCGAGCCGGTAGCGGCCCGCTATCAGCAGGCCCTGCATCTGATTCACGTTGCCCCGCAATGCTCTTGACAGGGTCAGACTAAGGACCGGTCTCCCCTCAGGGAACAAGCGGGGTGCCAAGGTGACAGCACTGTGACGGTTGTCCGGGACTCCGTGTACAGGACGCTCAACCCGTGTAGCGGTACGTCGCGGTAGCCTGCTCGTACAGCCGCGTCACCTCGTCCCGCTCGGCCTCCGGACCGCGGACCTGGACGATGTGGTAGCGGCCGTTCAGCAGGATCGCCATGTTGCGCACGTACAGGTCGCGCCCCTGCCCGTCGGTCCAGGTGAACTGGCCCTCGGCCATGGTGCGTCCGCCCACGGTGATGGTCCTCAGCCCGGTGGCCGTGGCCCAGCTGGAGTTCCGGTACGGCTGTAGTTCGCGCTCCTTGTCCCGCTGGTAGATCATCGGGTCGCTGCCGTTCGCCGCCGCGCTGTCCCGTCCGGGTACGACCAGCAGCTCGAAGTTCCCGTGCGCGTACACCACCTGGCCGCTGCCGTTCTTCGGGGTGCGGTCCCACCCTCGGGCGACGGCCACCTTGAAGCCCTCGGGGTCGGTGCGCAGGGTGAATCCGTCGGCCACGGAGGGGTCGCCGCCGGTCTGGGTCTCGGTGGCGGGTGCGGAGGCGGACGCGGAGGGCTCGCTCTGTCCGGAGGAGGGCCGCTCGGTCGGCGTGGGCGCGGGACTCGCCTCCCCGGCGCTGCCCGTACGGTCAGGGCTGCCGGCGGCACCGCTGTCCTTCTGCTTGGGCATGAAGAGCATCGCGTACGCCACCGCGGCGGCCAGCAGGAGGAGGATCAGCAGGAGCAGGATCCGGCCGAGACTGCGCGGGGAACGGGTCTCGTACCGGTTCCTGTCCCGCCGGGACTTCTCCTCCCGGGCCCTCTTGTGCCGTCCGTGCGGATGGGCCGCGGGCAGCCCGGCGCGCCGCCGCCGCACCAGTTCGCCGCGGCGCCGGACGATCGGCAGCCGGCTCGGGTCGGCGGGCGGCACGGGTACGACATGGGCGCCGGCGTCCGGCTCGGGCGCGGAGCGCACCAGCGAGCGCAGCCAGCCGCTCAGCTCCTCGGGCTCGAGCCGGTCGAGGGGGTCCTGACGCAACAGCGACTCCACGACCGGGCGGAGCGGGCCGCACTCCTCGGCGAAGGCAGGCGGCTCGGCGCAGACCAGCTGCACGAGTTCGGCCGTGGACTCCTCGGGGTAGGGCGCGTGTCCCTGCACGGCGCGGAAGAGCAGCGCGCCGAGCGCCCACAGATCGGTGGCGGGCCCGACCGGCGCCGCAAGCTGCCAGTTCTCGTGCACCGGCCCGGCCTGCTCCGGCGCCCACCGCTCGGTCACCGGCCCCACCACGGTCATCCGCACCTGCCGCGCCCGCTCGGCGGCCAGCGCCGTACCCGGCCCGCGGCGCCCGGCCCCACCGACGGCCGGGTTCTCCCAGCCGGGGGTCACCGGGGTGGCCGACTGGGCCGGGCCGGCGGCGGAGGGTGCCTGACCGGGACCGAGCGGATGCCCGGCGGCCGGCTGCCCGGGCACGGGCAGGCGTCCCGCCGGCGGAAGGCCGGGGCGCTGCCCGGCGACGCCGAACTCGCCGGACCCGGCGGACTCGGCACGGTCGTCGGGCCCGGCGAACTCGTCGGGTACGGCGAACTCCGCAGCCGTCTCAGCCGGGTTGCGGCGGGGCGAGGCGCCGTGCCACGGGCGGCCCTGCACGCCGTACGGGTCGACCGTCGTGCCGGGTGGCTGAGCGGCCTGGTCGCTGGTGTACGGCTGCTGCGCCACGCCGTTGGCGCCGGTCGCGCCCTCGGCGGAGGGGCGGGCGCCGGGCAGGGCGGCGCGGCCGTTCTGCTGGGCTTCCTGTACGCGGGCGGCGGCGCGGGCTCCCGCGCGGTAGGCGGCGATGGCTCCGGCCCGGGCGGCCCGGATGTCCTCACCGCTCTGCACAGCGCGAGGTCCCGGCTGCCCGGGGACCGGCGCCCCGCCGGCAGAAGCCCCGTCCGCTCCCGGCACCGGAGGCAGCCCGCCGGCCGCCCGCGCCTGGATCGCGGCACGCCGAGCGGCCTCGGGATCGACGTCGGCGGCGGGCAGGGCGCCCTGGCCCCCGCCCGGCCGCAGGGCACCGACCGGCCCCCCGGCACGTCGAGCACCCCGGTCGCCGGCGTCGTCGAGACGGGCACCGGCCCCGGCGCCCTCCCCGGCGTCGACTCCCCCCTGCTGACCGCCCTCCTGCTCCGGCACCGGGTCGTACCCGCACAGCGCCTCCTCCGCCGCGCCGACGGCGAGGCCGGTCAGCATCACGCGGCCGTCCTCGCAGACGAGGACCGTGCGAGCGGTGATGTTGCGGTGCACCCAGCCGTGTGCGTGCAGCACCCGCAGCGCCATCAGGACGTCGGAGGCGACCTCGGCCGCCCGGTACGGCGTCAGCGGCTGCTCGGCCAGCAGTGCGGACAGCGGGCGCGCGGCCACCCACTCGCTGACGATCCACAGCGAACCGCCCTCGGCGAACACGTCGAAGACCTGGTCCAGGCGCGGGTGGTCGGGAATACGGGCGGCCGCCTGCGCGGCCTCGACGGCGCGCCGCACCGCGGGGTCCGAGGGCCGGCGTGTGGCCGTACGGGCGGCGGGCGCACGGCGTGCCCCGCGCTCGCGGGCGGTGAACCCCTCGGGCAGGCCCTCCGCGTCGAGCACCTCCGCCTCGACGACCTCGGGCAACGGCACCTGACGGACCAGCACCTCCTGCCCGCTGTAGGTGTCGAAGGCCCGGGTCTCGGTCAGCTCGTACTCGTCGGAGGGCGGCAGCGGCAGGCGGTAGCGGTCGGCGAGCACCCGACCCGCGTAGTCGTCCACGTTGCCTCCCCCGGCCGCTGGTCGTTCACATCCGTTCCCCAACGGCCCGTTTCGCATCCACATTCGGCTGCGTACGGTCCGCAACCATTCACGATACGTGCCACAGGCAACCCGCATTGAGGGATGGCGGATTCTCAGGGCTCCGAACGGGGCTCGGTCACGTCACGACTTGGGCTCGAAGGACTTCGTCAGCGTCCGCCAGGTGTCCTTGCGCAGATCGCTGTGCCAGTCGCCGTTCTCCGCGGTGTACATCAGCCCGTAACCCTGATGGCTGTTGACCACGAAACCCCGGTCGATCGAGCGGTACTTGGTGCCGTCCTCGACGTAGGTGAACTCCCAGTCGGCCGTGTTCCAGCCGCGGTAGCCGACCTTCTCGATGCGGATCCGCTGGTACTGGGAACGCACCATGGCGCGCTCCTGGTTCTTCCAGTCCGCCACCGGGTCGGACTTGGGGGAACTCGTCCAGCCGACCAGCAGTTTCTGCCCGTCGGGCCCGGTGTAGCGGTCGCCGGCGCTCCCGGTCGACCGGTACCTCCACCCCTTGGGCAGTCCGATCGAGTACCCCTGGCGTCCCTTGTGCGTCGACTCCACCGGCGCGCTCCCGCCGTCCGGCGCACCGGACGCGGCGGAGTCGTCGCCGGACGGGCTCGCGCTCGCCGTGCCGTCCGACGAAGGTGGGGTCGTCGCGGCCGCCGAGGTGCTTCCGTCGGTCCTCGCGCCGCTGTCGGTGCTCTCCTTGCCCGCCGTGCCCTTGTCCTGCTTGACGGAGGCGCTCGCCGCCGCGCCCGCGCCGCTGTGCTTGTCGGGCTTGTCGTCGCCGCCCAGGGTGAGCGCGAGCACGGTGCCGATCACCGCGAGGACGACCACCACCGCGATGATCACCAGGGTCCGGCGGGGCACCACGTCGGTGAGCGGAGCCCTCGGCACCGACCGCGGCGGCAGGTCCAGGTCCGGCGGCGGCACCACGGGCCACCCGGAACTCGGCTTCCTCGCGCCGGAGTTCGGCACGCCCCCGGACCCCTGGGCCGGAACGACCGGCCTGCCCGGCACCCCGGAGGACACCGCACCGCTCCCCGCGGCCGCCGCCCCACCGACACCCGGCACGTCCGGACGCCCGGCACCCGGCGCCGCCGGACCGCCGGCTGGCGGCGTCGTCGTACCGCTGCCGCTCTTGGCGCGCACGGCCGCCGCCGCGGTGGCCGCTCCGGCCGCCTTGCGGACCGAGCGCAGCGCCCCGCGCAGCTTCTCCCCGGCCTCCTCGCCCCGCCTGCCCTCGGACGGCCCGGGCTGCGCCGGCAGCGGGACCACGCGGGTGGCGTCCATCGGCTCCGGCTCGGGCGCGTGGATCACCGCGTTGAGCATGGCCCGGGCGCCGGCGTCGTCGAGCCGCTGGGCCGGGTCCTTGGTGAGCAGTCCGTAGATGACGTCCTTGAGCGGGCCCGCGTTCTTGGGCTCCTCCAGGGGTTCGGTCATCACCGCCGTGAGCGTGGCGATCGCCGACCCCTTGTCGTACGGCGGGACGCCCTCCACCGCCGCGTACAGCAGGCCGCCCAGCGACCACAGGTCGGCCGCGGGGCCCGGCTTGTGCCCGCGGGCGCGCTCCGGGGAGATGTAGGAGGGGGCACCGACGAGCATGCCGGTGGAGGTGATGGACGGGTCACCCTCCACCTGCGCGATGCCGAAGTCGGTGAGCACGACGCGGCCGTCCTCGGCGATGAGCACGTTGGACGGCTTCACGTCCCGGTGCAGGATGCCCTCGCGGTGCGCGGAGCGGAGCACGTCCAGGATGGCGAGCCCGACCTCGGCGGCGCGCCTCGGCTCCAGCAGCCCGTCCTCGCGGATGACCTCGGCGAGGGACTTGCCCTCGACCAGCTCCATGACGATCCACGGCCGGTCGTCCTCGTCGACCACGTCGAAGACCGTGACCGCGCTGTTGTTGCGGATCCGGGCGATCGCCTTGGCCTCGCGCAGGGTGCGCGTGATCAGGCGCCGCTTCTCCTCCTCGTCGATGTTCGACGGGAACCGCAGCTCCTTGACGGCGACCGTCCGGCCCAGGGTCTCGTCCTCGGCGCGCCAGACCGTGCCCATACCGCCCCGGCCCAGCACGTCTCCCAGCCGGTACCTCCCGGCGAGGAGACGACGCCCGCCGTTGTCCTGACGAGTCTCCCGACGAGAAGTCCCCGCCCGCTCCGCCTCCGACATGCGTCCCCTCTGCAACCCGCCCTGACAGAGCCTTCATTGTCCCTCACCCGACAAGTGCCCAGCGCCCAGGGTGCCCCTGACGCCGCCCCAGGCCCCGCCCGCCCGGAGACCCGCGGAAGCGGGCCTTCCACCCCGGCGGATGACGCGTCGTCGGGTGACGGACCGACTACAGCGGCACGATGTCCGGCGCCCCCAGCCGGGCCGCGTCCGCCGTCAGGTCGTCCGGCTGGAGCTGCGACTCGCGTTCGGCCTCGACCCGCTTCTCGTAGTGCTGGACCTCGCGTTCGATCTGGTCCTTGTCCCAGCCCAGGACGGGCGCCATCAGCTCGGCGGCCTCGCGGGCGCTGCGGGTGCCACGGTCGAAGGTCTCGATGGAGATGCGGGTACGGCGGGTGAGCACGTCGTCCAGGTGCCGGGCACCCTCGTGCGAGGCGGCGTAGACCACCTCGGCGCGCAGATAGTCGTCGGCGGCCTGCAGCGGCTCGCCCAGGGCGGGGTCGGCGGCGACGAGGGCCAGGACCTCCTCGGCCATCGTGCCGTACCGGTTCAGCAGGTGCTCCACGCGGACCACGTGCAGTCCGGTGCGGGCGGCTATCCGTGCCCGCGCGTTCCACATCGCCCGGTAGCCCTCCGCGCCGAGCAGCGGGATCTCCTCGGTGACGCAGTCGGCGACCCGCATGTCGAGGCCGTGCACCGCCTCGTCGACGGCGTCCTTGGCCATCACCCGGTACGTCGTGTACTTGCCGCCCGCCACGACCACCAGGCCGGGCGCCGGATGCGCCACGGTGTGCTCGCGGGACAGCTTGCTGGTGGCGTCCGACTCGCCGGCCAGCAGCGGGCGCAGGCCCGCGTACACGCCCTGCACGTCGTCGCGGCCGAGGGGGACGGCGAGCACCGAGTTGACGTGCTCGAGCAGGTAGTCGATGTCGGCGCTGGAGGCGGCCGGGTGGGCCTTGTCGAGGTCCCAGTCGGTGTCGGTGGTGCCGACGATCCAGTGCCGGCCCCAGGGGATGACGAACAGGACGGACTTCTCGGTGCGCAGGATCAGACCGGTGGTGGAGTGGATGCGGTCCTTGGGGACGACCAGGTGGATGCCCTTGGAGGCGCGCACGTGGAACTGGCCGCGCTCACCCACCATGGCCTGCGTGTCGTCGGTCCACACGCCGGTGGCGTTGACGATCTGCTGGGCGCGGACCTCGTACTCCCCGCCGCCCTCCACGTCCTGCACCCGGGCGCCGACGACCCGCTCGCCCTCGCGCAGGAACCCGGTCACGCGCGCGCGGTTGGCGGCGTGCGCGCCGTACGACACCGCCGTGCGCACCAGGGTCGCCACGAAGCGGGCGTCGTCCATCTGGGCGTCGTAGTACTGCAGGGCGCCGATCAGCGCGTCCTTCTTGAGGCACGGTGCGACGCGCAGGGCTTGACGGCGGCTCAGGTGCCGGTGCAGGGGCAGGCCCCGGCCGTGGCCGCGGGCCATGGACATCACGTCGTACAGGGCCACGCCCGAGCCCGCGTACACCCGCTCCCAGGCCCGGTGCTGGAGCGGGTAGAGGAACGGCACCGGCTTGACCAGGTGCGGGGCGATCCGCTCCAGGAGCAGGCCGCGCTCCTTGAGGGCCTCGCGGACGAGGGCGAAGTCCAGCATCTCCAGATAGCGCAGGCCGCCGTGGATGAGCTTGCTGGATCTGCTGGAGGTGCCCGACGCCCAGTCGCGGGCCTCGACCAGACCGGTGGACAGACCGCGGGTGACGGCGTCCAGGGTGGTGCCTGCGCCGACCACTCCGCCGCCGACCACCAGGATGTCCAGCTCGCGCTCCGCCATCGCCGCCAGTGACTCGGCGCGCTGCGCCGGGCCCAGAGTCGCTGTCCTCACCGCTGCCTCCCGCTGTCGAACGTCTCGGTCGCGTCGGCCGCACCCGCGGTGGGCGAAGCCCGGGCTCATCCCCTCCTCATGCCCAAATTCTGACCGGCTTGCCCGACTTCAGCCACCACGCACTTCCGGCCTGTGGACAACGTGCACGGAACCCCCGGAAGACACACGAACAGAATCCCACATAACGGTCATATTTACTCCTAGTGTGACAGTGCGCTCGTTCGTGCTGTCCACAGCGGTTGCGCATCTGCCCCGCCTCGGCTACTGGGAAGGACGGCCCCCGCCATGCCCGCAGACCTCGCCGTGATCGGACTCGGTCCCTACGGCCTGCCGCTCGCCCAGGCCGCCGTCGCCGCCGGCATCCCGACGATCGGGTACGCCACCGGGCCCGACACCGGCTCGCTCAGCCCCGCCGAGCTGCGGCGCATGCACGCCGCGGGCTTCCGCCCGGGCACCGACCCGGCCCAGCTCGGCCGCGTGCGCACCGCCGTGATCTGCGCGCCCACCCCGCGCGGCGCCGACGGCGGGCTGGACCTCGGCCAGGTGGAGGCCGCCGCCCGCACGCTCGCCGAGCGGCTGCGCCCGCACACCACGGTCGTCCTGGAGTCGCCCGTGCTTCCCGGGACCACGGAGGAGTTCCTGCGCCCCCTGCTGGAGAAGGGCTCGGGACTGCGCGCCGGCCGCGACTTCCACCTCGCCTACTCGCCCAGCCGGCTGGACCCCGGCAACCGCGCGCAGACCCCCGCCGGCACGCCCAAGGTGATCGGCGGCCTCACCCCGGCCTGCACCGAGTCGGCCGCCGCCTTCTACGGGCGGCTCACCGACAAGGTCGTCCGCGCGCGCGGGCTGCGCGAGGCGGAGACGGTGCAGCTGCTGGAGACCAACTTCCGGCACGTCAACATCGCCCTCGTCAACGAGATGGCCGTCCTGTGCCACGAGCTGGGTGTCGACCTGTGGGACGTCATCCGGTGCGCCGAGACCAAGCCCTTCGGCTTCCAGGCGTTCCGGCCGGGCCCGGGCGTCGGCGGGCACGGCGTCCCGCAGGACCTCACCGGCCACGCCACCCGCACCCTGCGCATGGTCGAGCTGGCACAGCAGGTCAACAGCCGGATGCCGCGGTACGTCGTCCAGCGCGCGGCCACGCTCCTCAACGAGCACGGCAAGTCCGCGCGCGGCGCCCGTGTGCTGCTCCTCGGCGTCACCTACAAGCCCGACCTCGCCGACCAGCAGGCCACACCGGCCCGGGAGATCGCCGTACGGCTGATGGAGCTGGGCGCCTCCGTCAGCTTCCACGACCCCTACGTGCCCGCGTGGAGCGTCCTGGACCGCCCGGTCCCCCGCGCGGACGCCCTCTACGAGGCCGCCGCCGACGCCGACCTCACGATCCTCCTCCAGCCCCACCGCACGTACGACCTCCAGGGCCTGTCGGTGAAGGCCCAGCTGCTGCTGGACACACGGGGGGCGACCCCCACGGGGGCGGCGCATCGGTTGTGAAGGGGGCGCGTGGGCGCCCAGGACCGCGGCGCTGGTGATGCGGGGCGCGGCGCCGGTACCTTACGGAAAAAGGGTGGAGCCCACCGCAGCGGGTACTGCGGCAGGCTCCCAGCCTGTTCATGCGAAAGGGCCGGTCGTCCCTCCTGGACGACCGGCCCTTCAGGCGTCTCGGCGACAACCGGGCGGCTACCGCCGGTGCTGGCTGTCCGCCACCGTGACCTCGACCCGCTGGAACTCCTTCAGCTCGCTGTACCCGGTCGTGGCCATGGCGCGACGCAGGGCGCCGAAGAAGTTCATGGAGCCGTCGGGGGTGTGCGAGGGGCCCGTGAGGATCTCCTCGATGGTGCCGACCGTGCCCAGGTCGACCTTCTGGCCGCGCGGCAGCTCCTCGTTCACCGCCTCCATGCCCCAGTGGTGACCCTTGCCCGGCCCGTCGGTCGCGCGCGCGAGCGGCGAGCCCATCATCACCGCGTCGGCGCCGCAGGCGATCGCCTTGGGCAGGTCGCCGGACCAGCCGACGCCGCCGTCCGCGATCACGTGCACGTACCGGCCGCCGGACTCGTCCATGTAGTCCCGGCGGGCCGCGGCCACGTCGGCGACGGCGGTGGCCATCGGGACCTGGATGCCCAGGACGTTGCGCGTGGTGTGCGCGGCGCCGCCGCCGAAGCCGACCAGGACGCCGGCCGCGCCGGTGCGCATCAGGTGCAGGGCGGCGGTGTAGGTGGCGCAGCCGCCGACGATCACCGGGACGTCCAGCTCGTAGATGAACTGCTTCAGGTTCAGCGGCTCGTGCGAGGACGACACGTGCTCCGCGGAGACCGTCGTACCCCGGATGACGAAGATGTCCACGCCCGCGTCCACGACCGCCTTGGAGAACTGGGCGGTGCGCTGCGGGGAGAGCGCGGCGGCGGTGACCACGCCGGAGTCGCGCACCTCCTTGATGCGGGCGCCGATCAGCTCCTCCTTGACGGGGGCCGCGTAGATCTCCTGCAGGCGGCGTGTGGCCGTCTCCGCGTCCAGCCCGGTGATCTCGTCCAGCAGCGGCTGCGGGTCCTCGTGCCGCGTCCACAGGCCCTCGAGGTTGAGCACGCCCAGGCCGCCGAGCTCGCCGATGCGGATCGCGGTGGCCGGGGAGACGACCGAGTCCATGGGAGCGGCCAGGAACGGCAGCTCGAAGCGGTAGGCGTCGATCTGCCAGGCGATCGAGACCTCCTTCGGGTCCCGGGTCCGGCGGCTGGGGACGACGGCGATGTCGTCGAAGGCGTACGCCCGGCGGCCGCGCTTGCCGCGCCCGATCTCGATCTCAGTCACGTCTAGGCCTTTCCCTGATGCGTTTCAGCGCCTTCCAGTATCCCCGACGGGTACGACAACGGCGGCCCCGGAGTGTCCCGGGGCCGCCGTCGAGGTCCGTCACGCGCTGCACGCGCGCGTGCGTCAGTCCTTGGTGCTGTAGTTCGGCGCCTCGACCGTCATCTGGATGTCGTGCGGGTGCGACTCCTTCAGACCGGCGGAGGTGATCCGCACGAAGCGGCCCTTGGACTCCATCTCCTCGATGGTGGCCGCGCCCACGTACCCCATGGTCTGGCGCAGGCCGCCGACGAGCTGGTGCAGCACGTTGGACAGCGGACCGCGGTAGGGCACCTGGCCCTCGACGCCCTCGGGCACGAGCTTGTCGTCGGAGGCGACGTCGGCCTGGAAGTAGCGGTCCTTGGAGTACGACCGGCCCTGGCCGCGGGACTGCATGGCGCCGAGCGAACCCATGCCGCGGTACGACTTGAACTGCTTGCCGTTGATGAAGAGCAGCTCGCCCGGGGACTCCTCACAGCCCGCGAGGAGGCTGCCGAGCATCACCGTGTCGGCACCGGCGGCCAGCGCCTTGCCGATGTCGCCGGAGTACTGCAGGCCGCCGTCGCCGATCAGCGGGATGCCGGCCGCGCGGGCCGCGAGGGACGCCTCGTAGATGGCGGTGACCTGCGGTACGCCGATGCCGGCGACCACACGGGTGGTGCAGATGGAGCCGGGGCCGACGCCCACCTTGATGCCGTCCACGCCCGCGTCGATGAGCGCCTGGGCACCGTCACGGGTGGCGACGTTGCCGCCGATCACGTCGACGTTCACGGCCGACTTGATCTTCGCCATCCAGCTCAGGGCGTTGCTGTTGTGGCCGTGCGAGGTGTCGACCACCAGGAAGTCCACACCGGCCCCGGCAAGCGCCTGGGCCCGCTCCAGCGCCTCGGGGCTGGCACCGACGGCGGCACCGACGAGCAGCCGGCCCTCCGCGTCCTTGGCGGCGTTGGGGTACTTCTCCGCCTTGACGAAGTCCTTGACCGTGATCAGACCCTTGAGGAGGCCCTGGTCGTCGACCAGCGGCAGCTTCTCGATCTTGTGCTTGCGCAGCAGCTCCATGGCCTCGGGGCCGGAGATGCCCACCTTGCCGGTGACCAGCGGCATGGGCGTCATGACCTCGCGCACGCGACGGCTGCGGTCGCTCTCGAAGGCCATGTCGCGGTTGGTGACGATGCCGAGGAGCTTGCCGGCCGGGTCGGTGACCGGGACGCCGCTGATGCGGAACTTGGCGCACAGCGCGTCCGCCTCGGCCAGCGTGGCGTCGGGGTGCACCGTGATCGGGTCGGTGACCATCCCGGACTCGGACCGCTTCACCAGGTCGACCTGGTTGACCTGGTCCTCGACGGACAGGTTGCGGTGCAGGACGCCGACACCGCCCAGCCGGGCCATGGCGATCGCCATGCGCGCCTCGGTGACCTTGTCCATGGCCGCGGACAGCAGCGGGATGTTGACCCGGACGTTGCGGGACACACGGGACGAGGTGTCGACCGCGTTGGGGAGCACGTCCGATGCGCCCGGCAGCAGCAGCACGTCGTCGTAGGTCAGCCCTAGTGTGGCGAATTTACCGGGCACTCCGTCGACGTTGGCAGTCATGACACCTTCCCCAAATGGCCTTGATCGGTGCGGATGTCCATGCTAACGGGAAGCGTCGCTAGCAAATTCCACGGTACGGGGTCGCTTCCGGCTTCGTATGTTCGTACGGAAACGAGGGCGGCCCTGTTCACGAGCGGGAGCTTCGGCGGCTCCGCACAAGGGCGTTACTGCTCGGCGAGGGCGCGCAGGCGGCTCAGCGCGCGGTGCTGGGCCACCCGGACCGCGCCGGGTGACATTCCCAACATCTGCCCCGTCTCCTCCGCGGTCAAGCCCACCGCGATGCGGAGCAGGAGCAGTTCGCGCTGGTTCTCGGGGAGGTTGGCGAGCAGCTTCTTGGCCCACTCGGCGTCGCTGCTGAGCAGGGCGCGCTCCTCGGGGCCGAGGGAGTCGTCCGGGCGCTCCGGCATCTCGTCGGACGGCACCGCCGTGGAGCCCGGGTGGCGCATCGCGGCGCGCTGCAGGTCGGCCACCTTGTGGGAGGCGATGGCGAAGACGAAGGCCTCGAAGGGGCGGCCGGTGTCGCGGTAGCGCGGCAGGGCCAGCAGGACCGCCACGCAGACCTCCTGGGCGAGGTCCTCGACGAAGTGGCGCGCGTCGCCCGGGAGCCGGGACAGCCGGGTGCGGCAGTAGCGCAGCGCCAGGGGGTGGACATGCGCGAGCAGATCGTGCGTGGCCTGCGCGTCCCCGTCGACGGCGCGGTGCACGAGAGCACCGATCACCCCGTGGGCCGTGCCCGCCTCGTCGTCGCGCATCGGTCCATGGTGCCTTGCGGCCGTCCGGTCCGTCGCATCGTGTTCGTGGTTGTGCACCGAAGCGTTATGAGCAGGTGCGCCGGCACTCATCCCCTGCGCCCTCCCCTTCCGCTCGACCGACTCGTCCCCGAGAGACTCCACATCTCAAGGATGCGGCATCCGCGCCGAAACGAGCAGCGGGCGTCCACCGGGCCGCCGTTCCCGGCGCCCGCGGGGGTCCGGGCGGGGGCCGCAGACCTTCGGCACGACCTCCCGCGGCCACGGGGCCGGGGGCCGGACGGCGACCCGACCGCACACGCCCCCGGGCGCGATCCGGCACGCCACACAGCGACTCGGGGGTCCCCGGGCGACCCGACGGCGCACCCCTCAGGGCCGGGTGGCGCATCGCGGCACACTGCAGCGCCCCACGCGCGCGTGGGGCCCGCACGGCTACGGCGAGGGAATCGCCCTCGTCCCCGCCCGCCCCAGGACAGGCGGGGATGTCCAGGTGGCGGGCCGCAGCCCCGCCGTGGTGCACCGCACTGCCTACCGGACCAGTCCCCAGCGGAAGCCGAGGGCCACCGCGTGGGCGCGGTCCGAGGCGCCGAGCTTCTTGAACAGACGGCGGGCGTGGGTCTTGACGGTGTCCTCGGAGAGGAACAGCTCGCGGCCGATCTCGGCGTTGGAGCGGCCGTGGCTCATGCCCTCGAGGACCTGGATCTCGCGCGCGGTGAGCGTGGGCGCCGCGCCCATCTCGGCCGAGCGGAGGCGGCGCGGGGCGAGCCGCCAGGTCGGGTCGGCGAGGGCCTGCGTCACCGTGGCGCGCAGCTCCGCGCGCGAGGCGTCCTTGTGCAGGTAGCCCCGGGCGCCGGCGGCGACCGCCAGGGCCACCCCGTCGAGGTCCTCCGCGACGGTGAGCATGATGATGCGCGCACCGGGGTCGGCGGACAGCAGCCGGCGTACGGTCTCGACGCCGCCCAGGCCGGGCATGCGTACGTCCATCAGGATGAGGTCGGAGCGGTCGGCGCCCCAGCGGCGGAGGACTTCCTCGCCGTTGGCCGCCGTCGTCACGCGCTCGACGCCGGGCACGGTCGCGACCGCGCGGCGGAGCGCCTCTCGGGCAAGCGGGGAGTCGTCGCAGACGAGGACGGATGTCATGACCGCCCTCCGCAGCTGATGCGCGTCACCTTGAGCCTCCAGGCTGGTACGGAATCGTCACCTGTGCGGTCGACCGTCTCGGACGCCTGCCCGAGCACTTGTGTTTTCAACCGCCTCCGCACTCTCAACGACGGTCACTCGAAAGAGTTACGGGGCTGCCTGCCGTCTTCGGCACTCTACGTGAGGGCGCCGACACGGTGCAGACATGGCGGGCGGACCCTCAACTTTTCATCACAACCCATGCCCCATTTAGCCGTTTTTGCTCCCGTTTCTCAGTGTCTGGAGCTAGATTCGCAATGAGTCATATTTTCATCTTCTTAGACCGGACATGTACGGTCGTTGGCACTGTATCCGCCCAGAACGGCTACAAGGGGTCACGTAATGGCAGATTTCTCCCGCCTTCCCGGACCGAACGCGGACCTGTGGGATTGGCAGCTGCTGGCTGCCTGCCGCGGGGTGGACAGCTCGCTCTTCTTCCACCCGGAGGGCGAGCGCGGGGCGGCTCGGAGCGCTCGCGAGAACTCGGCCAAGGAGGTCTGCATGAGGTGCCCGGTACGTGCCGAGTGCGCCGCGCACGCACTCGCGGTGCGCGAGCCGTACGGCGTGTGGGGCGGCCTCACCGAGGACGAGCGCGAAGAGCTGATGGGGCGGGCACGCAACCGCCTGGTGTCGGCATCGACCACCGGCGAGGACACCGCCTCACACCGCTGAAGGAACGTTTCTTCTACAGGAACGTTTCTCTGACCGTTCCCGCCGGGCACGCACGCGCGTGCCCGTGACCCCTGCCGTTGTCGCTCCTCAGGCCCGTGCGGCCGCCCGGGCCAGCTGTTCCAACGTCGCCGCCACGGCCGGCACCCGTGCCAGGTCGGGCAGGGTGAGGGCGACGATCTCCCGCCGCACCACCGGCTCCAGTGCCACCGTGCGCACTCCCCTGGGCCGTACCGACTCCACCGCGAGCCGGGGCAGCACCGCGACGCCGAGGCCCGCGCCCACCAGACCGGCCACCGCCGGATAGTCGTCGGTGGCGAAGTCGATGCGCGGCGTGAAGCCGGCGCTCTCGCACACGTCCACGAGCTGGCCGCGGCAGCGCGGGCAGCCCGCGATCCAGGGCTCGCGGGCCAGCTCGCCGATGGCGACGGACTCCGCGCGCGCGAGCCGGTGCCGCTCGGGCACGAGCGCGACGAGACGGTCCGTGAGCAGCGGCCGCACGACCAGGTCGTCCCAGTCCTCGGCGACGGCGGCGCCCTCGTAGCGGAAGGCCAGGGCCAGGTCGCAGTCGCCGTCCCGCAGCAGGGCGACGGACTTCGGGGGCTCGGCCTCCTCCAGGGAGACCCGGGTGCCCGGATGGGCGGCGCGCAGCGCGGCCAGGGCGGTGGGGACCAGGGTGGAGCTGCCGCTCGGGAAGGAGACCAGCCGGACCCGGCCCGCGCGCAGGCCCGCGATGGCGGCGATCTCCTCCTCGGCCGCGGTGAGCCCGGCGAGGATCCCGGAGGCGTGCCGGACGAGGGCCTCGCCGGCCTCGGTCAGGCGCATCTCGCGGCCGCTGCGGACCAGCAGCGGGGTGCCGACCGAGGCTTCCAGGGCCTTCATCTGCTGGCTGACGGCGGGCTGGGTGCAGCCCAGTTCACGCCCCGCCGCCGAGAAGGAACCGGTGGTGGCGACGGCGCGCAGGACACGGAGATGACGGGCCTCGATCACCCTCCAAGCATAAGGCAGCCTTGGGTGAGGCGCTCGAAATTGGCTCGACGCTTTGATGCTGAGCCCGTACGGTTGCGGCCATGAAGCTTCTCTCGGTCAATCTGGGCCGCCCCCGGCAGGTCCCCTACACGGACCAGCCGCAGGGTGTGACGGGCATCGACAAGCGGCCCGCCGAGGGGCCGGTGCGGGTGGCGGCGCCCGGCCCCAAGGGTGTCGGCGGCAGCGGGCTGGCCGGGGACGCGGTGTGCGAGCTGCGCCACCACGGCGGGAACGACCAGGCGGTGTACGCCTACGCGCGCGAGGACCTCGACGCGTGGGAGCGCGAACTGGGCCGATCGTTGGCCAATGGTTGCTTCGGCGAGAACCTCACGACCGACGGTCTGGACGTCTCCGGGGCGCTGGTCGGAGAGCGCTGGCGGATCGGTTCCGGGGTGGTGCTGGAGGTGACCTCGGGGCGGATTCCCTGCCGTACGTTCCAGGGCCATCTGGGCGAACGGGGATGGGTGAAGAGGTTCACCCGGAAGGCCGCGACGGGTGCCTACCTGCGGGTGATCGAACCGGGTGAGATACGGGCGGGCGATCGCATCGAGATCGTGCACCGGCCGGACCACGGGGTGACGGCGACGATGCAGTTCCGCGCCGTCACCACCGAGCGGGAGCTGCTGCCGCACGTGCTCGCGGCGGGCGAGGCCCTGCACTCCGAGACGCTGGCGGCGGCCCGCAGGTACGTCGCCGAGCGGGCGCGCTGAGCGCCCGTCACCGGCAGCGGACGCCGTCGCTCCGGGTCACTACCCTTGGGCCATGACAACGGCTTTGATTACGGGATCGACCGCGGGAATCGGCGCCGCGTTCGCGCGGCGGCTGGCGGCTGACGGGCACGACCTCGTGCTGGTCGCCCGGGACACCGGGCGGCTGCGCGAGCAGGCGACCGAATTGCACGACCGGCACGGCGTCGAGGTGGAGGTGCTGACCGCCGACCTCGCGGAGGACAAGGGCATCGAGACGGTGGCCGACCGGCTCGGCGACCGGCGCAACCCGGTCGACCTGCTGGTGAACAACGCCGGCTTCGGCAACAAGGGCCGCTATCTCGACGTCTCCATGGCCGACGAGCTGAGGATGCTCAAGGTGCACTGCGAGGCGGTGCTGCGGCTGACGTCGGCGGCGGCCGAGGCGATGCGCGAGCGCGGCAGGGGCGGGGTGGTCAACGTCGCCTCGGTGGCGGCGTTCCTCCCCCGGGGCACGTACGGCGCCTCCAAGTCCTGGGTCGTGCAGTTCACCCAGGGGGCGGCCAAGGACCTGGCCGGCAGCGGGGTGCGGCTGATGGCGCTGTGCCCGGGCTTCGTGCGCACCGAGTTCCACCAGCGGGCCGGGATGGGCACGGACAACATCCCCGGCTGGATGTGGCTCGACGCCGACAAACTGGTCGCGGCGGCCCTGGCCGACCTCGCGCGCGGCAGGACCGTCTCCATCCCCGACCCGCGCTACAAGGCGCTGATGGGCCTGGTGAAGGTCACCCCGCGCGGGCTGCTGGGCGGCATCAGCTCCCGGACGGGCCGCAAGTACGGGCCGCAGTAGGACGCCTCGGGGTCCGCGGCGGCGGACGGGTGGCGTGGCCGTCCCGGTGGGAAAATGGGCGGGACGGTACCGGACCAGGGGGGCCGGAGGCGCGCCATGACCTTCGTACAGCTCATCGAGTGCAGGACGAGCCGGCTGGACGAGATGAACCGGCTCATGGACGACTGGGTCGAGCAGACCAAGGGGAAGCGGACGGCGACGCACGCGCTGGTCGGCAAGGACCGCTCGGACGCGTCGCACATCGTCGAAGTGGTGGAGTTCCCGTCGTACGAGGAGGCGATGCGGAACTCGAACCTCCCGGAGACCGACCGGATCTTCCGGGAGATGGTCGCGCTGTGCGACGAGATGCCGACGTTCACGGACCTCGACGTCGTGCGGGACGAACTGCTGACCGAGATCACCGTGCGGCGCTTCTTCGAGGCGCTCGCGGCGCCGGGCGAGCTGTCGCCGCTCAACGACCTGCTGGACGAGGACATCCACAGCCACGATCCGATGAACCCGCAGGACACCCTCGGACTGGACAACGTCCGCAGCGAGTACCGCATGTGGCGCGGCGCGTTCGACTTCTCCCTGACCGTCGAGGACATCCTCGCCCAGGGCGACCGGGCCTGCGCCCGCTGGACCTGGAACGCCACCCACAAGGGCGACTTCCTGGGCATCGCCCCCACGGGCAAGCGCGTCTCCATGACCGGCCTGACCCTGTTCCGCTTCGGCGAGAACGGCAAGATCGCCGAGCTGTGGTGGCAGCACGATCAGCTGGGGCTGATGCAGCAACTGGGGGCGTTGGACGAGTTGGAGCAGTAGGCGGTGCGTGCCCGGCATCGGGGGCTGAGTCGTGACCCCTCCACGGTGCAGCCGGGACAGCGCAGGACGGCCCTTGGCCGGTGGTCCGCGTCAGGAAACCGGTGAGCCCCGGCTCCTGGCCGCGCGAGCAGGGCCCGCTGCGCCACGACGAGTTGCGCACGTGGAGACGTCACCCGGGACCGTCACCTGTTCGCACAGCACCGACAATCGCGGGCGGCAGGCACGGCCGAGCCACCGCCGAAGGCCCACGGCTGCGTCCTGGGAAGCGCCGCAACGCACAAGGCCCGGCACCCCCGTGGGGGTGCCGGGCACCGTGGTTCCGCTCAGGTCAGCTCAGTGGTCAGTGGGCGTGGCCGTGGCCGTGGCCCGCTGCGGCCGGCTCTTCCTCTTCCTTCTTCTCGACGACCAGGGTCTCGGTCGTGAGGAGGAGGGAGGCGATGGAGGCGGCGTTCTCCAGGGCGGAGCGGGTGACCTTGACCGGGTCGATGACGCCGGCCTTGACCAGGTCGCCGTACTCGCCGGTGGCGGCGTTGTAGCCGTTGCCCTTCTCCAGCTCGGCCACCTTGGAGACGATGACGTAGCCCTCGAGGCCGGCGTTCTCGGCGATCCAGCGCAGCGGCTCGACGGCGGCGCGGCGGACGACCGCGACACCGGTGGCCTCGTCACCGGTCTTGCCGAGGTTGCCCTCGAGGACCTTGACGGCGTGGACCAGCGCGGAGCCACCACCGGAGACGATGCCCTCCTCGACCGCGGCGCGGGTCGCGGAGATGGCGTCCTCCAGACGGTGCTTCTTCTCCTTCAGCTCCACCTCGGTGGCGGCGCCGACCTTGATCACGCACACGCCGCCGGCCAGCTTGGCGAGGCGCTCCTGGAGCTTCTCGCGGTCCCAGTCGGAGTCGGTGTTCTCGATCTCGGCCTTGATCTGCGCGACGCGGCCCGTCAGGTCCTCGGCCTTGCCGGCACCCTCGACGATCGTGGTGTCGTCCTTGGTGACGGTCACGCGGCGGGCGGAGCCGAGGACGTCGATGCCGACCTGGTCGAGCTTGAGGCCGACCTCCTCGGAGATGACCGTGGCGCCGGTGAGGATCGCCATGTCCTGCAGCATCGCCTTGCGGCGGTCACCGAAGCCGGGGGCCTTGACCGCGACCGCGTTGAAGGTGCCGCGGATCTTGTTGACGACCAGGGTCGACAGGGCCTCGCCCTCGACGTCCTCGGCGATGATCAGCAGCGGCTTCGAGGAGTTCGCCTGGATGATCTTCTCGAGGAGCGGCAGCATGTCGGCGATGGCCGAGATCTTGCCCTGGTGGATCAGGATGTAGGGGTCGTCGAGGACGGCCTCCATGCGCTCCTGGTCCGTGACGAAGTACGGCGACAGGTAACCCTTGTCGAAGGCCATGCCCTCGGTGAAGTCCAGCTCCAGACCGAAGGTGTTGGACTCCTCGACGGTGATGACACCGTCCTTGCCGACCTTGTCCATCGCCTCGGCGATCAGCTCGCCGACCTGCTGGTCCTGGGCGGACAGCGCGGCCACGGCGGCGATGTCGGACTTCTCGTCGATCGGGCGGGCCGAGGCGAGCAGGTCGTCGGAGACGGCCTTGACCGCGGCGTCGATGCCCTTCTTCAGGGCGGCCGGGGAGGCACCGGCGGCGACGTTCTTCAGACCCTCGCGGACCAGGGCCTGGGCCAGCACGGTGGCGGTGGTCGTACCGTCACCCGCGATGTCGTTGGTCTTGGTCGCCACCTCCTTCACCAGCTGGGCGCCGAGGTTCTCGTACGGGTCCTCGATCTCGACCTCGCGGGCGATCGTGACACCGTCGTTGGTGATGGTGGGCGCGCCGAACTTCTTGTCGATGACGACGTTGCGGCCCTTGGGGCCGATCGTCACCTTCACCGTGTCGGCCAGCTTGTTGACGCCGCGCTCGAGGGCGCGACGGGCGTCCTCGTCGAACTTCAGGATCTTCGCCATGACAGCGGGAGCCCTCTCGGAATGGTGGGGATAAAAGACAACTGCGCCCCGGGCGCCCGGCTTCTTATCTGTCGCGGGGGGCCAGGGGCGCAGCTCAAAGCAGAGATTGCTTCGAGGTGACTACTTCTCGATGATCGCGAGAACGTCGCGAGCCGAGAGGACGAGGTACTCCTCGCCGTTGTACTTCACCTCGGTGCCGCCGTACTTGCTGTACAGGACGACGTCGCCGACCTTGACGTCGAGCGGAAGGCGCTCGCCGTTCTCGAACCGGCCCGGGCCCACGGCGAGGACGGCGCCCTCCTGGGGCTTCTCCTTCGCGGTGTCCGGAATGACCAGGCCAGAGGCCGTGGTCTGCTCGGCGTCCAGCGGCTGGACCACGATGCGGTCCTCGAGCGGCTTGATGGCAACCTTGGAGCTGGCGGTCGTCACGATCCGACCTCCCCCTTCGGAGATCTCACGGGGTTAACTGTCTGAGGTGGCGACCAGGTCGATCCGTCGTCGCGGGTGCCGGACCTGCCCGTCGCTTTGTTGGCACTCTCCAGTGGGGAGTGCCAGAGCCGAGACTATGACTGCGGTTAGCACTCGGTCAAGCGGAGTGCCAATTGCCGTGCGGCGCGTCGGCCGGAGGGGTGGGTTGCCGCCGGTTCCCCGGGCTCGGGTTGCGCTGCTTTCCGGGGGCTGCCGCCCCAGGCTCCCGCTGTCGGCCCTTCGACCCTCGTCCTCGAACACCGGACGGCTTGATGATCGCCGGCCGTCCCCGCAAGGTCGCCCCGCACGGCGCCGCACGGTTGCCCGGCACGGAGCCGCACGGTCGCCCGGCACGGAGCCACAGGAACCCGGCCGGGTTACAGATAGTCCTCCAGCCGCCCCAGGCTCCCGCTGTCGGCCCTTCGACCCTCGTCCTCGAACGCCGGACGGCCTGATGATCGCCGGCCGTCCCCGCAAGGTCGCCCCGCACGGCGCCGCACGGTTGCCCGGCACGGAGCCGCACGGTCGCCCGGCACGGAGCCACAGGAAC
>NZ_JBVIDR010000009.1:0-146372 GCF_055572275.1 Streptomyces sp. NPDC030798 | reverse complement strand
AGGAACCCGGCCGGGTTACAGATAGTCCTCCAGCCGCCCCACCGTCAGTCCCCGTTCCTGGGCCCTCCTGAGGACCCGGGCCGTGCGGTCGCTCAGGGGTGGGCCGCTCGCCTCGTCGGGGCCCACGACGATGATGTCGCCGGGGCGGAGGTGGTGGGCGCCATGGGTGTAGACGAGGTCGGACGGGGTCATCGCGGCGCGCCAGAGGACGAGGGTGGAGATGCCGCAGTCGGCGGCGGCGCGGCGGGTGGTGGTGTCGTACGCGCCGTAGGGCGGGCGGAAGAGGCGGGGGCGGACGCCGAGGCGGGAGTGGAGCTTGTCCTGCTGGCCGCAGATCTCGGTGCGCTGGCCGGCGTACGGCAGCCCGGCCAGGGCGCGGTGTTCGAGGGTGTGGTTCTCGATGCCGGCGCCGGCTGCGCGAAGGCGGGCGAAGTGGCCGTAGCCGGGGCCCACGACGCTGTCGGTGAGGAAGAGGCTGACGGGCAGCCGGAGTTCGCGGACCATGTCGACGAACCGGGGGTCGCGTTCGGCGCCGTCGTCGTACGTGAGGAAGACGACCTTGTCGGACGTGCGGATGTGGTCGACGACCCGGGGCAGGCCGGCGCCCGGCCGGCGGGCGGTGAGCGGGCGGGCCGGGTGGCTGGGCGGGGCGGCGAGCGGGGCGGCCAGGCCCCAGCGGCGGTAGGCGCGGTCCACGGCCGCCGGGCGGGGCGGCCGTACCTCCTGGGCCGCCCGCTTGCCCAGCCGTTCGATGGGGTCGACGGACTGGGCGCAGCCGGCGAGGAGCAGGGAGGAGGCGAGCGCGGCGGCGAGCGCGCGTGCCGGACCGCGTCCCGGGCTCCTCCCCCGCCTCACAGGTAGTCCTCCAGGCGGGCCACGGCGTAGCCCTCGCGCGTGACCTTGTTCAGGAAGCGGCGCATGTCGTCGACCATCGTGCCGTCCCAGTCGTCGGTGCCCCGGAAGTGGGTGAGCACGATGTCGCCGCGGCGCAGCTTCTGGTCGTCCTCGCGGTACTCCCAGTGGTCGACGTACACCTCCTCGTTCCAGATGGGCGCGTACTGGATCCCGCAGGACTTGGCGGCGATCAGGGTGTCCTGGTTGTAGTTGCCGTAGGGCGGGCGGAAGACCTTCGGGCGCTTGCCGAACTGCTTCTGCATGATGTCCTGCATGCCGCAGATCTCGTCCTGCTGCTGCTCGTAGGTGAGACCGGGCAGGTAGGGGTGGTGCAGCGTGTGGTTGTTGAGGGTGTTGCCGTAGGACTGCGCCTTGCGGAAGTAGCCGTAGTCGTCCTTCACCAGGTAGTCGCTGAGGAAGGCTGTGTACGGGACCTTCAGGTCCCGCATCATCTGCAGGAACCGGGGGTCCTTCTCCGCGCCGTCGTCGATCGTGAGGAAGACGATCTTCTGTGTGGTCGGGATGGTGGTGAAGACCGGCGGCAGGTTCCAGTCCTCCTGGTGGTCCACCTCGAATCCGGCCCGGGCGGTGATCCTCGGTTTTGTCGCGGGCGGCGGCGGAGGGGTCAGCGGGACCTGTTCCAGCCCCCAGCGCCTGGCCGCGGCGACCAGCCGGGCGTGTTCGGCGGCGAGGCGCTTCGCGCGGGTGGCCGGGTCGGCGGGGCCGCCCCGGGCGGGCTGCTGACCGGGGGCGGGGTGGGCGCCGGAGTCCGCACCGGGGGCGGCGCAACCGGACACGAGGGCGGTGGAGGCCAACGCGGCCGCCCCGCAGCGGAGGGCGAGCTTCTGGAGCCGTGCCCGAAAATTGTCATTTTGTACTACGACTCGCATGGGGTCGGATCCAACCAGGCTCCGGCCCCGAATCCGGCCCGACACCGCCGCCGCCGGGCGCACGGTCCACCGACTGGCCCACAATGACCCGGTGAACGACCTCGCCCCCCTCCTCACCCCTGAAGGCCGCGCCCTCCTCGACGAGGTCCGCGACACCGACCCCGCCAAGGAGCTGGCCGTCGCCACCCGGCTGCGCCGCGAGCACCCCGCCGAACTGGTGTCGGCGGCCCTGGGGCAGGCGCGGCTGCGGCAGCGGGCGGCGGCGAAGTTCGGGGCCGAGGACGCCGGGCGGATGTTCTTCACGCCGAACGGGGTGGAGCAGTCCACCCGGGCGAGCGTGGCGGCGTACCGCGCCCGGCGGTTCGGGGAACTGGGCGTCACCTCCGTCGCCGATCTGTGCTGCGGGATCGGCGGCGACGCGATCGCGCTCGCGCGGGCCGGGATCCGGGTCCTCGCCGTGGACCGGGATCCACTGACGGCGGCGGTGGCGCGGGCGAACGCCGAGGCGCTGGGGCTCGGCGAGCTGATCGAGGTCCGGGAGGCCGACGTCACGCAGGTGAGCACCGAGGGCTACGACGCCGTGTTCGCGGACCCCGCCCGGCGTGGCGGCCGGGGCCGGATCTTCGACCCGGAGGCGTACTCACCGCCCCTGTCCTGGGCCGTCGCCACGGCCCTCGGCGCGCCCCGCGCCGCCCTGAAGGTCGCCCCCGGCATCCCCCACGAGGCGGTCCCGGCCGAGGCGGAGGCCGAGTGGATCTCGGACGGCGGGGACGTGAAGGAGGCGGTCCTCTGGTTCGGGACCGAACCGGGCCTGGTCCGCGCCACCCTGCTGCCCGGCCCGCGCACCCTCCGCTCCCGCGGCCTGCCCGACCCGCCCGTACGGCCCGTGGGCCGGTACCTCTACGAGCCCGACGGCGCCGTCATCCGCGCCCACCTGGTCGCCGAGGTGGCCGACCAGGTGGACGGCGGGCTCGTCGACGAGACCATCGCGTACGTCACCTCCGACGCCCTGCACCCCACGCCGTACGCCACCGCCTACGAGATCACCGACCAACTCCCCTTCAATGTCAAGAAGCTGAAGGCCCTACTGCGCCGGCGGGAGGTCGGCGTCCTGACCGTGAAGAAGCGGGGGTCCGCGGTGGAGCCCGAGGAACTGCGCCGGAAGGTGAAGCCGCAGGGCCCCCACGCGGCCACCGTGTTCCTCACCCGGGTCGCCGGGGCCCCGACCATGCTGCTGGGACACCCGGTCGGCGGCTCTAGTCGTCCAGTGCGGTGACAGTGCGGTCGGGGAGCACGCGGACCCGGGCCCGGCGGCTGACGGTGTAGGCGGCTTGGTGTGCATCGCCGGCGTAGTAGGGGTTGGCCTCGAGCAGGAGCAACTGGCCGACCGACCGTGCATCGTCGGCGACCATGGCCAGCAGGTTCACCAGTCGCTTGTGGTGCGGCGCATGGGGGCGGTCCATCCCCCGGGTCACGGCGTGGTTCAGCACGGCTCGCACCCGGCTCTTCGGGATACGCCGCGGACCGGAGGCGCCGAGCGCCGGGGACGACTGGCGACCCAGATACGCCAGGTAGGCATCCACTCCCGCCTCCGGATCGAGCGCGTAGAGCCATTCGCGGGCGTGCTCGTCCCCCTCGCTCGCCTCCATCAGCAGGCTCTGCGCTGCATAGACACCTCCGTACGGGGCCAGGGCACTCCCCAGCCGTTCGGCGACCCGTCCGATCCAGGTCCAACTACGGGACGTGTCCCGCTCGTACGACAGATGAGGCGAGAGCCTGCCGTCGAGGATGGCGGCACGGATAGCTTCAAGACGGACCGGGGTGCCCCAAGCCGCCGAGGTGACAGCGGCTCCCACCGAGACGTACGGGTCGGAACTCTCGAGTGGTGCCTGGAGCTCCGCGATCGTGCCGGGCAGATGATCAAGCGCTTCCAGGGCCAGCCAGCGCACCTGCCACGCCATGGAGACATCGCCCGCGAGCGCGAGCAGTTGCTCACGCAGTCCCTGACCATGGCCCGTGGCGCAGAACCGGGCCACGGCGCCGATCAAGGAGATGCTCTTGAAGGTCGTCGTCCCGTCGGAACGAACGAGGTGGAGCAGGCGCTCGGCTCCGCGCTCCCCTCGAAGGTCCAGGTAGGCGACGGCCAGGGTCTCGCGCTCGAAGCACCAGTCGTTGTCCCGCACCAGAAGGTCCGGCAACAGTTCCTGTGCCTCGGCGTCACGCGACTCCACCAGGGCCAGCCGGACATCCGGCATCAGGTTCCAGCCCTGCCGCTCTTCGGCGAGAACCACAGCCGTACGCAGGACGGGCGCGGCAGGGCCGCCCGTCCTGCCCAGCGCCCTGATCAGCGCACCTGCCTGGTCGACGAGGTCCGTGTCGATGCTGAATCCTGCGGGCCTCCGCCGCCCCGACAGCTCTTCCAGCTCGCGGACCAGCATCGGCACGGCGGCCTCCACGCGCAGGATGCCAAGCGCTTCGATGATCGCGTTCCGGAGCGTGGCGTCCAACTCCGGCCGCAGAGACAGCAGGCCGAGCAGTCGTTCGCCCACGCTCCGTCCGCCGTGTGCGGCCAACGCCTCCACCAGGTCCGTGCTCGCCGGTTCCCGGGCGTGGTCGTCGATGTATGCGATGACCTCGTCCAGTTGTTCCTCCGTGCCCACCATCCCCACGATCGCCTCGGCCGCCCGTCGCCGCTCCCCCTGATAGGGCGAACTGCCCAGCAGCGACCACACCGACCGGACGATCTGCTGCCGCAGTTCCACGTCGGCGACCCGGGGGCCGCCGGCCAGGCACCGGGCGGCCAGGAGGAGATCGGTGTGGAAGAAGTCGTCGTGGGGCAGTGTCAGTTTGCCGCCCTCCCCCACGGTGCGGGGTTGCTCGGGGTCCAATTGCAGCACCCCCGTCAGCAGGGGTGTCGCATCCCCCAGCGATCCCGCCAACAGCAGAATCACCTCTTCCCACCACGGGTCGTACCGCGCCCGCACCGCCCGCCGAATTCCGGCCTCCCCACGCTCCAGCAGGGCCCCGGCCGTGAAGTGCTCCTGGAGGGTCAGATGGAGGAAGCCGTACCAGCCGTGCGCCTGGGCCTTGAGCAGGCCGTACTGGGCGGCGATCTCGTCCAGGATGGCAGGGGCGTCCTCGGCCGGCAGTGCGATCGTCGGCAGGAACACGGCGATCTGGCGCAGCAGATCGTCCTCCGGGAAGTACCGCATGCCCCTCTCGTGGTAGTGGCACGCGATCTGCTTGAGGAGGTCCTGCTTGCGGTCGGTGGTGAACCTGCTGTACCGGGAGATCTTGCGGTGCGCGTCCCACTCCCGCAGCAGCACCTCCACGCACCGCCGGTACAGCGCGGCCCGCCGCTCCGGCAGCTCCAGGTCGCGCTCGTAGACGATGGCGATCAGGCTGAGGAGCAGCGGGTTCGCCGCGAGGGTGCGCAGGCGGGCGTTGCCGGACAGGGCACGGACCAGACCGCCGCGGCGCCGGTCGCGGGTGCCGAACCAGTTGGAGACGAACGTCTCGATCTGCGGCCACTCGAAGTCCAACGCCTCCAGGACCTGGAACTGGGGCAGCCCGCCCCGCCAGCCGTGCCGGCGGCAGGTCGTCGCGATCAGTGCCCGCGGATAGCGTGTGGCCAGGCGGGTGATCTCCTCGGTGGCCCTGTAGTACGCCCCGGCCGCCGCCTCGGCGCTCTCCCCGCCCAGCACCTCGTCCAAGCCGTCGAGCAGCAGCGCCGCCGTACCGTCGGTGAGCTTTTCGGCGACGTAGTCGCGCGCACCGGTGAAGCCGTACTGGTCCGCCCAATGTTCGGCCAGGAAGTCGAGCATGTCCTCGTGACCGCTCTCGACGAAGCGGAACAGGTCGACATAGGCAGGGAGCTCGGGCAGTGTCCCGTCCTCCGGGCGGCGCGCCATGCGCAGGGCCAGGTGGCGCAGCATCGTCGTCTTGCCGGCGCCAGGGTCGCCGACGACGACGATGCGCTGATAGCGCTGGATCGCCTCCGCCGGGGCGTAGGTCTGCGTGCTGCCGGAGGCGTCGGCCGACCGGGTCTCCCGGATGTCGTACTCGTCCCGGTCGCGGCCGAACTCATCGTCCTGCACGAACCGCAGCGGCTGCTGTTCCTGGACACGCACCTGTACGTAGAGGTCGTCCAGGCGCAGGGGGCGGGACATGTCGAGGATCTTGAGCGTGGACAGTTCCCGCACCAGCCGGGTGCAGTAGGCGGCTGCCTCCGCGGCGAGGCCGTCCCGGCGGGCGGCGAGGTGCTGGGCCGTGCGGGCCTGCTCGCGTTCGGCCTTCTCGGCCGCGCGCCGGCGCTCCCGCTCAGCGGTGCGCTCCTCCCGCGCCACTCCCACTCCTTGCGACTCCGGTCCGCGCTGAGCTGGAGCTCGATCTTCTCCCGCTCCAGTGCCCTGGTACGCCTCGTCTGCCAGAGGGCCACCCCGCCCCCGAGCACCGCGACGACCACGCCACCGGCGGCCGTGACCACTGCTGCGCCGTCCACCGAGCCCCCGCCCGTCTCCCGTATCCGACTGCCAGTCGATTCTGGCAGCGACCGGCCCTGCGGGAGGGGGCGTTCACGACAACTCCCCGGCTCGGCGCAGCAGCAGTTGCCGCTCGCGTTCGTTGCGCGCCAGCCCGGCCGCCCGGTCGAACTCGGCCCGCGCTTCGCCCGTGCGGCCCAGCCGCTGGAGCAGGTCGCCGCGGACGCTGGGCAGTAGGTGGTAGTCGCGCAGGGCGGGTTCGGCGGCGAGGGCGTCCACGAGCCGCAGGCCCTCGGCGGGGCCCCGGTCCATCGACACGGCGACGGCGCGGTTCAGCTCGACGACCGGGGACGGGGTGCGGGCGGCGAGCAGGCCGTACAGGGTGGCGATGGTGCGCCAGTCGGTGTCCTCGTAGGTGTACGCGTGCGCATGGCAGGCGGCGATGGCCGCCTGGAGGGCGTAGCGGCCGGGTGCGCCGGTGGCCGTGGCGTCGGCGCGGGCGAGGGCGCGGATGCCGCGGGCGATCAGCATGCGGTTCCAGCGGCGGCGGTTCTGGTCCCGCAGCAGCACCGGGGTGCCGTCGGGTGCGGTGCGGGCGGCGGTCCGGGAGGCCTGGAACTCCAGGAGCGCGGTCAGGGCGTGCACCTCGGGTTCCTTCGGCATCAGGGCGGACAGCACCCGGGCCAGACGCAGCGCGTCCTCGCACAGACCGGGGCGCAGCAGGTCGTCGCCGGCGGTGGCCGCGTACCCCTCGTTGAAGATCAGGTAGATGACGTCCAGGACGGAGTCGAGGCGGGCCTCGCGGTCGGGGCCGTAGGGCACCTCGAAGGCGACGTTCTTCGTGGCGAGGGTCTTCTTCGCCCGGACGATGCGCTGGGCGACGGTCGGCTCCGGGACCAGGTAGGCGCGGGCGATCTCGGCCGTGGTCAGGCCGCCGAGCAGGCGCAGGGTGAGCGCGGTGCGGGCCTCGGCGGAGAGCACGGGGTGGCAGGTGGTGAAGACCAGGCGGAGCAGGTCGTCGTCGATGTCGTCGGGGTCGCCGGGCTCCTCGGGCGGGACCGTGTCCGACAGGTGCCGCCCGATCTCCCGCAGCTTGCGGGCGTAGGTCTCGCGGCGCCGGACCAGGTCGACGGCGCGGTGCCGGGCGGTGGCCATGAGCCAGGCGCCGGGGTTGTCCGGCACGCCGTCCCGAGGCCACTGCTCCAGCGCCGCGACCAGGGCGTCCTGCGCCAGCTCCTCCGCGATGCCGACGTCGCGCACGATACGGGCGACGCCCGCGACGACCCGCGGGGACTCCAGGCGGAAAACGGTCTCGATGGCGCGCACGGCGGTGGGCCGGGGCACGGCGGGCTGTGGTTCCACAACCCACCATGCAACACCCCCGTACGGCAGGGCGCCAGGAATCTCAGCCCTCCGCGATCTCCCGGACCTCGCAGGTGACGGTCCAGAAGTCCTCGTGCACCTTCAGGAACCGCTTGGTCCACTCCAGGGCCTCGGCCTTGTCCTTGCACTGCATGAGCGCGTAGCCGCCGACGACCTCCTTGGACTCCGTGAAGGGCCCGTCGGTGACGGAGAGCTGCCCGCCCTCCCAGCGCACCAGGGTGCCCTGGGCGGAGGGGGTGAGCCCGGCGGTGTCGAGCATGACACCGGCCTTGGTGATCTCCTCGATCAGCTCCCCCATCCGCTGCATGAGCTCCTCGCTCGGCCCCTCGGCGGGAGCGGAGGCCTCGTCGATCCGCACGAGCGACAGGTAACGCGGCATGGTGACTCCTTCGGTAGGGGCGGCGGGGGCTGTCCCCGCCGCTCACCCATGCGTCGAACGGAGGACACCGGGATCGACACGGCCGCCGGAAAACTTCCGAGATTTTTTCCGGCGCCGTGCCGCAGCGCCCTCCGCTACCGCAGCGGCGCGCCGAACGCCGCCTTCGTGTACGGCGCCCCGATCTTCTTGCCGCTGACGGCGAGCGCCCCGCTCGTCCCGATGCCCGACGCACCGCCGCGCAGCAGCGTGACCGCGCCGTTGCGGCCGTTCTCGCCGACGGCCGCGACGGCCAGGTCGGCGTGGCCGTCCCGGTCGGTGTCCAGCAGGGCGGTCGCCGAGCCGAACTGGTCGCCGACCTCGCTCACGCCGGGCACCCCGGGGGTGTCCTCGGTGAGGAGCTGCGCGTGCTCGCCGGTCAGCCCGGAGTGGCTGCCCTGCAGGACGACGGCCGCGCCGGCCGCGTCGTCGTAGCCCAGCTCCTTGCCCGGCATGCCGACGACGAGGTCGTCGATGCCGTCGCCGGTGATGTCCCCGGCGGACAGGGCGGCGCCGAAGCGGTCGACCTCGTCACCCGTGCCCGGCACGCCGGGGGTGTCCTGGCTGTAGGTCTTCCAGGCGCTCTGCGGCCCCGGGCCGGACGGCGTGCCGTACGCCACCGTCACCTGGGCGTCGTCCGGGCTGCCGACCGCGACGTCGTCGTAGCCGTCGCCGTCGAGGTCGCCGAGGGCGACGCCGCCGCCCCGGTTGGGGATGACGCCCTGGGCGGTCAGGCCGGTGGCGGTGCCGGTGTAGAAGCGGGTGCAGTTCGAGCCGTCGCCGCAGTAGACGCGCAGCACCAGGTCGGTGCGGCCGTCGCCGTTCACGTCACCGGTGGCGCCCCCGTGGACGTCGACGTACTTCAGGTACCCGGAGTCGAACGACTTCTTCGCGGCCGGCTTGCCGGAGCGGGTGAACGGGCCGGACCAGACCGCGCCGGTGCTGCCGTTCGGGTCGTCGCCGCCGGCCGGGGTGGTGCGGAACACGGCGAGGTCGAGCTTGCCGTCGCCGTTGAAGTCGCCGGTCAGGGTGTCGCTCGCGGCCACCGAGGCGCTGCGGGAGCCGCTCAGGCCGCTCTTGCCGCCCCAGAGGACGACCGCGTCGCCCGTGCCGGAGGTGGAGGCCACGACCAGGTCGGCGTACCCGTCGCCGTCCAGGTCGCCCCGGGACAGCCGGCCTCCGAAGCCCTGGTTCTTGGCCGCGCCGCCGGGCACGCCGGCCGTACTGCGGCTGACGACGGTGTGCCGGTCCGGGGACAGGCCGTGCGGGCCGCCGTACATGACGGCGACGTAGCCGGCCCCGCTCTGCCCGGAGACGGTGGCCTTCGGGGCGCCGATCGCCAGGTCGGCGTACCCGTCGCCGTTGAAGTCGTCCTGGACGGGCACGGCGGCCTTCGTCGCGGACGCGGACGGGACGGCGAGCCCGAGAGCGGTGAGGCCCAGGGCGACGGGCACGGCCCAACGGGCGTGCGAACGCAGCGAGAACAACGGGACAACCCCCTGTGTACGACAACTAGGTCACCGCAGGAGACTCGCGCGCCCCCGGGATGGTTGTACGACCGCTCGCCATGAGCACGCTCAGCGCAGGGACGCCCACAGTCTGCTCGCCGCCGGCTGCTTCGCCACCACCCGGTTGTGGTCCGAGGGCGCCGTGACGACCGGCATCATCACCGTCCTGACCCGGTCGGCCGTCAGGCCCTTCAGGCTCTGGCCGAGCTTCGTCAGCTCGCCGAGGGAGTCGAGACCGGTGTCCGTGGTGAGGCTCGCGGTGACGGCGTCGGCGACCTGGTAGAGCTTGGCGGGGTCGGTGAGCAGGTCGGTGGCGGCCAGTCGCGCCAGCAGGGCCTTGACCAGTTTCTGCTGCAGTCCTATGCGGCCGAGGTCGCTGCCGTCGCCCAGGCCGTACCGGGTGCGGGCCAGCCCCAGCGCCTGGGTGCCGTTCAGATGGTGGGTGCCGGCCTCGAGGTGCAGATGGCTCTTGTGGTCGTCGATGTCCTGGGTGGTGGTGACGGTGACCCCGCCGAGGGCGTCCACCAGCTTGGCGAAGCCGGAGAAGTCGATCTCCAGGTAGTGGTCCATGCGGATGCCGGTGATCGACTCGACGGTCTTCACCGCGCACACCGGACCGCCCACCTCGTAGGCGGTGTTGAACATGGCCCCGTACGCCACCGCGGTCGAGCCCCCGGAGCGCAGCGGGCAGGACGGGCGGGTGACCAGGGTGTCGCGCGGGATGCTGACGACGGTCGCCTTCGTCCGGCCGGCGTCGATGTGCACCACCATCGCGGTGTCCGAACGGGCGCCGGAGCTGTCGCCGCCGCCCAGCTTCCGGTTGGCCTTGCCGCTGCGCGAGTCGGAGCCGAGGACCAGGATGTTCAGGGCCCCGGTCGGCAGCGGGACGGCCGAGGCGGAGGCGGAGGCGGCCGGGGTGGCCACCGCCCGCGCCGGGCGGTCGTCACCCAGCGCGCTGTCGATGTCGACGCCTTTGATGTTGTGGTCGAGATGCCAGTAGGCCCAGGCGGCGGTGCCCCCGCCGATCACCAGGGCGCACGCGAGGAGGAGGCCGGCGGCCCTCAGGGCGCCGCGCCGCCGGCCCCTCCGTCTGCCCTCGTTGCCGTTCTCGTCGTGTCCGGTCACGGCAGGAACGTAAGTCCGCTTTATTAGGGGATTGTTAGCGGAACTTGTGAGAGTCGGTTTTCTTGGGAAGTTCTCATCCCAGAGCCACCGTGGGCACGGGATTGCTGCCGCTCCACGAGCCGTTGAACCCGAACGTGACCGAACCGCCGTCCGGCACCGAGCCGTTGTACGACGCGTTCGCGCACGACACCGCCGCGCCGGACTGGGTGCAGGTGGCGTTCCAGGCCTGGGTGATCCGCTGGCCCGCGCCGTAGCTCCAGTCCACCTTCCAGGACGACAGCGAGGCGCCCGCGCAGGAGATGGTCACCTGGCCGGTGAAGCCGGTGTTCCACTGGCTGGTCACGGTGTAGGCGGCGGTGCAGCCACCGCCCGTCGGCGGCGGGGTGGTCGTGGTGCCGCCGAGCGCCTCCACGATGCCGTGGTACGCCGGTTTCGGCGCGTAGTTCTCGTCGTACGGCGTCGCCGCTCCGTAGCCGGGGAAGGTGCCCGGCACCCAGGAGTCGGAGTCGGTGAAACCCCACACAGTCACGTTGACGCACCGGGCGACGGCCGCGCAGGCGGCCACCACGGACGTGAAGTCGGCCTTCTGCTGGGCCAGTTTCGCGCTGTCGGGGGGCGTCTGCATCCGGATGTCCAGTTCGGTGATCGCCACGTCCACGCCGAGGTCGGCGAAGCGCTGGATGTTCTGCTGGAGCGTGGACGGCACCTGGCCGAGGATCAGATGGGCCTGCAGTCCGACGCCGTCGATCGGGACGCCCTGTGCCTTCAGGGACTTGACCAGGTTGTACAGGGCGGTGGACTTCGCGTCGACGCCCTCGACGTTGTAGTCGTTGATGTACAGCTTGGCGTCCGGGTCGGCCGCGTGCGCCCAGGTCAGGGCGTCGGCGATGTAGCCGGAGCCGAGGCCGTCGTACCAGAGCGTGGAGCGGTAGGTGCCGTCCTCGTTGAACGGCTCGTTGACGACGTCCCAGGCGGCGATCCTGCCCTTGTAGCGGCCGACCTCGGTGCTGATGTGGTTCTGCAGCAGACCGCCGAGCTGGGCCGGGGTCCAGCTGCCGTTGGTCAGCCAGCTCGGGTTCTGGCTGTGCCAGACCAGGGTGTGGCCGCGCACCTGCTGGTGGTGGGCCTGGGCGAAGGCCACGATCCGGTCGGCCTCGCTCCAGTCGAAGCTGCCCCGGGTGGGCTCGACGCTCCCCCACTTCATGGCGTTGCCCGGGGTGAGCGAGCTGAACTGCGTCCCGGCGATGTCGCCGTAGGTGCCGGTGAGCTTGGAGCCGGTGACGGCGGTGCCGATGACCTTGCCCTGGGCGGCGGCGAGGTCGCGCAGGGGGGTGTCGGCGGCGTGGGCGACGCCGGTGCCGGCGAACAGGCCGACCGCGGACACCAGGGCGGCCAGGCCTGCCCCCAAAAACGCTCTGGAGGATCTCATGACGGGCGCCTCCGAAAGTTTCGGTCGAACAACCGATTGACTCGGAGGAGTGTGGAGGGGCACACCCCACCCGTCAATACCTCAACCTCCGGCCACCGCCGTGCTCGACCGCACCACCAGACGGGTCGCCAGCTCCACCCGGGTCGCCGCCCGCTCCTCCTGCGCGCGCCCCAGCTCCAGCACCAGCCGGGCCGCGGCCTCGGCCATCTCGGTCAGCGGCTGCCGTACGGTCGTCAGCGGCGGCCCCACCCAGCGGGCCACCGGAAGGTCGTCGAAGCCGACCACGCTCAGGTCCTCCGGGATGCGCAGCCCCAGCTCGCGCGCCGCCTCGTACAGGCCGAGCGCCTGCAGGTCGTTGCCCGCGAAGACGGCGGTGGGCCGGTCGGGGCGGCGCAGCAGCTCAAGGCCCAGGCGGTAGCCGGCGTCGTGGTGGAAGTCGCCGGTCACCACGAGCGAGGGGTCGGCGGGCAGCCCGGCGGTCTCCAACGCCGCCCGGTAGCCGTCGACGCGGGCGCGGCTGCACATCATCCGGGAGGGTCCGCTGATCGCGCCGATCCGGGTGTGGCCGAGTTCCACCAGGTGGCGGGTGGCGGCGAGGCCGCCCTGCCAGTTGGTGGCGCCGATGGAGGGCACGTCCGGGCCCGGGTCGCCGGCCGGGTCCATCACGACGAACGGGATGGAACGGCTGGTCAGCAGCGCCCGCTGCGACTCGTCCAGCCCGGAGAGCACCAGGACCACGCCGTGCGGGCGGCGGGCGGCGACCTGGTCGGCCCAGGTCCGGCCCGGGGTGAGCCGCCCGGCCGACTCCGAGAGCACCACGCTGAGCCCGGCGTCCCGGGCCACGTTCTCCACGCCCCGGATGACCTCCATCGCCCAGGCGCTCTCCAGCTCGTGGAAGACCAGGTCGATCAGCGGGGAGCGGGAGGCCTCGGCGCGGCGGCGCCGGTAGCCGTAGGCGCGCAGCAGCTCCTCGACGCGGGTGCGGGTGGCGGGGGCGACGTCGGCGCGGCCGTTGAGCACCTTCGAAACAGTCGGAGCGGAGACCCCGGCCTCCCGAGCGATCTCGGCGAGGGTCGCCGTCTGCGTTTCTGCGGGCTTCGAAGGGTTCATGCCCGGGATCGTATCCCTGCGGGCCCTCTTGACGAAGGCCTGCCCTCGCCATAGGTTCCCGGAACATTCGGTGTACTGTTCGAAACATTCGTGCGCTCGCACCGTTCACGATCGCAGCAGAGTGAGCCAGACGGGAGTTCCATGACCACCGCTCCTTGGCGCGACCCCGCCCTGCCCGCCGCCGCCCGCGTCGACGACCTGCTCTCCCGGATGACCCTGGAGGAGAAGACCGCCCAGCTCTACGGCGTGTGGGTGGGCGCCGCCACGGACGGCGACGGGGTCGCCCCGCTGCAGCGGGAGATGACCGCCGACTACGACTGGGACGAGCTGATCACCCTCGGCCTCGGCCAGCTCACCCGCTCCTTCGGCACCGCCCCCGTCGACCCGGAGCTCGGCGCGCAGGCCCTCGCGCGCGCCCAGCGCCGTATCGCCGCCGCGAACCGCTTCGGCATCCCGGCCGTCGCCCACGAGGAGTGCCTGGCGGGCTTCACCGCCTGGCGGGCCACGGCGTACCCGGTGCCGCTCGCCTGGGGCGCCTCCTTCGACCCGGACCTGGTGGCCGAGCTGGGCCGGCGCATCGGCGACGACCTGCGCTCGGTCGGTGTCCACCAGGGGCTCGCGCCGGTCCTGGACGTGGTGCGCGACCCGCGCTGGGGGCGGGTGGAGGAGACGATCGGCGAGGACCCGTACCTGGTCGGCACGATCGGCGCCGCCTACGTCCGCGGCCTGGAGTCGGCCGGGGTCGTCGCCACGCTCAAGCACTTCGCCGGCTACGCGTCCTCGGCGGGCGCCCGCAATCTCGCCCCGGTGCGGGCGGGCGTACGGGAGTTCGCGGACGTGACCCTGCCGCCGTTCGAGCTGGCGCTGCGCGAGGGCGGGGCGCGCTCGGTGATGGCCTCGTACACCGAGACCGACGGCGTGCCGGTGTCGGCCGATCCCCGGCTGCTCACCGAGGTGCTGCGGGAGGAGTGGGGGTTCACCGGGACGGTGGTCGCCGACTACTTCGGCATCGGCTTCCTGCAGACCCAGCACCGGGTCGCGGCGGACGAGGCGCAGGCGGCGCACCTGGCGCTGGCGGCAGGCATCGACGTCGAGCTGCCGACCCTGAAGTGCTACGGCAAGCCGCTGGTGGCCGCCGTACGGGAAGGCCGCGTCCCCGAGGCCCTGGTGGACCGCGCGGCCCGCCGGGTGCTGCTGCAGAAGTGCGAGCTGGGGCTGCTGGACGAGGACTGGCGGCCGGAGCCCGAGGGCCCGGTCGAGCTGGACTCGGCGGGCAACCGCGCCCTGGCCCGGCGCCTCGCCGAGGAGTCGGTGGTGCTGCTGGACAACCCCGACGGGCTGCTGCCGCTGGCTCCGGACACCCGGATCGCGGTGGTGGGCCCCCGCGCGGCGGACGCGCTCGCGATGCTCGGCTGCTACTCCTTCCCCTCCCACGTCCTCACCCACCACCCCGAGGTGCCGCTGGGCCTGTCGATCCCGACGGTCCTCGAGGCCCTGCGCGGCGAACTCCCGGACGCCAAGGTGACGTTCGCCGAGGGCTGCGGGGTGTCGGACCCGGACACCGGCGGCTTCGAGGAGGCGGTGACGCGGGCGGCGGAGGCCGATGTGTGCGTGGCGGTGCTCGGCGACCGGGCGGGCCTGTTCGGGCGGGGCACCTCCGGCGAGGGCTGCGACGCGGCCGACCTGCGACTGCCCGGCGTCCAGGGCGAGTTGCTGGACGCCCTGGTCGCCACGGGGGTCCCGGTCGTGCTCGTGCTGCTGACCGGACGGCCGTACGCCCTGGGTCGCTGGCACGGCCGGCTCGGCGCGGTCGTCCAGGCCTTCTTCCCGGGCGAGGAGGGCGGACCGGCGGTGGCCGGGGTGCTGTCGGGCCGGGTGAACCCGTCCGGGCGGCTCCCGGTGAGCGTGCCGCGCCTGCCCGGCGGCCAGCCCTGGACCTACCTCCAGCCGCCACTGGGCCTGGCCGGCGAGGTCAGCAACCTGGACCCGACCCCGCTGTACCCGTTCGGGCACGGCCGCTCGTACACGGAGTTCGCGTGGGAGGACTTCGCGGGCCCGGCCGCGAAGATCCCGACCGACGGCTCGTACGACGTCTCGGTGACGGTCCGCAACACCGGTGACCGGGCGGGCGCGGAGGTCGTCCAGCTCTATCTGCACGACCCGGTGGCCTCGGTGACCCGGCCGGACGTCCGGCTGATCGGCTACCGGCGGCTGGAGCTGGATCCCGGCGAGGCCCGCCGCCTGACCTTCCGCTTCCACGCCGACCTGTCCGCGTTCACCGACCGCACCGGCACCCGGGTGGTGGAACCGGGCGAGCTGGAGCTGCGGCTGGGCCCGTCGAGTGCGCTGGCCCGGCACACGGCCCGGCTGCGGCTGACCGGTCCGGTGCGCGCCGTGGGGGCGGGCCGGCGGCTGCGGTGCGAGGTGTCGGTGGACGCCGGCTGAGCCCGGCAGCGCGAACACGGGCAAAGAACAAGCCCTGTGCGGCGCGTGTTCAGGATGCGTTCAGGACGCCCCTGGAAGGGTCGTGGGCCTCATGTGCCCCACCCCCCTCACAGGAGCACCCTTGACGACGAAGTCCGTCATGAAGAAGCTGCCCGAGGTCACGCTCACGTTCTGGATCATGAAGATCGCGGCGACGACCCTGGGCGAGACCGCGGGCGACCTGTTCGCCCAGACCCTGAAGCTGGGCTACTTCCTCACCACGATCGCCCTGTTCCTGGTCTTCGTGGTGACGCTGGTGGTCCAGCTCCGCTCGTCCCGCTACAACCCGTTCTTCTACTGGACCGTGATCCTGTCGACCTCCATGGCCGGCACCACCATGTCCGACTTCATGAACCGCGACGCCAGTGCCACGTACCTCTCCGGCGGGGCGACCTCGCTCGGCTGGGGTCCGCAGGGTCTCGGCCTCGGCTATCCGGAGGGTGCCGCGATCCTCGTCTCCCTCCTGCTGCTGATCTTCGCCGGCTGGAAGCTGAGCGGGATGACCTTCCAGATCCGGGACATCGTCAGCTTCCGGGGCGAGGCCCTCTTCTGGTCGGCCATCCTGGTGTCCAACACCCTCGGCACCTCGATGGGCGACTTCCTCTCCGACAGCTCGGGCCTGGGCTATCTGGGCGGCGCGGCCCTGGTGACCGGTGCACTGCTGGTCCTGCTGGCGCTGATGAAGGTGCCGGCGGTGCCGAACGTGCTGCTGTTCTGGATCGCCTTCGTGCTGACGCGCCCGCTGGGCGCCACGGCCGGCGACTTCCTCACCAAGCCGGTCGCCAAGGGCGGGCTGAACCTGGGTACGGCCGGTTCGTCGGCGGTGCTGCTCGCGGTGCTGTTCGGCCTGATGGCGTACGCGCACCAGCAGGAGCGGCGCGCGGGCTCGGCGGCGCCGGGCCCGCGGGCCGAGACGGTCAGCCCGCAGGAGGCGGGGCGGCCGTAACGCAAAGCCCCGCCCCCGGTGACAACGGGGGCGGGGCTCGGATGGAGCGCCGGGCAGGCCTTGCACCTGCATCTCCCCGCAGGAAGCGGGGCGTCTTTCCTTGGACCACCAACGCACTGCGTCCGGACCGGAGTTCCGGCCGTTCGCGGTGAGATGATCATAGCGCAGGAGGGCCGGGTTCCCGCAACTCAGCCGTCCGTCACCGGCTCGAACCGCCAGCGGTGCACCGCCCGGGTCACCAGTTCACCGGGGGGTTCCGGGAGTTCGGGGACCTCCGCGTCGTAGGGCGCGTCCCACCAGGTGATGACCAGCACCCGGTCCTGCGGCGCCCGGAAGGTCTCCCGGCGCGCCGGCCGAGGGGCGAGGCCCTGCCCGCGCACCCAGGCCAGCAGCTCCTCCCCCCGGCCCTCGGCGGCCCTGGCCTCCCACATCAGGGCGACCGTCACGAGTAGAGGTTCTCCTTGCCGACCTCGTGCACCTGGTCGTGGTTGCCGGGGACATGAGGATCCGTCACCGGCAGCGAGGAGTCGGCGGACAGGTCCCAGCCGGAGGCGGCCCGGTTGCGGGCGACCATCTCCGCGCCGAGCGCCGCGACCATCGCACCGTTGTCCGTGCACAGCTTGGGCCGCGGCACACGCAGCCGGATGCCGGCCGCCTCGCAGCGCTCCTGGGCGAGGGCACGCAGCCGCGAGTTGGCGGCCACGCCACCGCCGATCATCAGGTGGTCGACGCCCTCGTCCTTGCAGGCGCGCACCGCCTTGCGGGTGAGGACGTCGACGACGGCCTCCTGGAAGGAGGCGGCCACGTCCCGGACCGGGACCTCCTCGCCCGCCGCCCGCTTGGCCTCGATCCAGCGGGCCACGGACGTCTTCAGCCCGGAGAAGGAGAAGTCGTACGCCGCATCGCGCGGGCCGGTCAGGCCGCGCGGGAAGGCGATCGCCTCGGGATCGCCCTCGCGCGCGTACCGGTCGATCACCGGGCCGCCGGGGAAGCCGAGGTCCAGCACGCGGGCGATCTTGTCGAAGGCCTCGCCGGCCGCGTCGTCGATCGTCGAGCCCAGCGGCCGTACGTCGGCGGTGATGTCCGAGGACAGCAGCAGCGAGGAGTGGCCGCCGGACACCAGCAGCGCCATCGTCGGCTCGGGCAGCGGGCCGTGCTCGAGCTGGTCCACGCAGATGTGCGAGGCGAGGTGGTTGACGCCGTAGAGCGGCTTGCCGAGGGCGTAGGCGTACGCCTTCGCCGCCGAGACGCCGACGAGCAGGGCGCCGGCGAGGCCGGGACCCGCGGTGACGGCGATGCCGTCGAGGTCGCGCGCCGAGACGCCGGCCTGCTTCAGCGCGCGGTCGATGGTCGGCACCATCGCCTCCAGGTGCGCCCGGGAGGCCACCTCGGGGACGACGCCGCCGAAGCGGGCGTGCTCGTCGACGCTGGAGGCGACGGCGTCCGCCAGCAGGGTGGTGCCGCGGACGATGCCGACGCCGGTCTCGTCGCAGGAGGTCTCGATGCCGAGGACGAGAGGTTCGTCAGCCATTGATCTCGGTTCCTTGTACGGATGCGGAAGGGTCGGTGAGGCGCATCACCAGGGCGTCGACGTTCCCCGGCTGGTAGTAGCCGCGCCGGAAGCCGACGGGCTCGAAGCCGAAGCGCTCGTAGAGCTTCTGGGCGGCGACGTTGTCCACCCGGCACTCGAGCATCACCTCGTGGCACTCGAAGGCGGTGGCCGCCCGCAGCAGGTCGGTCAGCAGCCGCCCGCCCAGGCCGGTGCCCTGGTGGGCGCGGGCGACGGCGATGGTCTGGACGTCGCCCAGGTCACCGGAGGCGGCGAGGCCCGCGTACCCGACGATCCGGCCGGCCTGCTCGGCGACGACGTACCGGCGGGTCGCCCCGGGCCCCCGGGAGTGGGCCAGCTCGGACCAGAACATGCCCCGCGACCAGGCGTCCTGGGGGAAGAGGTCCTTCTCCAGCTCCAGCACCGGGTCGATGTCCCACCAGCGCATCTCGCGCAGTCGCACGGTCACTTCGGTCGCCTCGGTCACTTCGGGGTGACCACCTTGTAGTTCTTGGGGACCTGCGCGTCGGGGCGGCGCAGATACAGCGGGCGGGGCTCCGGCAGCTCCTCGCCGGCGGCCAGCTTCCCGGCGGCGAGCGAGGCGAGAGCGGCGGCGGAGACGTGCTCGGGGGCGTGGGCGCTGGGGAAGGTGTCCGGGTAGAGCAGCGCGCCCGCGCCGACGGCCGGGAGCCCGGCGACCCGCTCGGCGATGTCGGCGGGGCGGTCCACGGCCGGGCCGGTCAGCCGGGTGTGCGAGTCGGCGTACGTCGCCCAGTAGACCTCCTTGCGCCGGGCGTCGGTCGCCACGACGAAGGGGCCCTTCTCGATGTCGGCGGCGTAGGCGAGGCCGTCCAGCGTGCACACGCCGTGCACGGGGACGCCGAGCGCCAGGCCGAAGGTGTCGGCGGTCATCAGACCGACGCGCAGACCGGTGTAGGGGCCGGGCCCGATGCCCACGACGATCCCGGTGACGGCGTCCAGCTTCAGCCCCGCCTCGGCGAGCACGCGGTCCACGGCCGGCAGCAGCAGCTCTCCGTGCCGGCGCGCGTCCACCTGGGTCGAGGAGGCGATGACGTCCGTGCCGTCGTGCAGCGCGACGGTGACGGCGGGGGTGGCGGTATCCAGAGCGAGCAAGAGCACGCGAACAGCCTACGGCGCCCGCGCCTCCTGCATGGCCGTCCGGGACGGGCGGTCACCGACTGCTACGGTTCGTACAAAGTACGACATAGGGTACGAGGCAGAGGTGGCGCACGTGGCAGGGACCAGCTCGGGGATCGTGGCCGGCCTCACCGCGGCGGCCCTCGCAGCCGTCGGATTCCTCGCCTACCAGGCCCGGGCCACCGTCCCGGCGAACCTGAGCGGCCGGCCCGGCCCGAGCGCCTCGCACGTGCCGGCCGTCACCAAGGCCCCGCGCGACCCGCGCAACCCGGCCGCCCTGCCGAGCGGTTCCGGAACGGGTGAACGGGTCGTGTACTCGGTGGACGACGACCGGGTCTGGCTGGTCGACGGGCGCAACCGGGTGCTGCGCAGCTTCCCGGTGAACCCCGGCACCGTCGACCCGCCCGTGGGCACGTACTGGGTCACGTCCCGCTCCAACGCCGTCACCGGGACGGACGGCCTCCCGGTCGAGCACGTCGTACGGTTCGCCGCCGTGGACGGGGTGGTGATCGGCTTCAGCGCGGCGGTGGGCGGCAGCGCGGACGCGGCCACCGACTCGGTGAAGACGGGCGGCATCCGGGAGCGGCGCGAGGACGGCGACGCGATGTGGAAGTTCGCGACGATCGGCGAACGGGTCGTGGTGATCCGCTAGCTAGGCGGCCCGGGCGCGCCCGTGGACCGGGCGCTCGGGGCTCTCGGGCTCCGGCTCGCGGGGTGGGCGGGAGAGTACGGCCGCGGCCGCACAGGACGCCAGGAGATCGCGCATGGAGACCCCGGTCACCCCGGCCGCTCCGGTGGGGGCCGGCGGCTCGGCCGGTCGCGCCGTGGGACGAGAAGCGGTCATGGGACGCCTCCTGACATGCGGGGGGCGGGCGTAGTCAGGTACGCCTAACCACGGGCTGGCCACCATGTGACCACGCCCGGGACGTCCTGCGCAATATGTTCCCGACGGCTTGTCGGAAAGTGTCGGGGAGTACGGCTGCCGGGGCGGCGCTCAGGCCGTGAGCGTCTCCAGGCCGGCCTCCGCCCAGCGCTCCCCGAGCCCGGTCAGCGTCACGTGGCGCACCTCGTCCACGGTGTCACCGACGGCGCGGTGGATGACGACCTCCAGCCGGTCCTCGGTCAGCTCCTCGACCTTGCCCTCGCCCCACTCCACGACGATCACCGAGTCGGGCAGCGAGACGTCGAGGTCCAGGTCCTCCATCTCGTCGAGGCCGCCGGAGAGCCGGTAGGCGTCGACGTGGACGAGCGGCGGGCCGTCGCCGAGGGAGGGATGCACACGGGCGATCACGAAGGTCGGCGAGGTGACGGCGCCGCGCACCCCGAGGCCCTCGCCGAGCCCGCGGGTCAGCGTCGTCTTGCCCGCGCCCAGCTCCCCGGTGAGCATCACCAGGTCGCCCGCGCGCAGCAGCTTGGCGAGCCTGCGGCCCAGTTCCCGCATCTGTTCGGGAGAGGTGACGGTCAGCCGGGTCTCAGCGGGGTTGTGCGGTGCTGCTGGTGCTTCCATAACCCGTTACGGTAGCCCCTGCCGGCACGGCACCCGCGCGGGTGAGGAGGTCGGCGAGGCGGTCGGTGACGACTTCGGGGTGCTCCAGCATGACCAGGTGCCCGGCGTCCGGCACGAGCACCAGCTCGGCGTCGGGCAGCAAATCGGCGATGGCCTCGCTGTGCTCGCTGGGCGTGACCAGGTCCTGCACCCCGGCCAGCACGAGCACCGGGAAGTCGCGGAAGCAGGCGAGGGCCTCGGTCTTGTCGTGGTCGGTGAAGGCCGGGTAGAACTGCGCGACCACGTCGATGGGCGTCGCCTCGATCATCCGTTCGGCGAAGCGCTCGACGGCCGGGTCGACGTCCCGGGAGGCGAACGAGTACCGCTTGATGACCCCGGCGAACAGGTCGGCGGTGGCCCGGCGCCCCTTCTCCACCAGTTCCGCCTGCTGGCCGAGCGCCTTCAGCACCCCCGGGAGGATCCGGCGCACCGCGTTGACCCCGGCCACCGGGAGCCCGAAGTTGACCTCGCCCATCCGCCCGGACGACGTACCGACGAAGGCGGTGGCGACCACCCGGTCGCGGATCAGCTCCGGGAACTGGGCGGCCAGCGCCATGATGGTCATTCCGCCCATCGAGTGCCCGACCAGCACGATCGGGCCGTCCGGCACCGCCGCGTCGAGGACCGCCTTCAGGTCGCGGCCGAGCTGGTCGATGGTGACGGGCACGCCGTCCTGGATCTGGCCCAGGCCCCGCCCGGAGCGGCCGTGGCTGCGCTGGTCCCAGTGCACCGTCCGGACGACGCCGCGCAGGGCCGCCCGCTGGAAGTGCCAGGAGTCCTGGCTGAGGCAGTAGCCGTGGCAGAAGACGACGGTGACGGGGGCGGGCGCCTTGCGTCCGAAGAGGCGCCGGCGGCGCGGGGAGACGCCGGGCCCCGGGTCGGGATCGACGTCGTCGACCTCGTAGTACAGCTCCGTGCCGTCGTCGGCCTGCGCCTTGCCCGGGGTACCGCGCAGGGTGCCGTAGGGACCCGTGGAGTCCAGGGCCAGCCGCGCTTTCCTGCGCATGCCGCGGCCCACCGTCATCCGCTCGATGGCGACACCGGCGGCCGCGCCCGCGGCCAGCACGCCTATCGCGGCGCCGGCGATGCCGGTCGCCCTGCGCCAGCTCCCGGCCGCCCCCGCGGCGGAGGCGGCGGCCGCCGAGGCGACGACGTCCGCCACGACCTCCGCGCTGCTCTCGCTCACGTACCGCTCCTCTTCGCCGTACTGCAGTTCGCTGGGTGAGTGAAACTGGTGGTGCCGGTGTGGTGCTGGTGCCTGTCTGGTGCAGTGGTGCCTGTTGTGACCTACAAGAGCCGTGTTGCCCCTGAGGACCGGTGCAACCGAGCGTCACCGCCCCCTGCCCCTGGAAGGGGCTACCCCTCTTCTTCTTGTTCCCCGTTCACATAGACGCGAGGAACACGGGTTCCGATCCGGGTGACGATTTCGTACGCGATCGTGCCGCAGGCCTGGGCCCAGTCCTCGGCGGTGGGCTCGCCGCGGTCGCCGGGGCCGAAGAGCACGGCCTCCGTGCCGACCGGGGGCTCGTCGCCGCCCAGGTCGACCACGAACTGGTCCATGGCCACGCGTCCGGCGACGGTCCGCCATTTGCCGTCCACCAGCACGGGGCCGGTGCCGGAGGCGTGCCGGGGGACGCCGTCCGCGTAGCCGACGGGGACGAGGCCGAGTGTGGTGGGGCCGGGAGTGACGTAGTGGTGGCCGTAGCTGACGCCGTGG
This sequence comes from Streptomyces sp. NPDC030798, assembly GCF_055572275.1. Taxonomy (NCBI): domain Bacteria; kingdom Bacillati; phylum Actinomycetota; class Actinomycetes; order Kitasatosporales; family Streptomycetaceae; genus Streptomyces; species Streptomyces sp. NPDC030798. The sequence goes on along the minus strand of NZ_JBVIDR010000009.1, from coordinate 123,737 downwards.
CCGGCCGGGACGTGCTTGACCAGCGCGAGGGAGGCGCTGAGCGTCATGACCGGGCGCAGGCCGAAGTCGGCCGGGGTGCCGATCTCCGGGCTGGGCGAGATGCCGTAGGTGGCGATGCCGGGGCGGACGAGGTCGAAGTGGGCCTCGGGGAGGGTGAGGGTGGCAGGTGAGTTGGCGATGTGGCGCACCTCGGGGCGCACGCCCTGCTGTTCGGCGTGGGCGAGCATCTCCCGGAAGCGGGTGAGCTGGGCGGCGATGGAGGGGTGGCCGGGTTCGTCGGCGCAGGCGAAGTGGGACCAGAGGCCGGTGATCCGGAGGATCCCCTCCCGCTCGGCGCGCAGCGCGCGGCCGACGAGCTCGGCCCAGTCGTCACCCGGCTGGCACCCGTTGCGCCCGAGCCCGGTGTCGGCCTTCAGCTGCACCCGCGCGGGGATCCCGGCCTCCCGCGCGGCACGCTCGACCTCCTCCAGCGCCCACATGCCGCTCACCGAGACGTCGATGCCGGCCTCGACGGCCTCCCGCCAGGGGCCGCCCGGCACCCACAGCCAGCACAGCACGCGCGTGTCGAGACCGGCGGCGCGCAGGGCCAGGGCCTCCTCCGGCGTGGCGGTACCGAGCCAGGTCGCCCCCGCCTCGACGGCCGCGCGGGCACAGGGCACCGCGCCGTGGCCGTACGCGTCCGACTTGACGACGGCCATCAGCGCCGCACCCGCCGCCCGGGCACGCAGCGCCCGCACATTGGCCCGCAGGGCACCCAGATCGATCTCGGCCCGCGCCCGCAAAGGCGCACTGGCCACAACCCCAGTCTCACTCATCGCGCCCCCAGTCTCTCAGAGCCCCACACCGGCCAGGGCGGTGCCACCCGGCCGCAGCCGGGCACCGGCACCTGGTCCCGCCCCAGCTGCGGGCAGTCGTGCCGCTGGGGCGGCACGGGTGGGCGCAGCGGCACCCCCCCCCCGAGCGCGGGCCGGCGAACCCACCCCCGGCCGGCCGCAACGCCGCGCACCCAGCACCCCGGCCGGCGGCAACACCGGCCCCCGACGCCCCCGGTCGGCCACGGTGACCCCGCTCAGCCGCCGCCGCAGCACTCAGCGGCGTGTCACGTCTCGCCACGCCGACGGGAGTCGGGCCGCGACGTCGTGTGCACCCACCGGTGCGCCCCGCGCCGCCAAGCGGCCGGCCAGACCGTGCAGGTAGGCCGCCACGCTTCCCGCGTCCCGCGCGGACAGGCCCGCCGCCAGCAGCGAGCCGCCGAGCCCGGACAGCACGTCCCCGCTCCCGGCCGTGGCCAGCCACCCCGTGCCCGTGGCGTTCACCCGCACCGCCCCGCCCCCGGGGTCGGCGACCAGCGTCGTCGACCCCTTCAGCAGCACCGTCGCCCGGAACAGCCCCGCCAGTTCCCGCACCGCGTGGAGCCGCGCCCCCTCGACCTCCTCGCGCCGCACGCCCAGCAGCGCCGCCGCCTCCCCCGCGTGAGGGGTCATCAGCGTCGGCGCCGTACGCCCTCGCACCGCCCCCCGGTCCGCCAGCCGCAGCCCGTCCGCGTCGAGCAGCACCGGCACGTCCGTGTCCAGCACCTCCGCCACGGTCGCCGCGTCCTCCCCCGCCCCCGGCCCGACGACCCACGCCTGCACCCGCCCGGCCTTCGCGGGCCCCCGGTCGGACACGAGCGTCTCCGGGAAGCGGGCGATGACGGCACCCGCGGCCGGCCCGACGTACCGCACCGCCCCCGCCCCGCCGCGCAGCGCCCCGGACACCGCGAGCACGGCGGCCCCCGGATACCGGGCCGACCCGGCGGCGATTCCGACCACACCGCGCCGGTACTTGTCGCTCTCCGCCGCCGGCACCGGCAGCAGCCGCGCCACATCCGCGTGCTGCAACGCCTCCAGCTCCGCGTCCGGCGGCAGTTCGAGCCCGATGTCGACCAGCCGCACGGACCCGGCGTACTCCCGCCCCGGGTCGACGAGCAGCCCCGGCTTGTGCGTGCCGAAGGTCACCGTGAGGTCGGCCCGGATCGCCGCCCCGCGCACCTCGCCCGTGTCCGCCTCGACCCCGCTCGGCAGGTCCACGGCGACGACCGCGGCCCCGGACCGCGCCGCCGCCGCGGCCAGCGCCTCCGCCTCCGGCCGCAGGCCGCCCTTGCCGCCGATCCCGACGATCCCGTCCACGACGAGGTCCGCCCGCTCGATCACCCGACCGGCACCGGCACCGGCACCGGCCACCGTTCCGCCCGCCCGGCGCAGCGCCGCGAGGCCGTCCCGGCGGGTCCGCTCCGGCCCCGCCGTCAGGACGGCCGTGACCCCGGCGCCCCGCCGCGCCAGCCGGGCCCCCGCGTACAGCGCGTCGCCGCCGTTGTCGCCGCTGCCGACGAGCAGCACCACCCGGCTGCCGTACACCCGCCCGAGCAACTCGGCGCAGGCGGCGGCCAGCCCTGCGGCGGCCCGCTGCATCAGCGCACCCTCCGGCAGCCGCGCCATCAGCTCCCGCTCGGCCGTCCTTACCGTCTCCACGCTGTACGCAGTACGCATGGCTTCGAGTCTGCCCCGGGAGCGCGGCCTTCCACACTTGCCCCGCTCAGCCCTCGGCGACCACCACCGCCGAGGCGACCCCGGCGTCATGGCTCAGCGACACGTGCCACGCCCGTACGCCGAGTTCCGCCGCCCGCGCGGCGACGGTGCCCTGCACCCGCAGCCGGGGCTGCCCGCTGTCCTCGACGTACACCTCGGCATCGGTCCAGTGCAGTCCGGGCGGCGCCCCCAGGGCCTTGGCGAGGGCCTCCTTCGCGGCGAACCGCACCGCGAGGGACGCGATGCCCCGCCGCTCCCCGCTGGGCAGCAGCAACTCGCTCGCCACGAACAGCCGTTGGGCCAGCCCGGGCGTGCGGTCCAGCGACGCCCGGAACCGGTCGATCTCGGCGACGTCGATTCCGACCCCGATGATGCTCATGCGGGCAGACTACGGCCCCGTCCCGCCTCCCCGATCTTTCCCCGGTCGCTGTCGCGGCCGGCTGCCGGCCCGCGGCGACTTCGCCTGATCACTTCACACACCGTCAGCGCGCTCCGGGAGCGAGTCGGCGTGCGGTGTCTTCACCCGCGCCGGCGACTGGCCGGCGGGGCGGTCCTACCTCGTGGCGCGGGACCCGGTGCAGAAGCTCTCCTTCGCCGGCGGCCGAGGCTCCTCCGGGCGGGCCGCGCTCACTCCACCGTCACCGACTTCGCCAGGTTGCGCGGCTGGTCGACTTCGTTGCCGCGGGCGGTGGCCAGTTCGCAGGCGAAGACCTGGAGCGGGACCGTGGCGACGAGGGGCTGGAGGAGGGTGGGGGTGGCCGGGATGCGGATGAGGTGGTCGGCGTAGGGGACCACCGCCTCGTCCCCGTCCTCCGCGATGACGATGGTGCGGGCTCCGCGCGCCCGGATCTCCTGGATGTTGGACACGATCTTGTCGTGGAGGACGGACCGGCCGCGCGGCGACGGGACGACCACGACGACCGGGAGGTCCTCGTCGATCAGGGCGATCGGGCCGTGCTTCAGCTCGCCGGCCGCGAAGCCCTCGGCGTGCATGTACGCCAGCTCCTTGAGTTTCAGGGCGCCTTCGAGGGCGACCGGATAACCGACGTGCCGGCCCAGGAACAGGACCGTGTTCTTGCCGGCGAGGGAGCGGGCCAGCTCGCGCACCGGCTCCATGGTGTCCAGCACCTGCTCGACCGAGCCCGCGATCTGCGACAGGTCGCGGATCACGTCCTGGATCTCGTCGCCCCACTTGGTGCCGCGCACCTGGCCCAGGTACAGGGCCACCAGGTAGCAGGCCACCAGCTGGGTCAGGAACGCCTTGGTGGAGGCGACGGCCACCTCGGGCCCGGCGTGCGTGTACAGCACCGCGTCCGACTCGCGGGGAATCGTCGAGCCGTTGGTGTTGCAGATCGCCAGCACCTTGGAGCCCTGCTCCCGGGCGTGCCGCAGCGCCATCAGGGTGTCCATCGTCTCGCCGGACTGGGAGATGGCGATGACCAGCGACTGGGCGTCCAGGATGGGGTCCCGGTAGCGGAACTCGCTGGCCAGCTCCACCTCGCAGGGGATGCGGGTCCAGTGCTCGATGGCGTACTTGGCGATCAGGCCGGCGTGGAAGGCCGTACCGCACGCGACGATGACGATCTTGTCCAGCTCGCGCAGCTCGGAGGCGGAGATGCGGACCTCGTCGAGGGTGAGGCTGCCGTTCGCGTCGATGCGGCCGAGCAGGGTGTCGGCGACCGCCTTGGGCTGCTCGGCGATCTCCTTGAGCATGAAGTAGTCGTAGCCGCCCTTCTCGGCGGCGGCCGCGTCCCAGTCGACGTTGTAGGACCGTACGTCGGCGGGGCGGCCGTCGAAGCCGGTGACGGTCACGCCGTCGCGGCGCAGCTCCACCACCTGGTCCTGGCCCAGCTCGATCGCCGACCGGGTGTGCTCGATGAACGCGGCGACGTCGGAGGCGAGGAACGCCTCGCCCTCGCCGACGCCGACGACGAGCGGGGAGTTGCGGCGCGCGCCGACGACCACGCCGGGGGCGTCGGCGTGCACGGCGACCAGTGTGAAGGCGCCCTCCAGACGCCGGCACACCAGCCGCATGGCCTCGGCGAGGTCGGCGCAGGAGGAGAACTCCTCGGCGAGCAGGTGCGCGACGACCTCGGTGTCGGTCTCGGAGGCCAGCTCGTGGCCGCGCTCGGCCAGTTCGGCGCGCAGGGCGGCGAAGTTCTCGATGATGCCGTTGTGGACGACGGCCACCCGGCCGGCGTTGTCCAGGTGCGGGTGCGCGTTCACGTCCGTCGGGCCGCCGTGGGTGGCCCAGCGGGTGTGGCCGATACCCGTCGAACCGGCGGGCAGCGGCCGGTCGACCAGCTCCTTCTCCAGGTTGACCAGTTTCCCGGCCTTCTTGGCCATGCCCAGCCCGCCGTCCGCCGGTACGGCGACGCCCGCCGAGTCGTAGCCCCGGTACTCCAGCCGCTTCAGCCCGGCCATCACGACGTCGAGTGCCGACTGCGATCCCACGTATCCCACGATTCCGCACATGCGCGGCAGCCTACGGTCAGAAAGCGCTACAAAAGACGCGCCGCGTGCCCGAAATCGGAAATTCCCACCGGGGTACGAAGGCCGGCCCCGGCCGGGAGGCGACGGTTCCGACCACCCGGTGCATGGTCGAATTTCAGCCATCTCCAACCGGACCACGCGCCCCGAATCGCCACCCGTCCACACAGGAAGCGCACAGAAAGTCCACGATTGGGCGGGCTCGGTGCCGGGCTCACCGGCCGCGAGACGGCAGGAGGTTTCCGGCCAGGGCGGCTCCGCGCCAAGGAAGCCCCTGTACGACTCCGTTCGCGTATGCGTATGGTGGCGCCGCGCATGACCGGAACTTGACCATTCCGCGTCCACGCGCGTCACTCAGCGACCGGGGGAACGCCGTCGCTCACGGGGAGGGGGTGCTCGCCATGCCGTCGTGCCAGGCGTACGAGCACAGCAATCCAGCCAAGGCCATGGGTTCCTGACACAGACTCAGGGCCCTTCCGCTGCTCCCTGCTCTTCGGCCGCCCTTCGGCGCGCAGTCGCCCCCCTGAGCACAGAAAGGGATGCTCCTTTTGCACCCCAGACCCTGGTTCCGCCTGCCGGGAACTCGAAGATCACGCAAGCTCATGCCCGCGCTCACCTCGACCGTGGCCATCGCGGTGCTCAGCGCCCTGGTGGCCCAGCCCGATCCGCTGCACCGGCACGACGACACGTCGCTCGTGGCCGACAGCTACGACGGCTTCGACGCCAAGGCCGCCGAACAGCTGCGCCAGGACCAGTGCCTGATGGCGGGTGTCGCGCGGCTGGGCGGACCGACCATGTCCGGCATCGCGCGGGACGCTCTGAACCAGGCGCCGGACGCCCTGCACACGGCGGCGAACCGGGAGTACTGGAACGACACCCCGCTGGCCAAGGCGTTCGAACAGGACCGGGCCCTGCTGGACAAGGACTCCGAGGCCCGCAACAAGCGACGCGACGCCTGGAAGGCCCCGCTCAGCGGTCTGGCCACACCCGGTGGGTTCACGGTCACGGGGTTCGAGTGGCCGCCGTCCTCCCCCGAGGAGGGCGGCGACTTCTTCGACCGGACGGGCCTGCCGCAGTGGTCGGGAGAGCAGTGGTGGAGGAGTGAGGGCACCTTCTACGACGACCCGACCCCGAAGGCCGACGAGGCCACGGTCAAGGCCGTCAAGGAACTCGGCACGCCCCTGTACGGCAAGGACCCGGACGCCGCCACCTCGACCGACTGGAACCGGGACTACGAGGAGCACCAGGCGTGGGATCACCTGGTCAACTGGTCCATGGAACCCACGGGCGCCGACAACGCCCGTCTCTTCCTCAGCTCGGGCGGATTCGCGCGCAGCGCTCCGGAGCCCGGCAGTCTCGAGTTCCGGCTGGGCGTGGAGGACCTGAAGTCCCGCTTCGCGGCATGTGCCTGGCGTGGTCCGGTGGACCCCAACCGGGTGCTGGGCAAGGAGGTGGCTGCCGCGTCGGCCGAGTGGCAGCAGGAGATCGCCTCCCAGGCGACGCAGCGCACCCAGATCCTGGACGCGAACAAGGACGCCACCAAGGCCCTGACCGCCGGCGCCACGGCCATGGGCGAACTGCTCGCCCAGTCCTGGACCGCCGACCACCTCACGCGCTGGCAGGACTACTGGAGTTCCGGCGGCATCGGCTGGATCGGTGACGCCCCGCTGGAGATCCAGGTACCGGGCGCCACGGGCAAGTGCCTGGACGTCCAGGGCGCCGGGAAGACCAACGGCACCCCGGTCCAGATCTACACCTGCAACAGCAGCGCCGCGCAGCGCTGGCAGCTGTGGGGCTCCTACGACGGTGGCTACACGCTGCTGAACGTCAACTCCCAGAAATGCCTGGAGGTGGCGAACGGCACCAACGCCAACGGCACGAAGATCCAGATCCAGAGCTGCGGCAGCAGCAAAGCGCAGCAGTGGACGTTCGACGTCCGGGCCGCCGGCGAGCTGCGCAATGCCGCTACGAACAAGTGCCTGAACCTGGCCACCTTCGACAACGGCAAGGACGCCCAGCTCTACACGTGCAACGGCTCCAACGCGCAGAAGCTGCGGATCGTGCCGAAGGGCCACACCGGCGACGACAAGCTGGACTACCCGGACAAGGCCCAGTTCGACAAGGCCAAGAAGGGCATCACGAATGCCCAGGCGGCCGCGAAGACACAACTCACCGCCCTCAAGACGCAGCTCACCGCTGCCCAGAAGGCGGCGACCACCTCGAACACGGCCATTCAGGCCGCCTACGGCATCGCCGACACCAACGGTGCCCCCAGGGGCCGGGGTCTGCTGGTCGGCCAGCAGAAGGACCAGGTCACCCAGGGCGCGGTGGCCGCGCTGCAGGCGCTGGAGAAGGCGGGTGAGACCGCCGAGGCTGCGACCCGCGCCTCCGCCGGCGACAGCGAGACCATCGCCCAGCGGGCGCTGGCCCAGGCCGCCCAGTCCAAGGCCGAGTTCCGCAAGGAGGCCGCGAAGACGGCCGAGCTGCAGGCCAAGGCGGCGGCGGACGCGGCGAAGGTGCACCGCGACAACGCCAAGAAGGACAAGGAGACCGCCGAGGCCAAGCTCGCCGACGCCCTGAAGGCCGAGGGCGACGCCAAGGCCGCCGCGGCCGACGCCCACGCCAAGCGGCTCGCCGCCGAGGCCGAGGAGAAGACGGCCAAGGCGGAGAAGGAGACGGCCGCCGCCAAGCAGGCCGAGGCCGCCGAGCATCGGAAGAACGCCGAGGACCAGGCGGCGAAGGCCAAGGACGCCAAGGCCAAGGCCGAGGACGCCGAGAAGACCGCCGAGGGCAAGCGCGACGACGCGGTCAAGGCCAAGGACCACGCCAAGGCCATGCGTGACGACGCCTGGGACGCCGAGCAGAAGGCGGACGCGGCCCGCGCGAAGGCCGACGCCAAGGACGCCTACGCGGACAAGCTCGATGCCGGCGACGCGGCCGACGCGGCCCGCGCCGCCGCCAACGAGGCCGATCAGCACGCCGACGACGCCGAGGCCGCGGCCAAGAAGGCCCGCTCCGAGGCGGACGCGGCCACCCAGGCAGCCGCCGACGCCGACGCCGCCGCGACTCGCGCCGAGGCGGCCGCCAAGCGGGCCCGCTCCGACGCGGACGCCGCCCAGGCCGACAAGCTGAAGGCCGACGCGGCCGTCAAGACCGCCACCAGCGCCGCCGCCGACGCCATCAAGGCCTCACAGGACGCCGCCGCCGAGGCCAAGACGGCCGTCAAGCTCGCCGACGAGGCCGAGCAGCACGCCAAGGACGCCAAGGCACAGGCCGACGCGGCGAACAAGGAAGCCGGCAAGGCACTCGCCGCCGCGGCGAAGGCGGCTGGCTTCGCCCACGTCACCGCCCAGGCGGCCGTGGACGCCGGAGAGGCGGCCAAGCAGGTCGCCAACCCCGCCAACGACGCGATCCAGCTGGGCTCGCCGTACGTCGACACCGACTCGGCCGCCGGCCTGGTCGTGCTGACCGGCCAGGCCTCGAAGTCCATCGCGGACCAGCAGCAGGCGGTCGCCGACGCGCACGCGAAGAACGCGGCAGCCGAGGCGCAAGCGGCCCAGAACCTCGCCGACCAGGCGAAGGGCGACGCCAAGGAGGCCTACCAGCACGCGGCCAACGCCGCCCGGTACGCGGCCGACGCCCGTACCTACTCCAAGGAGGCCCTCGGCTACGCGGCGGACGCCGCGAAGGCCGCCGCTGCGGCGCAGTCCTCCCTGGCCCGCACCATCGAGTACGACAAGCAGGCCGCCGACGACGCGGCAGCCGCCGACAAGGCAGCCGGCAACGCCGAGGGCTACGCCAAGGACGCCCGCGACTCCGCCGACGCCGCCGCACTCGACGCCGAAGCGGCCCGCTCCGCCGCCGCCCAGGCCGAACAGGACGCCAAGGACGCCCGCGCCGCCGCCAACCGCGCCGACGCAGCCGCCACCGAGGCCGAACAGGCCGCCAAGGACGCCGACAAGTACGCCAAGGAGGCCCAGGAAGCAGCCGACCGGGCGGAGAAGGCGGCCAAGGGCAAGCAGATCAACGACGGAACCGTTCCCGACGAGAACGGCCACTCGATCGGCAACGTCTTCTACGTCATCGACCACATCGAGAAGACCGGCGACCCGGAGGTCGTCAAGAAGACCGACGGCTGCGACCACTGGTGGAACCACGTCGCCTACCGAGGCAACTGCACGATCACCACGAAGATCAAGTACAAGGCCGTCCTCGACCTGTACCTGTGCAGCGCCGAGGGCATCGACCCGCAGAAGCTCATGTGTCCGACCGCCGCCACGACGTATCTCGGCCAGGTCAAGACCGACGAACTGTCCCAGGAGGTCACGCACAACATCACGATCGCCGAGTGGCAGGACGGCGTCGATCCCATCGACATCCTCTTCGGCAGCTGGATCAAGTGCGCGCAGAAGTTCTCTTCCGGGTTTGAGAGCGGAAGCTGGAGCGGATGCGCCTGGGCATCCCTGGACGTCGCGAGCCTGTTCGCCGGCAAGATCATCCGACCCATCGCGGAAGCACTGCGCGCCGTGGACGCCGCGTTCGTCACCGGCATCGGCGTCCGGGACGCGCTCGCGGCACTCAAATCCCTCAAGGGCGTCGACGCCGCGACGGTCGCCGCGCTCGAGAGGGAGGTCCAGACCTACGAAGAGGCCGTGACCGCGTGTGAGACGAACAGTTTCCCCGGTGACACCCGGGTACTGATGGCCGACGGTACGCGCAAGCCGATCGTGGACGTTCGAGTCGGTGACCTGGTGCAGGCCACCGACCCTGCTTCCGGCAAGGCACGGCCCGAGCCGGTCACCGACACCTTCCGGCACCGCACGGAGCACCTGGTCGACGTCTCGCTGGCCGGCGGCGGCACTCTGACGAGCACGACCGGACACCGGGTGTACGTGGCAGGGGACGGCTGGGTGCACGTGTCGGACCTGCGCGTGGGCGACCGGCTCCGTACCGCGGACGGATCCCTGCAGTCCGTGACTGCTCTGCGTGACCAGCCCGGGCTGGCCCCGCGTTCGGTCTACGACCTGACCGTCGACGGTCCGCACACCTTCTACGTCCGCCCGCAGGGTGGACACTCCCTGGACGTGCTCGTCCACAACTGCCTGAACCTGGTGGCGGACGAGGGCGTCGAGGAGGCCCACACCCTCAGAGATCATGTGGAGCCCGACGACGCCAAGATGGCGGCCGACGCCGAGAAGAAGGGCAGGGCCAGCAGGTGGAACGACGAGGCGACGGCTGTTGAGAGTGTCCAGGCGGCGTTCAACGCCTGGATCAAGAAGCCGAGCAACGTGAAGCGGCTGGACAAGTGGCTCAAGGAGCAGTCCCACAACCCGGGGTTCGATCCTCGCCACGACCTGCTCGACTTCAAATGGCAGCTGCGGGACAAGGGGTCCCTCGGCCGCGTCTGGGTCAAGGACGGCGTGCAAGGTGAGCGCACCGGAAACACGGTCGCCGTCTACCTCAAGTACGCGGGCAAGCACAAGCCCAGCAGGTACGTCGTCTACACGTCCTACCCGGAGTGAGAAGATGACCGTGATGACAGCACAGGGCGAACCGGCCGGGCCCACCGGCGACGACGCGTTCATCCTCGACGTCGGGCTCAGTTGGCTCGCGTCGAAGTCGGCACACCCGTCGTGGCTGTCCGAAAAGGACTACACCCGGTTCGTGCCCCCGAGTCCTCTGGATGCACAGCTGGGCCTGGTCCAGGGAGCTGTCGGCACGGTGCACCGCGCGATCGCCCTGCAGATCGGCGAGGACGCACGGAGGCTCCTGGCCTCCGCGCTGCCGGACGAGGTGGTCCGCACCGTATGGCTGGGAGCCACGAAGGGGTATTTCGACCCAGCGGCTCACGGCCTGACCGGGAGGCAGTGGCTGGCGCTGATCGAGCAGACGTGGATCGCGAGCATCCGTGAGGTCGACACCGCGTTCGTCCCGCCCGCGCCGCACCCGGTGACGGACGCGGAGCTGCGCAGGGCTGTCCTGGAGCAGATCGGCGCCGTCGCCGACGGCCTGGAGCGGGCCGCCACCGACGGCTCGCTGCCCGGTCTGGTCCCCGCGCTGGAACGGGTCGTCACCGAGGCCTGCGCGGATCTGGGGTTCCGTCTGTTTCTGCGGGCCATGAAGGAGTACTTCGTGGCCGTCGAGGAGGACCGCTGCGAAGCCTTCACCGCCCTCGGTGAGCGCTTCGGCTACCCGGAGTTCCTGGTGGACGACAACCTCAACGTCGGATAGAGCCTGCCAGTCCCACGGGGCACGGGCCCCGCCGAAGCCGAGCCGAAAGGCCGCGGACCGGCGGGGCCTTTCTCGTGCCCTCACCGCGACGGCCGGCGAAGGTGACGCACCCCACCCGCCACCCCCTTCAAACTCCGTTAACAATGGACTGTGATCCAACCGGTCTCCTCGATGCCCAGGAGCGCCCACCGGCCCAGGCCGGAGGCGACTCCCTACGTCGATCTCACCCGTGCCGAGTGGAGCGCGCTGCGGGACAAGACGCCGCTGCCGCTGACCGCCGAGGAGGTCGAGAAGCTGCGCGGTCTCGGCGACGTCATCGACCTCGACGAGGTACGGGACATCTACCTCCCGCTCTCCCGCCTGCTCAACCTCTACGTCGGCGCCACGGACGGCCTGCGCGGGGCGCTGAACACCTTCCTCGGTGAGCAGGGCTCGCAGTCCGGCACCCCGTTCGTCATAGGCGTCGCCGGCTCCGTGGCCTGCGGCAAGTCCACCGTCTCCCGGCTTCTGCAGGCCCTCCTGTCCCGCTGGCCCGAGCACCCGCGCGTCGAGCTGGTCACCACCGACGGCTTCCTGCTGCCGACGAAGGAGCTCCAGGCCCGGGGGCTGATGTCGCGCAAGGGGTTCCCGGAGTCGTACGACCGCCGGGCGCTGACCCGGTTCGTCGCCGACATCAAGGCCGGCAAGGGCGAGGTGACGGCGCCGGTCTACTCCCACCTCATCTACGACATCGTCCCCGACGAGCGGCTCACCGTCCGGCGGCCCGACATCCTCATCGTCGAGGGGCTCAACGTCCTGCAGCCCGCCCTGCCCGGCAAGGACGGCCGTACCCGGGTCGGTCTGGCGGACTACTTCGACTTCAGCGTGTACGTCGACGCCTCCGCCGAGGACATCGAGCGCTGGTACCTCAACCGCTTCAAGAAGCTGCGCCAGACGGCCTTCCAGAACCCGAACTCCTACTTCCGGAAGTACACGCAGGTCTCCGAGGAGGAGGCCGTCGACTACGCGCGCACGCTCTGGCGCACGATCAACAAGCCGAACCTCGTCGAGAACATCGCCCCCACCCGCGGCCGCGCCACCCTCATCCTGCGCAAGGGACCCGACCACAAGGTGCAGCGACTGAGGCTGCGCAAGCTCTAGGCTCCCCGCGGGAAAGCGCCCGCTGTTAGAAAAGACGTCATGCTGCATCTGCGCCTGATCACCCCCGCCGACCGGACGGAGGAGGTGGTCCGTCTGATCGAGAAGACCGTCGGCACCACCCACCTCGTGGTGCTGCCGGGGACCGCCCGCAATCCCGTAGGTGACGTGGTGATGTGCGACGTGGCCCGCGAGGCGGCCGACGAACTCATCGCCGGGCTGCGGCGGCTGGGGCTCGACGAGACCGGTGCGATCGCCGTCGAGAACATCGACCTCTCGCTGTCCCGGCGCGCCGACAAGGCGGAGGAGGAGGCGCCGGGCGAGGGCGCGGACGCGGTGCTGTGGGAGGGCCTGACGGACGCCACGCACGAGGAGTCCACGCTCTCCGTCACCTACGTCGCCTTCATCACGCTGGCGACGATGATCGCGGCCTGCGGTGTGGTGCTGGACAACGCCGTCCTCATCGTGGGCGCGATGGCGGTGGGCCCGGAGTTCGGCCCGCTGGCCGGCTTCTGCACGGCCCTGGTGCGACGGCACCCGCGCCTCGCCCTGCGCTCGCTGACCGCGCTGCTCGTCGGCTTCGCGCTGGCGATGGCGGTGACCGTCGGCTTCACCCTGTTCATGGACGCCATCGGCCTGTTCCACCGGTCCGCCCTGGAGGGCAAGCGGCCCAACACCGCCTTCGTGTACGCCCCGGACGCGTTCTCGTTCGTCGTGGCGGTCCTGGCCGGCATCGCCGGCACCCTGTCGCTCACCTCGGCGAAGTCGGGCGCGCTGGTGGGCGTGGCGATCTCCGTGACGACGGTCCCTGCCGCCGCCAACGCGGCCGTGGCGCTGGCCTACGGCGACACCGCCCAGACCGTCGGCTCGACGAACCAACTCCTGCTGAACCTGCTGGGCATCGTCCTGGCCGGGACCCTGACGCTGCTGGCCCAGAAGTGGCTGTGGGCCAGACAGCGCGAGCGTACGGCCACGGCCGACGGCCTCTAGAACACCCTCTCGCAGCCGGTGACGGTGTCGCCGGGGTCGGCGAACACCGTGTCGACACCGCCGGGCAGCTGACCGCCGCAGTCCACCGTGTCACCGCCGGCGCTGTCCTCCACCCCGATCACGTCGTTGCCGCCGTTGGTCCTCACCTTGTCGGTGCCCGTGCCGGCGTCGACGGTGGTGTTGACCGGGACCGTGGAGCCGTCGAAGGAGTCGTTGCCGTCGCCCAGCGCCACGGCCAGCCGGGTCGCCGTGGCGACAGGGCCGCAGTCGGCGCTGGTGGCGGAGACCCGGGTGCAGCCCGGGCCGACCGCGATGCCCGTGGTGTCGCTGAGGATCAGATGGGTACCGGAAACCGTCGCCGTCACCGTGTTCGCCACCCCGGCCCGCGCCTGCAGCCCGACGAGGCCGCCGAAGATGCGGAACGCGGTGGAGCCCGGCGTCTGCGCGGCGGCAGCGGCGGCCGGCGTGGCGGTCGAGGCGGCGACGAGACCCGCGACCAGGGCCGGACCGGCCGCCCGCTTCATCATGCTCACGATCTTCATGCTGTGGTTCTCTCTTCCGTCGAGGCGGGAACCCCCTCGACCAAAGTGAACAGTCAGCTGTCGGTCGTGCGCTCTCTGTCGCATTCGTTCGGGTGACGCGCGGGCCTCAGCAGCCGGAGAGGACCTAGCCCAGCGCCGACTTCACCGCGTCGGCCAGGCGTCCGGCCACGGACCGCGCCTGCTCGATGTCCGCCGCCTCGACCATCACCCGTACCAGCGGCTCGGTCCCGGAGGGACGCAGCAGCACCCGGCCGGTCTGCCCCAGCTCCCGCTCCGCCTCGGTGACGGCGGCGGCGAGGTCGGCCGACGTGCCGACCCGGGACTTGTCCACGTCCGGCACGTTGATCAGGACCTGCGGCAGCCGCTCCATGACGGACGCCAGCTCGCGCAGCGTACGGCCGGTCTCGGCGACCCGGGCCGCCAGCAGCAGGCCGGTCAGCGTGCCGTCGCCGGTGGTCGCGTGGTCGAGGATGATGACGTGCCCGGACTGCTCGCCGCCCAGGGCGTAGCCGTGCTCCTTCATCTCCTCCAGCACGTACCGGTCGCCGACCGCGGTCTGCACGAGCCGGATCCCGGCCCGCTCCATGGCCAGCTTGAAGCCCAGGTTGGACATCACCGTGGCGACGACGGTGTCGGCGCGCAGCACGGACCGCTCCCGCAGGGCCAGCGCGAGCACGGAGAGGATCTGGTCGCCGTCGACCTCCTCGCCGGTGTGGTCCACGGCCAGGCAGCGGTCGGCGTCGCCGTCGTGCGCGATGCCGAAGTCGGCGCCGTGCTCGACGACGGCGGCCTTCAGCTTGTCCAGGTGCGTGGAGCCGCAGCCGTCGTTGATGTTGAGACCGTCGGGTTCGGCGCCGATCGTGACGACCTGGGCACCGGCCCGCCGGAACGTTTCGGGAGAGACACCCGAGGCCGCGCCGTGCGCCTCGTCGAGGACGACCGTCAGCCCGTCCAGCCGGTTCGGCAGCGCGCCGAGGAGATGGCCGACGTAGTCCTCGAAGCCCTCGTCGTAGGACCGCACCCGGCCGACCCCGGCACCGGTGGGCCGCTCCCAGGGCTCGCCGTGGCGGTGGGACTCGTAGACGGCCTCGATGCGGTCCTCGAGCTCGTCGGCGAGTTTGTGGCCGCCGCGGGCGAAGAACTTGACGCCGTTGTCCGGCATGGCGTTGTGGCTCGCGGAGAGCATCACACCGAGGTCCGCGCCGAGCGAGCCGGTCAGGAACGCCACCGCGGGCGTCGGCAGCACGCCGACCCGCAGCACGTCCACGCCCGCGCTCGCCAGACCCGCCACGACGGCGGCCTCCAGGAACTCCCCGGACGCGCGCGGGTCCCGCCCGACCACGGCCTTCGGCCGGTGGCCCGCGAACGTGCCCGCCTCGGCCAGCACGTGCGCCGCCGCGACGGACAGGCCGAGCGCCATCTCGGCGGTCAGGTCCGCGTTGGCGACACCGCGCACGCCGTCCGTGCCGAAGAGTCGTCCCACTTGTCCTCCTGAGGAAGCATCAGTTCGTGCGCGGCCGGGCATCCCATCACACCAGCCTCTGAGCACCTTGTGCCGTTATACGCCCAAGTCCTGTGATAAACGAACGCCCCGGTGGCACAGTGGCGTGCCGCCGGGGCGTTCGGAGTACGTGCAGGCAGCTGCTGATTAGCGCTTGCTGTACTGCGGGGCCTTGCGGGCCTTCTTCAGACCGGCCTTCTTGCGCTCGACCGCGCGGTCGTCGCGCTTGAGGAAGCCGGCCTTCTTCAGCGGGCCGCGGTTGTTGTCCACGTCGGCCTCGTTCAGCGCGCGGGCGACACCGAGACGGAGCGCACCGGCCTGACCGGAGACACCGCCACCGGCGATGCGGGCGATGACGTCGTAACGGCCCTCGAGCTCGAGCACCTTGAAGGGCTCGTTGACTTCCTGCTGGTGCACCTTGTTCGGGAAGTAGTCCTCGAGGGTGCGACCGTTGATCTTCCACTTGCCGGTGCCCGGGACGATCCGGACGCGGGCGATGGCGTTCTTGCGGCGACCCAGGCCGGCGGCCGGCTGGGGCTCGCCGAAGCGGGAGGCCAGGGACTCGGAGGTGTACTCGCCCTCGACGGGGACGTCCGACTCCGTGGTGTAGCTGTCGATGTCAAGCTCTTCGAGCGGCTGCTCGGCAGTGGTCTCGGCCACGATTCTCCTCAGATTCTCTTCAGTCTTAGGGGGTGGCCGGACTTACTGCGCGACCTGGGTGATCTCGAACGGCACCGGCTGCTGGGCAGCGTGCGGGTGCTGGTCACCCTTGTAGACCTTCAGCTTCGAGAGCATCTGACGGCCCAGGGAGTTCTTGGGGAGCATGCCCTTGACGGCCTTCTCGATGGCCTTCTCCGGGTTCTTGTCCAGCAGCTCGTCGTAGCGGACGGAGCGCAGACCGCCCGGGTAGCCGGAGTGGCGGTACGCCATCTTCTGGGTCCGCTTGTTGCCGGAGAGGTGCACCTTGTCGGCGTTGATGATGATGACGAAGTCACCAGCGTCGACGTGCGGCGCGTAGATCGGCTTGTGCTTGCCCCGCAGAAGAGTGGCAGCGGTGGTGGCGAGACGGCCCAGGACAACGTCCTGAGCGTCGATGACGTGCCACTGGCGCGTCACATCGCCGGGCTTGGGGCTGTACGTACGCACGGTTCGTAGCCTTCGCTTCGAGTGAATGGTCCTGAACAGGTCACCGAAACGATCACGACAGCCTTGACCGCACCGCGGTGACGCAAACCGCGTGCTGGTCGCTGGTCATCGGCCCGGTGGACCGGTGTAAGGGCCCGTCCCGTGAGAATGAGCAAGCCAATACACAACGAAGAAGCAGGTTACCCGGGCGCCCCCGGACCGGTCAAAACGAGGCATGCCGCCGCTCGCACTCCAGCACCCCCCGCCCCCCGTCTAAGATGCGCCCCATGAGTTACGGGCAGGGGGGACCCCAGTCTCAGTGGGATCCCTGGAAACCGAGTTCCCAGCAGCCCTGGAGCAGCGGCGGCAGCGACGGGTCACCGGACTGGGCCGCGCTGGCCGAGGCCTCGGAGACGCGGAACAAGCGCCGCAAGCTGCTGTTCGTCGGTGGGGGCGTGGTCGCCACGGTCGCGGTCGGCACCGCCGTCGCGATGGCCGTCGTGTCCGCGAACAGCGACAACCACGCCTCGAACAAGCCCACCAACCTGCCCGCCAGCGGGGCCCTGCCCAGCGGCTCGGCCACCGCGCCGTCCTTCGCGCCCACCAGCGCGCCGCCGCCGCTGGACCCCAGGGACTTCATAGCCAGCGTGAAGAAGGACACCGCGCCGCTGAGCCCGGAGACCCTCTTCCCGGGCACCCAGCTGACCATGAACGGCACGGTGTACAAGAAGGGCGCCACGGCCGACACCACGAACTGCGCCTCCGCCGCCGACGCCACCCTGCCCAAGGTCCTCACCGCCAACGGCTGCACCCGCCTGATGCGCGCCACCTACACCAAGGGCGGGATCGCGGTCACCGTCGGCGTCGCCCTCTTCGACACCCAGGCCCAGGCGACGAAGGCCAAGTCCCAGACCGACGACAAGAGCATCGTGCGCTCCCTGTCCGGCAAGGGCGTCAAGCCGTTCTGCGACGGCGCGATCTGCTTCTCGACCCGCAACGCCGTCGGCCGCTACGGCTACTTCACGATCGTCGGCTTCACCGACGGCAAGAACGTCACGAAGAAGGACACGAAGGTCTTCGCCGTCGGCAACGACCTGCAGAAGTTCACCTTCGACCAGATCTACCGCCGCGGCCAGGCCCAGGCCTCGGCGGCCGCCGAGCAGTAGGTCCGCTCAGCAGCACCCCGCCGGCGGAAGCGAGCGCTTGTTCCGCGCCTCCTTGGTGCGCGCGGCCAGCAGCTCGTCGGCGGGGTAGCCGACCTCCTCCAGGGTCAGCCCGTGCGGTCGTACGACATGCACGGCCGAGTCGCGCACCCCGGCGGCCAGCACCTTCCCGGGCCACTGAGGGTCCCGGTGCCCGTCCCCGACGAACAGCAGCGCGCCGATCAGCGAGCGCACCATGTTGTGGCAGAACGCGTCGGCGCGGACGGTGGCCGTGATGATCCCGTCGTCGCCCCGCGCCAGGCTCAGCTCCTGCAGGGTCCGGATCGTCGTCGCCCCCTCGCGCTTCTTGCAGTAGGCGGCGAAGTCGTGCTCGCCGAGCAGGTGCCGCGCCGCCTCGTTCATGGCGTCGACGTCGAGCGGCCAGTCGTGCCACAGGACGTGGTTGCGCAGGATCGGGTCGACACCGCCGGGGTTGTCGGTGACCCGGTAGGCGTACCGGCGCCAGACGGCGGAGAAACGGGCGTTGAACCCGCTCGGCGCCGGCCTGAGGGCCCACACCCGCACATCCTTCGGCAACCGCCCCGCGAGGCGCTTGAGCAGCTTCTGGTTGTGTTCGCGCCAGACTCCCTCGGGCAGGTCGACGTGGGCCACCTGCCCGCGCGCGTGCACCCCGGCGTCGGTCCGTCCGGCGACGGTCAGCTCGTACGTCTCCCGTGACCGCGTCACCGTGCGCAGGGCGTCCTCGATCTCGCCCTGCACGGTCCGCTTCCCGCCGGCCTGCTTGGCCCAGCCGTGGAAGTCGGTGCCGTCGTAGGAGACGTCGAGGCGGACACGGACGTACCCGGGCTGTACTTCATCACTCACGGGGGAATCCTCTCAGGGCGCTGCTGATCGAAGAAACGCGAAAGCGGGCCCGCCCCGAAGGGCGAACCCGCTTCCCGCGTCAGGCAGGGCCTCAGGCGTCCTTGGACTCCTCGGCAGCCTCCTCGGCGGGAGCCTCGGCGGCCTCGGTCTCCTCGACCTTGGTCTCCTCGGCCTTGGCCTCGTCGGCCTCCTTGACCGCGCGCTTGGTGGCGGCCTCGGCCTCACCCACGGCCTTCTGCTGCACCGTCAGCGCCTCGACCAGCTCGATGACGGCCATGGGCGCGTTGTCGCCACGGCGGTTACCGATCTTGGTGATGCGGGTGTAGCCACCGGGACGGTTCTCGTACCGCGGGCCGATCTCGGTGAAGAGCGTGTGGACGACGCCCTTGTCCGTGATGACCTGGAGCACCTGACGGCGGTTGTGAAGGTCGCCCTTCTTCGCCTTGGTGATCAGACGCTCGGCGTACGGGCGCAGGCGGCGGGCCTTCGCCTCGGTGGTGGTGATGCGGCCGTGCTCGAAGAGGCTCTTCGCCAGGTTGGCGAGGAGCAGCTTCTCGTGCGCGGCGCTGCCGCCCAGACGGGCACCCTTGGTGGGCTTCGGCATGGTTCTTCTCCTGTGTGTCTGCCCCGGCCGTATCAGGTACCGGGGTCAGGAACCCGATGAGCGGATGCTCACCGGCAACAACCGATCAAGTACTGATCAGTACTGCTCGGTCTCCACGAAACCCGCGTCCGCGTCGTCGTCGGCGCCGAAGGCGTCGGCAGCGGCCGTGGGGTCGAATCCGGGCGGGCTGTCCTTCAGGGCCAGGCCCATGCCGGCCAGCTTCGCCTTGACCTCGTCGATGGACTTCGCACCGAAGTTGCGGATGTCCAGGAGGTCGGCCTCGGAGCGCGCCACGAGCTCACCCACGGAGTGGATGCCCTCGCGCTTGAGGCAGTTGTAGGAGCGGACGGTGAGCTCCAGCTCCTCGATCGGCAGCGCCAGGTCGGCGGCAAGGGCGGCGTCCGTCGGGGACGGGCCCATGTCGATGCCCTCGGCGTCGATGTTCAGCTCGCGGGCGAGACCGAACAGCTCGACCAGGGTCTTGCCGGCGGAGGCCATGGCGTCACGCGGACGCATCGCCTGCTTGGTCTCGACGTCGACGATCAGCTTGTCGAAGTCGGTGCGCTGCTCGACACGGGTGGCCTCGACCTTGTACGTGACCTTCAGCACCGGGCTGTAGATGGAGTCGACCGGGATACGGCCGATCTCCTGGCCCACCTGCTTGTTCTGCACGGCGGAGACGTAACCGCGGCCGCGCTCGACCGTCAGCTCCATCTCCAGCTTGCCCTTGCCGTTGAGCGTGGCGAGGACCAGGTCGGGGTTGTGCACCTCGACACCGGCCGGGGGCGCGATGTCGGCGGCGGTGACCAGACCCGGGCCCTGCTTGCGCAGGTACATCACGACCGGCTCGTCGTGCTCCGAGGAGACGACCAGCTGCTTGATGTTGAGGATCAGGTCGGTGACGTCCTCCTTGACGCCCGGCACGGTGGTGAACTCGTGCAGGACGCCGTCGATGCGGATGCTGGTGACAGCGGCACCGGGGATCGACGACAGGAGGGTGCGGCGGAGCGAGTTGCCGAGGGTGTAGCCGAAGCCCGGCTCCAGCGGCTCGATCACGAACCGGGAGCGGAACTCGTCGACGACCTCTTCGGTCAACGAGGGACGCTGAGCGATCAGCATGTGTGGATCAGATCCTTCATTCGTGGACGCCCGCTATTTGACGTCCGACGGAAACCGCGCCCATGAAAAGCGCGGGTACTGCAAGGGTACGGGCGATACGGCCCTGGAGAGCCGTACCGCCCGGTACCACAGCCGTTGAGGCGACCGCGCGTCAGACGCGGCGGCGCTTCGGCGGGCGGCAGCCGTACTGCGACATGTGGGGGATGACCCCCACACCCCCAGCCGGAAGCCGAGCCGCCGTGAGCCCCTGCGTCAGACGCGGCGGCGCTTCGGCGGGCGGCAGCCGTTGTGCGGGGTCGGGGTGACGTCCTGGATGGAGCCGACCTCGAGGCCCGTGGCCTGCAGGGAGCGGATCGCGGTCTCACGACCGGAACCCGGGCCCTTCACGAACACGTCGACCTTGCGCATGCCGTGCTCCTGGGCGCGGCGGGCAGCCGACTCGGCGGCCATCTGCGCGGCGAACGGCGTGGACTTCCGCGAGCCCTTGAAGCCGACGTGGCCGGCGGAGGCCCAGGAGATCACGTTGCCGGACGGGTCCGTGATGGAGACGATCGTGTTGTTGAACGTGCTCTTGATGTGCGCGTGGCCGTGAGCGACGTTCTTCTTTTCCTTGCGGCGCACCTTCTTGGCAGCGCCCTGACGACCCTTGGGGGGCATCCTTTAACTCCTACGGGAGGTGGTCGGTCCTACAGCGAAGACCGTGGACAGGTGTCCGCTGCGGACTACTTCTTGCCCGGCTTCTTCTTGCCGGCGATGGCGCGACGCGGGCCCTTGCGGGTGCGGGCGTTGGTGCTGGTGCGCTGGCCGCGGACGGGCAGACCGCGGCGGTGACGCAGACCCTGGTAGCAGCCGATCTCGACCTTGCGGCGGATGTCGGCCTGGATCTCGCGACGGAGGTCACCCTCGGTCTTGATGTTGTTGTCGACGTACTCGCGGATCGCGACCAGCTGCTCTTCGGTCAGGTCGCGGACGCGGGTGTTCGGGTCGATGCCGGTCTCGGCCAGCGTCTGCTGGGAGAGGGTCCGGCCGATGCCGAACACGTAGGTGAGGGCGACTTCCACGCGCTTGTCGCGCGGGATGTCAACACCGGAAACGCGTGCCATTCAATGGCTCCTGGTGATCTTCGGAGGTCTGCCGCAGAACCGGTTCCCGGCCGCCGTATCAGGTACGGACCGGGTCCCCGGCCTCCGAACCGGGGGTGTCAGGCGGACGCTCGTCCGCCCGGGTTCTGCGTATGAACATTCAGCTTGCGTCGCGCGAATCCCTGCGATGGATGCAGAGGGATCGGTCGTGCGTCAGCCCTGGCGCTGCTTGTGGCGCGGGTTCTCGCAGATGACCATGACCCGACCGTGACGGCGGATCACCCTGCACTTGTCGCAGATCTTCTTGACGCTCGGCTTGACCTTCATGGGATTGAGGTTCTCCGGGTCAGTTGCCGGCGGCCCCGCGCGTGAACACGGGACGTGGGCAAGATCTACTTGTACCGGTAGACGATCCGGCCACGCGTCAGGTCGTACGGAGACAGCTCCACCACGACCCGGTCGTCAGGGAGGATGCGGATGTAGTGCATGCGCATCTTGCCGCTGATGTGTGCCAGGACCTGGTGGCCGTTCTGGAGCTCGACCTTGAACATGGCGTTCGGCAGAGACTCGACGACAGTGCCCTCGATCTCGATGGCACCTTGCTTCTTGGCCACGCTTCGCCCTTCGAATCGACTACCTTGATCGACTCTCGAGCTTCCCCTTGCGGGGCGCATGCGGACATGCGGGTGCACGAGAGCCGACGAGTCAGTCTACGTCAGCGCACCCGGAAACACGAATCGAGGGAGTCTGCCCCGCAGGGGTGATCGTCATGCGCGGGCCGTGCGCCGCCCAGCTGGTCGGGCGCCGCCGTGATGCCGTGCTCCGCCGACTTCGCCCTGCCGCCGGCCCACTCCTCGACGCAGCTCTCGCGGGCTCGGCGCCCCGGGCGCCTCACAGGCTTCGAGCGGCTGCGCCGGCCTCCGACCGGCGGCCGTGGGCGCGGGCCGTCCGTCAGCCCAGGGGGTCGGGCGCCGCCGTGATGCCGTGCTCCGCCAACTTCGCCCTGCCGCCGTCCGGCGCCGTCAGGACCAGGGGACCCTGTTCGGTGAGGGCGACCGAGTGCTCCCAGTGGGAGGACCAGGTGCCGTCGGTGGTGATGACCGTCCAGTCGTCCGAGAGGACCTCGGTGCGCGGGGTGCCGAGCGAGACCATCGGCTCGATCGCGAGGCAGAAGCCGGGGACCAGCTTCGGGCCCTTGCCGCGGCGGCGGTCGACGTAGTTCAGCAGGTGCGGGTCCATGTGCATCTCGGTGCCGATGCCGTGGCCGCCGTAGTCCTCGATGATCCCGTACTTGCCGCCGCCCGGCTTCGGCTGGCGGCGGATGTACGTCTCGATGGCGCGGGAGACGTCGACCAGGCGGTTGCCCTGCTTCATGGCCGCGATGCCGGCCCACATCGACTCCTCGGTCACCCGGGAGAGCTCGATCAGCTCCGGGGCGTGACCGGAGCCCACGAAGGCGGTGTAGGCCGCGTCGCCGTGCCAGCCGTCGACGATCGCGCCGCAGTCGATGGAGATGATGTCGCCGTCCTTGAGGACGACGTCGTCGGAGGGGATGCCGTGGACGACGACGTCGTTCACGGAGGTGCAGATGGTGGCGGGGAAGCCGCCGTAGCCGAGAAAGTTCGACTTGGCGCCGTGCTCGGCGAGGACCTTGCGGGCGACCTCGTCCAGGTCCTTGGTGCTGGCGCCGGGGACCGCCGCCTCCCGGGTGGCCGCGTGGATCGCGGCGACCACCAGCCCCGCCGCACGCATCTTCGCGATCTGCTCGGGGCTCTTGATCTGCACCATGGGGGGCCTGCGCTCTCCGTCACTCGGGTCGGGTCGGGTACGTACTCAACAGTACGGCCGCGGCGCCCCGGGGAGGGCACCGCGGCCGGAAGGACCGCGCTCTACTGGTGTTCGGCCTTCTCCCGCTTGAGGGCCTCCAGCGCCCGCTGCGTGATCTCGTCCACCGGGCCCAGGGAGGAGATCGTCACGACCAGGCCCTGCGCCTTGTAGTAGTCGATGATCGGCTCGGTCTGCGTGTGGTAGACCTCCAGCCGCTTGCGGACGGTCTCCTCGGAGTCGTCGTCGCGCTGGTACAGCTCTCCGCCGCACACGTCGCACACGCCCTCCTGCTTCGGCGGGCTGTACGTCACGTGGAAGACGTGGGAGGAGTCGTTGCGGCAGATGCGCCGGCCGGCGATCCGCTTGACGACCTCTTCCTCCGGGACCTCCAGGTCCAGGACGGCGTCCAGCTTGATGCCCTCGGTCTCCAGCAGCTCGTCCAGCGCCCCCGCCTGCGACACGTTGCGCGGGAAGCCGTCCAGCAGGAAGCCCTTCTCGGCGTCCGGCTGCTCCATGCGGTCCTTGGCCATCGCGATGGTGACCTCGTCGGGCACGAGGTTGCCGGCGTCCATGTACGACTTCGCGAGCTTGCCCAGCTCGGTCTGCCGGCTGATGTTGGCCCGGAACAGGTCACCCGTGGAGATGTGCGGGACGGCCAGCTTCTCTGCGAGCCGGACGGCTTGCGTTCCCTTACCGGCACCAGGCGGCCCGACGAGGACGATACGCATCAGCGGAGGAACCCTTCGTAATTGCGCTGCTGGAGCTGGCTCTCGATCTGCTTCACCGTCTCCAGACCCACACCCACGATGATGAGGATGCTCGTCCCGCCGAACGGGAAGTTCTGGTTCGCGTTGAAGCCCACCAACGCCATTGTCGGCACGAGAGCGATCAGACCCAGGTACAGCGAACCCGGCCAGGTGATCCGGTTGAGCACGTAGCTGAGGTACTCAGCGGTCGGTCGGCCAGCCCGGATGCCCGGGATGAAGCCACCATACTTCTTCATGTTGTCGGCGACTTCCTCGGGGTTGAAGGAGATCGCCACGTAGAAGAACGCGAAGAAAACGATGAGCAAGAAGTACGAAACGATGTAAATCGGGTGATCACCCTTGGTCAGATTCTGGGTGACCCACTGCTTCCAGCCCGAGTTGCCGCCCGCGAACTGCGCCACCAGTGCCGGAATGTAGAGCAGCGAGGAGGCGAAGATGACGGGAATCACACCGGCCTGGTTCACCTTGAGCGGGATGTACGTGGACGTACCGCCGTAGGAGCGCCGGCCGATCATGCGCTTCGCGTACTGCACCGGGATGCGGCGCTGGGCCTGCTCGACGAAGACGACGAGCGCCACCATGACCAGGCCGACCAGGATGACGGTGCCGAACTCGATCCAGCCGCCGGCCAGGGTGCCCTGCTTCTTGATGGCCCAGACGGCGGACGGGAAGGTCGCGGCGATCGAGATGAACATCAGGATCGACATGCCGTTGCCGATGCCGCGGTCGGTGATCAGCTCACCGAGCCACATGACGACGGCCGTACCGGCGGTCATGCAGATGACCATGGTGATGGTGGTGAAGATCGCCTGGTCCGGGACGATGTTCGCGGCCTGCGAGCAGCCGTTGAAGAGGGCGCCGCTGCGGGCGGTGGCCACCAGGCCGGTGCCCTGCAGGATGGCGAGCGCCACGGTCAGATAACGCGTGTACTGCGTGATCTTCGTCGTGCCCGCCTGGCCCTCCTTCTTCAGGGCCTCCAGACGCGGGATGACCACGGTCAGCAGCTGGAGAATGATGCTGGCCGTGATGTACGGCATGATGCCGAGCGCGAAGACCGTGATCTGCAGCAGCGCGCCACCGCTGAACATGTTCACGAGACCGAACAGGCCCTGGTTGCCGGACGCCTCGGTCACGCACTGCTGGACGGCCTTGTAGTTGACGCCGGGGATCGGGACGTGGGTACCGACCCGGTAGACCACGATGATGGCCAGCGTGAAGAGCAGCTTCTTGCGCAGGTCGGGCGTCCTGAACGCCCGGGCGAACGCGGTGAGCACGGTGCCTCCTGCGACCCCCGCGCAACTGCGTCAAGGGTGACGGTCTTGAGGTTCGACGAATACGAAAAAGAACAGTGCAGGCCACCTTACCGGCGACACTGCCCCCCTTGGAACGACCAACCGGGGATACCCCATTGTGGGGTATCCCCGGTCGGGATCGTCTACGACGTCATCGAGCGTCCTGAAAAGACTCAGACCAGCTCGGTGACCGTACCGCCGGCGGCGGTGATCTTCTCCTTGGCGGAGCCGGAGACGGCGTCGACCGTCACCTGCAGCGCCACGGAGACCTCGCCCTGGCCGAGGACCTTGACGAGGCTGTTCTTGCGAACGGCACCCTTGGCCACCAGGCCCTCGACGGTGACCTCGCCACCCTCGGGGTACAGCGCGGCCAGCTTGTCGAGGTTCACGACCTGGTACTCGGTCTTGAACGGGTTCTTGAAGCCCTTCAGCTTCGGGAGGCGCATGTGGAGCGGCATCTGGCCACCCTCGAAGCGCTCCGGAACCTGGTAGCGGGCCTTGGTGCCCTTGGTACCACGACCGGCCGTCTTACCCTTCGACGCCTCACCACGACCGACACGGGTCTTGGCGGTCTTGGCGCCGGGGGCGGGACGGAGGTTGTGGATCTTGAGCGGGTTCTGCTCCGCCATGATCAGTCGACCTCCTCGACCGTCACGAGGTGGCGGACGGTGTGCACCATGCCGCGGAACTCGGGGCGGTCCTCCTTGACGACCTGCGTGTTGATGCCCTTGAGACCAAGGGAGCGCAGGGTGTCACGGTGGTTCTGCTTGCTGCCGATGTAGGACTTGACCTGCGTGATCTTGAGCTGCGCCATGATTACGCACCCACCCCGGCACGCGCACGCAGCAGGGCCGCGGGGGCGACGTCCTCGAGCGGCAGACCGCGGCGGGCCGCGATCTCCTCGGGACGCTGCAGGCCCTTGAGGGCCTCCACGGTCGCGTGCACGATGTTGATGGCGTTGTCGGAGCCGAGCGACTTCGACAGCACGTCGTGGATACCGGCGCACTCGAGCACGGCGCGCACCGGACCACCGGCGATCACACCGGTACCGGGGGACGCGGGCTTGAGCAGCACGACGCCGGCAGCCTTCTCACCCTGGATGGGGTGCGGGATGGTGCCCTGGATCCGGGGGACCTTGAAGAAGTGCTTCTTGGCCTCCTCAACGCCCTTGGCGATGGCGGCCGGCACCTCCTTGGCCTTGCCGTATCCGACACCCACGGTGCCGTCACCGTCGCCCACCACGACCAGCGCGGTGAAGCTGAAGCGACGACCACCCTTCACAACCTTGGCGACACGGTTGATCGCGACGACGCGCTCGACGTACGCGGTCTTCTCGGCGGCAGCAGCGCCGCCGTCACGGCCCTTCCGGTCCCGCCGCTCGCCGCCACCGGCACCGCCACCGCGGCGCTGGGGTCCAGCCATTGGATTACCTCTCTCTTTCCGCTAGCTACAAGCGGCTCAGAACTTGAGCCCGGCTTCGCGGGCGGCGTCCGCCAGAGCGGCGATGCGCCCGGCGTACTGGTTACCACCACGGTCGAACACGACGGCCTCGACACCGGCGGCCTTGGCACGCTCGGCGACCAGGGCGCCGACCTGCTTGGCCTGCGCGGACTTGTCGCCCTCGCCGCCGCGGATCGACGCGTCCAGGGTGGACGCCGACGCCAGGGTGTGGCCCTTCAGGTCGTCGATCACCTGCGCCACGATGTGGCGGTTGGAGCGGGTCACGACCAGACGGGGACGCTCCGACGTACCGTTGATCCGCTTGCGGATCCGGATGTGACGGCGCTTGATCGCGGCGCGCTTGTAGGCGTCGCCCTTGAGGATCTTCTGCCCGTATGCCATGGCTTACTTACCCGCCTTTCCGACCTTGCGGCGGATGACTTCGCCCTCGTACTTGACGCCCTTGGCCTTGTACGGGTCGGGCTTGCGCAGCTTGCGGATGTTGGCCGCAACCTCGCCGACCTTCTGCTTGTCGATGCCCTCGACCTGGAAACGGGTCGGGGTCTCCACCTTGAAGGTGATGCCCTCGGGGGCCTCGACCACGATCGGGTGGCTGTAACCGAGCGCGAACTCGAGGTTGGCGCCCTTGGCGGTCACGCGGTAACCGACACCGCTGATCTCGAGCTTCTTCACGTAACCCTGGGTCACGCCGGTGATCATGTTCGCCACCAGCGTGCGGGACAGGCCGTGGAGGGCCTTGTTCTGACGCTCGTCGTTGGGGCGGGTCACCTGCAGGGTGCCGTCCTCGCCCTTGGCGATGTCGATCGGTGCCACGACGGTGTGGGTCAGCGTGCCCTTGGGGCCCTTGACCGACACAGTGCGGCCGTCGATGGTGACGTCCACGCCGGCGGGAACCGCGATGGGGAGCTTGCCGATGCGCGACATAGCTGTTTCCTCCGTTCCCTTCTGCTACCAGACGTAGGCGAGGACTTCCCCACCCACGCCCTTCTTGCCGGCCTGCTTGTCGGTGAGGAGCCCGTGCGACGTGGAGATGATCGCCACGCCGAGGCCGCCGAGCACCTTCGGCAGGTTGGTGGACTTCGCGTACACCCGGAGACCGGGCTTGGAGATCCGCTTGATGCCCGCGATGGAGCGCTCACGGTTCGGGCCGAACTTCAGCTCGAGGGTGAGGTTCTTGCCGACCTCGGCGTCCTCGACGCGCCAGCCGGTGATGAAGCCCTCCTGCTGGAGGATCTCCGCGATGTGAGACTTGATCTTGGACGCCGGCATCGTCACGGAGTCGTGGTACGCCGAGTTCGCGTTCCGCAGACGCGTCAGCATGTCTGCGATCGGATCAGTCATGGTCATGAATTGGCCTGTGGCCTCTCTCGCCGGGGTTTCCTGGTGCGCCATCCCTCTCCCCGATCCGAGACGGGACGGGTGCGGCGCGGTGGACCTACGGCGTAGTAAGTCGTACGGGCGGCAGACGCCCAACCCCACAAGCCTAAGGCATGCGAGGGAGGGCCCCTGCCGACCCAGATGCTTACCGAGAGCTTCCGGAAACCCTAAATGCGGGGTTACCAGGAGCTCTTGGTCACGCCCGGCAGCTCGCCACGGTGAGCCATCTCACGAAGGCACACGCGGCACAGGCCGAACTTGCGGTACACGGAGTGCGGACGGCCGCAGCGCTGGCAGCGGGTGTAGCCACGCACACCGAACTTGGGCTTGCGAGCAGCCTTGGCAATCAGAGCCTTCTTCGCCATCTCGCTCACGCCTCCTTGAACGGGAAGCCGAGGTGACGAAGGAGCGCGCGGCCCTCAGCGTCGTTGGTCGCCGTGGTGACCACGGTGATGTCCATGCCCCGGGTACGGTCGATCTTGTCCTGGTCGATCTCGTGGAACATGACCTGCTCCGTGAGACCGAAGGTGTAGTTGCCACGGCCGTCGAACTGCTTGGGGGACAGGCCGCGGAAGTCGCGGATGCGCGGCAGCGCGAGCGACAGGGTGCGGTCCAGGAACTCCCACATGCGGTCGCCACGGAGCGTGACGTGGGCACCGATCGGCTGGCCCTCACGCAGCTTGAACTGCGCGATGGACTTGCGGGCCTTGGTGACGGCCGGCTTCTGACCGGTGATGGTGGTCAGGTCGCGGATCGCGCCCTCGATCAGCTTCGAGTCACGGGCGGCGTCGCCGACACCCATGTTGACCACGATCTTGACGAGGCCGGGAACCTGCATGACGTTCTCGTACTTGAACTCGTCACGCAGCTTGCCCGCGATCTCCTCGCGGTACTTCTGCTTCAGACGCGGAGTCGTGGTGGTAGCCATCAGATGTCCTCACCCGTCCGCTTGGCAACGCGGATCTTGTTGCCTTCGTCGTCGAAGCGGTAACCGACACGCGTGACGACCTTCTGACCGTCCTTCTCAACGACCAGCTGGACGTTGGAGACGTGGATCGGCGCCTCGGTCGTGACGATGCCGCCGGCCTGGGAACCGCGAGCGGTCGGACCGGCCTTGGTGTGCTTCTTGACCCGGTTGACACCCTCGACCAGGACGCGCTCCTCGCGCGGGTAAGCGGCAATGACCTTGCCCTGCTTGCCCTTGTCCTTGCCGGTGATGACCTGGACCAGGTCGCCCTTCTTGATCTTCATGCTTACAGCACCTCCGGAGCCAGCGAGATGATCTTCATGAACTTCTTCTCGCGCAGCTCACGCCCGACCGGGCCGAAGATGCGGGTGCCGCGAGGGTCGCCGTCGTTCTTCAGAATGACGGCGGCGTTCTCGTCGAAGCGGATGTACGAGCCGTCCGGACGGCGGCGCTCCTTGACGGTGCGAACGATGACCGCCTTGACGACGTCACCCTTCTTCACGTTGCCACCGGGGATCGCGTCCTTGACGGTGGCGACGATGACGTCACCGATGCCCGCGTAGCGGCGACCGGAGCCACCGAGCACACGGATGCAAAGGATCTCCTTCGCCCCCGTGTTGTCGGCGACGCGCAGTCGCGACTCCTGCTGGATCACGTCTATCTCCTGATCGTCTGCCGGTTCCCCGGGGGCCGTCTCTCAACGGCCCCCGGAGCCTGGCGGAACTGACCTGCGGGTTTGCCCCGCAGGAATTACTTGGCCTTCTCGAGGATCTCGACGACGCGCCAGCGCTTCGTCGCGGACAGCGGCCGGGTCTCCATGAGGAGGACGCGGTCGCCGACGCCCGCAGCGTTCTGCTCGTCGTGGGCCTTGAGCTTGTTCGTACGGCGGATGACCTTGCCGTACAGCGCGTGCTTGACACGGTCCTCGACGGCGACGACGACGGTCTTGTCCATCTTGTCGCTGACGACCAGACCCTCACGGGTCTTGCGGAATCCGCGTGCCTCGGTGTTCTCAGTCACGTTGCTCTCGCTCATCAGGCGCTCTCCACCGTCTCGATGCCCAGCTCGCGCTCACGCATCAGGGTGTAGATCCGCGCGATGTCCTTACGGACGGCCTTCAGCCGACCGTGGTTCTCGAGCTGACCCGTCGCCGCCTGGAAGCGGAGGTTGAACAGCTCTTCCTTGGCCTCGCGGAGCTTCGCCAGAAGCTCCTCGTTGCCCAGCTCGCGCAGCTCGGACGCCTTGGTACCGGCCGACATCACGCTTCACCTGCCTCGCGCTTGACGATCCGGCACTTCATCGGCAGCTTGTGGGCCGCACGAAGGAGCGCCTCACGGGCGATCTTCTCGTTGGGGTACGACAGCTCGAACATCACACGTCCGGGCTTGACGTTGGCGATCCACCACTCCGGAGAACCCTTACCGGAACCCATGCGGGTCTCGGCCGGCTTCTTGGTGAGGGGACGGTCCGGGTAGATGTTGATCCAGACCTTGCCGCCACGCTTGATGTGGCGGGTCATGGCGATACGAGCGGCCTCGATCTGGCGGTTCGTCACGTACGCCGGGGTGAGCGCCTGGATGCCGTACTCGCCGAACGCAACCGTCGTGCCACCCTTGGCAGCGCCGCTGCGCTTGGGGTGGTGCTGCTTGCGGTGCTTGACCCTACGGGGGATCAGCATGTCGGTCAGGCCTCCGTTCCGGTGCTCTCAGCCGGAGCGGACGCGGGAGCCTCGGCCTTGGGGGCCTCGGCGCCGGCAGCCTGCTGCGGCTTGCGACCGCGCCGCTCGCCACCACGGCCACCACGGGCCGGGCGGTCGGCACCACCACGGGCCGGGCGGTTACCCGCACGGGCCGCAGCGTTCTCGGCGCGGACCTCGGCGATGTTCTTGACGTCGCCCTTGTAGATCCAGACCTTCACACCGATGCGGCCGAAGGTCGTCTTGGCCTCGAAGAAGCCGTAGTCCACGTTCGCGCGGAGCGTGTGCAGGGGCACGCGGCCCTCGCGGTAGAACTCCGAGCGGGACATCTCGGCGCCGCCGAGGCGGCCACCGCACTGGATCTTGATGCCCTTGGCGCCGGCCTTCATGGCGGACTGCATGCTCTTGCGCATGGCCCGACGGAAGGAGACGCGGGAGGAGAGCTGCTCGGCGACGGCCTGGGCAACCAGCTGAGCGTCGGTCTCGGGGTTCTTGACCTCGAGGATGTTCAGCTGGACCTGCTTGCCCGTGAGCTTCTCGAGGTCACCGCGGATGCGGTCGGCCTCGGCGCCACGGCGGCCGATGACGATGCCCGGACGCGCGGTGTGGATGTCCACGCGAACGCGGTCACGGGTGCGCTCGATCTCCACCTTGGAGATGCCGGCGCGCTCCATGCCGGACGTCATCATCCGACGGATGGCGACGTCTTCCTTGACGTAGTCCTTGTACAGCTTGTCGGCGTACCAACGCGACTTGAAGTCGGTCGTGACACCGAGCCGGAACCCGTGCGGGTTTACCTTCTGGCCCATTACCGGGTTCCTTCCTTGCTGCTGACGACCACGGTGATGTGGCTGGTCCGCTTGCGGATCCGGTAGGCACGGCCCTGGGCACGCGGACGGAACCGCTTCAGGGTCGGGCCCTCGTCGACGTAGGCCTCGGAGATGAAGAGGCTGTCGACATCGGTGTGGTCGTAGTTGTGCGCGGCGTTGGCGATGGCGCTGTCGAGCACCTTGCCGACGGGCACGGAGGCTGCCTGCGGAGCGAATCGCAGAACAGCCTGGGCCTCCGTGGCGTCCATGCCACGGATGAGGTCCACCACACGGCGGGCCTTCATGGGCGTGACGCGGATGTACCGCGCCTGGGCCCTGGCTTCCATGGTTGTCCCTTCAGAGTTACTTACGTGTCTGAATGCGATCCGCTACTAGCGGCGCTTCGACTTCCGGTCTTCCTTGACGTGGCCCCGGAAGGTGCGGGTCGGCGAGAACTCGCCGAGCTTGTGGCCGACCATCGACTCGGTGACGAACACCGGGATGTGGGTCTTGCCGTTGTGCACCGCGATCGTGTGGCCGAGCATGGCCGGGACGATCATCGAGCGACGGGACCAGGTCTTGATGACGTTCTTGGTGCCGGCTTCGTTCTGCGTGTCCACCTTCTTCATCAGGTGGTCGTCGACGAAGGGCCCCTTCTTCAAGCTACGAGGCATCTCAACCCGTCCTTAGCGCTTCTTGTTCGTCTTGCGGCGGCGGACGATGTACTTGTTCGACGCCTTCTTGGGCGAACGAGTACGGCCTTCCTTCTTGCCCCACGGGGACACAGGGTGGCGACCACCGGAGGTCCGGCCCTCACCACCACCGTGCGGGTGGTCAACCGGGTTCATCACGACACCACGGACGGTCGGGCGGACGCCCAGCCACCGCTTACGGCCGGCCTTACCCCAGTTGATGTTGCTCTGCTCGGCGTTGCCGACCTCGCCGACGGTGGCGCGGCAGCGCACGTCGACCAGGCGGATCTCACCGGACGGCATGCGGAGGTGGGCCATGGAGCCCTCCTTCGCGAGCAGCTGCACCGAGGCGCCGGCGGAGCGGGCGAACTTGGCGCCGCCGCCCGGACGCAGCTCGATGGCGTGCAGCGTGGTACCGACCGGGATGTTGCGCAGGGCGAGGTTGTTGCCCGGCTTGATGTCGGCCCCGGGACCGTTCTCGACGCGGTCGCCCTGGTTCAGGCCACGCGGCGCGAGGATGTAGCGCTTCTCGCCGTCCGCGTAGTGCAGGAGCGCGATGCGCGCGGTGCGGTTGGGGTCGTACTCGATGTGCGCGACCTTCGCCGGCACGCCGTCCTTGTCGTGACGACGGAAGTCGATCACGCGGTAGGCGCGCTTGTGTCCGCCACCCTGGTGGCGAACGGTCACACGACCGGAGTTGTTACGGCCACCCTTGCTGTGCAGGGGGCGGACCAACGACTTCTCCGGCGTGGACCGCGTGACCTCGACGAAGTCGGCGACGCTGGCGCCACGACGGCCCGGCGTAGTCGGCTTGTACTTGCGGATTCCCATTTCTCAGTCCTCGTCCGATATCGGACGATCCGACCCGCTTACGCGGTCGGACCGCCGAAGATGTCGATACGGTCGCCCTCGGCGAGGGTCACGATCGCGCGCTTGGTGGCGGCACGCTGGCCGAAGCCCGTGCGGGTCCGCTTGCGCTTGCCGGCGCGGTTGATCGTGTTGACCCCGGTGACCTTGACGTCGAAGACCGCCTGGACGGCCTGCTTGATCTGGGTCTTGTTGGCGTTCGGGTCGACGATGAACGTGTACTTGTTCTCGTCGAGGAGCGCGTAGCTCTTCTCGGAGACGACCGGCTTCAGCAGGACGTCACGGGGGTCCGTGTACGACTTGCTCAGCGGGGTCTCGACGGTGTTCTTGCCCTCGGTGGCGTGGCGGCGCGCCTTGGCGACGCGGGCGGCCTTGGCGGCCTTGGCGGCCTTCGAGGCAATGCTCGGGTGACGGGTAGCCATCAGGCTTCGCTCCCTTCGGTGTCGTTGGCCTTGTTCGGGCCGGCGACGAAGGACTCGAAAGCGGCCTGGGTGAAGACCACGTCGTCCGAGACGAGAACGTCGTACGTGTTCAGCTGGCCCGGCTCCAGGATGTGGACCTGGGGCAGGTTGCGGGCGGACAGCCACGCGGCCTCGTCGGAGCGGTCGACGACCAGGAGCAGGTTCTTGCGCTCGCTGATCTTGCCGAACAGGCTCTTGGCGGCCTTGGTGCTGGGGTTCTCGCCCTCGACCACGCCGGAGACGACGTGGATGCGGTTGTGACGCGCCCGGTCGGTGAGGGCACCGCGCAGGGCGGCGGCCTTCATCTTCTTGGGGGTGCGCTGCGAGTAGTCGCGCGGCACGGGACCGTGCACGACGCCACCACCGGCGAACTGCGGCGCGCGGGTCGAACCCTGACGGGCGCGACCGGTGCCCTTCTGGCGGTACGGCTTCTTGCCACCGCCGCGGACCTCGCCACGCGTCTTGGTCTTGTGGGTGCCCTGGCGGGCGGCAGCCAGCTGCGCGACGACGACCTGGTGGATCAGCGGGACGCTGACCTTGGCGTCGAAGATCTCCGCGGGGAGCTCGACGGAACCGGCCTTCTCGCCCGCCGGCGAAAGGATGTCAACAGTGCTCATCGGTTACCTCAGGCCCCCTTGGCCGCGGTGCGGACCAGGACGAGGCCGCCGTTCGGACCGGGAACCGCGCCCTTGATGAGCAGCAGACCCTTCTCCGCGTCAACGGCGTGGACGGTCAGGTTCTGGGTGGTGACCCGCTCGTTGCCCATGCGACCCGCCATGCGGAGGCCCTTGAACACACGGCCCGGGGTGGCGCAGCCACCGATGGAACCGGGGGAGCGGTGCTTGCGCTGGGTGCCGTGTCCGGCGCCGAGGCCACGGAAGTTGTGGCGCTTCATGACACCGGCGAAGCCCTTGCCCTTGCTCTTGCCGGTCACGTCGACCTTCACGCCGGCCTCGAACACCTCGGCGGTGATCTCCTGGCCCAGCGTGTACTCGGAGGCGTCCGACGTGCGGATCTCAACGAGGTGACGACGGGGGGTGACGTCGGCCTTGGCGAAGTGGCCCTTGAGGGGCTTGTTCACCTTGCGCGGGTCGATCTCGCCGAAGGCGATCTGCACGGACTCGTAGCCGTCGACGTCGTTCGTACGAACCTGGGTGACGACGTTCGGGCCGGCCTTGACGACGGTGACCGGAACAACACGGTTGTTCTCGTCCCACACCTGCGTCATGCCGAGCTTCTCGCCCAGGATGCCCTTGATCTGCTTAGCCATTCTCAGATCACCGGCCTCAGAGCTTGATCTCGATGTCGACACCGGCCGGGAGGTCGAGTCGCATCAGAGAGTCAACGGTCTTGGGGGTCGGGTCGAGGATGTCGATCAGGCGCTTGTGCGTGCGCATCTCGAAGTGCTCGCGCGAGTCCTTGTACTTGTGCGGCGACTTGATGACGCAGTACACGTTCTTCTCAGTGGGCAGCGGCACCGGGCCCGCGACCGACGCACCAGTGCGGGTCACCGTCTCGACGATCTTCTTCGCCGAGGAGTCGATGACCTCGTGGTCGTAGGCCTTGAGCCGGATGCGGATCTTCTGTCCCGCCATGGCTACTCAGTAGTCCTGTCTCTCTTACGCTCTGGAACCCGGCGGATTCCTTCTGCTGCCTTCGGTTTCTCCGACCCACGCGGTCGGGCGTGTCGCGCTTCCGCTGACACAGATGTCCCATCTCTCGAACATCCCTGCGGGGAATGCGACGGCCCTTCCGGAACCGCGGACCGGGGACCTCGGGCCCACCGGGCGCCTGGCCGG
The DNA here is from genome assembly GCF_055572275.1 of Streptomyces sp. NPDC030798. Classification (NCBI taxonomy): domain Bacteria; kingdom Bacillati; phylum Actinomycetota; class Actinomycetes; order Kitasatosporales; family Streptomycetaceae; genus Streptomyces; species Streptomyces sp. NPDC030798. The sequence goes on along the minus strand of NZ_JBVIDR010000009.1, from coordinate 88,307 downwards.
TGCCGCGCCCACGCTTCCCGGAAGATTCCCGTACTTCCAACCCGCGCGGGGTTGACGAGTACCGTGGGACTCGCTTCCGGTCCTCCCGGCGGGAGGCGCGCAGCATCAACACTCGACCGAGCAACTCGGACAGTCTGCCATATGGGGCGGGGGGCTGGCCAATCGGGTCGATGAGGGTACCCGTGGGGTGACGTAGGTCAAACCCGGGGTGACGCGGGCGCCATTCGCTGTCCTCGACCGTGCACGTACGCCCGTCATCGCGTGCGTGAGTCCGCGGCCGGCGCGTCGACCGGTCCCCGGAGAGCGAGCTGCGCGCCCTGGTGGACGTGGGCGCGTCGAAGTCGCACAACCAGCGATGCCGCGATCACCGGCAGGCCTGCCTGATCGCGAAGCGAGCGGCTGAGGGGGCTACCCGCAGCCCAGTGTTTTGACGGTGGCCGGGAAGTAGGCGCGGATGAAGGTTTCGATGTCTTTGCGGTGGGATTCGTCGTCTACTTTCACTCCGGGTAATTGGAGGGTGAGTGCGAAATGATCGCCCTTCCCGCTGTTGCACTGAGTCGCGGCAACCGCACCGTCGGTGCCGACAAGCGCCTCGTACCATGCATTGATTTTTCGGGCGCTCGTCACATGCGACACCGAACCGGTCTCCTCCGCCATGTACCGGAGATCGGCTGGACCATCAGCCCACCAGAAGCGCAACCTGAGCACGGGATCTTCACCGGACAGTAGAGTGCATGGAGCCGAGAGGGCTGCAGAACGGTCAATCCTGTTGAGCTCGTGATAGTCGCTACCCGACGCCAGCAACCGACGTGTGATGTCCGGATCGACACGCGTTCCGCAAATGACTTGAGGCGGCGACTGAGAAGAGTCCGTGCAAGACACTGCGGTGGCCGCCAACGACAAGTAGACCAGGCTGAGCAGCGTGGCCTGCAGGCAGTTTCTCATGTGGGTTGCTTCCCTGAGACACCGGCGGCTTGGGCGGCGCCACTCTCGGAAGCCTCAACGACCATGGACCTGGTGACGAAGTTTGCATGACCGTGCGTGGTCTGAACCTTGTGCCACTCGTCCGCAAGGGCCATCAGCTGGCCGTTCCTTGCCTCGAAGGCATCAGTGTTGCTCTTGCTCTGACGCTCGTCCAGCCGCTTCTGCTCATCCGCCAACCACTTGTCCGTGACATAGTCGAATCCGGCCTGGACGTCATCACTGGCGACCGGAATATAACTGATCGCTTTATCGAACAGCGGCTTGGTCGCGAACGTCGCCGTCTTCGGATCGCCCTGCGCCTGGATACGCGCCTCCTCCAGAAAGCCGACAGTTCGCCCCGCTCGGACCAGCGGTTCCGTCGAACTGGAGTGGTCGTCGTGGATGCTCGAGACCATGGCCTGGTTCAATCCCCCGTTCAGCGTGCCGTACGCGTCCTTGTCCTTCGAGACCTGCTTGGCGACCTCGAAGAGCTGCCCCTGGTCCAGGGGAGACTTCGAGATGTCGATCTCGCTCATGGACGCATGCACAGTCGCCCCATGGTTGACCAGAACCGAGGCCACGGGCTGCCGCAGGGACGGGGGAAACTTGTCGCCCCTTTCGGCCAGGTAGCCGATCGCCGACTTGAAGACCCCCTCGTTCTGCGTGGTGTGGGCCACATAGCGCGCGTGTTTGTCGGACGGGTCGATCCCGGTCGTAGCCGCCTGCAGGGCCCTGCCGAAGCCGGCGCGGTCGTCCCCGTCCAGACCGGCCGCGTACGTGCTGACCGCCGGGCCCCCGTGCTCGTGCAGGACGACGTTCCAGTCACGCTCCTTCATCAGGTACTTCATACGGGCGTCCGAGGAGAGATAGTGCGCGGCGGTAGCCGGGTCCCGGCTCATGATGCCCAGCGCGCCGTCCACCGGATCGTTGGCGAACCAGCCACCCCGCTCGCCGCTGTACTCGCCCTTCAGCCGCCAGATGCCCGGATCGCTCCTCTCCGCCGCGATCATGTCGTCGGTCAGGTCCTCGAGCATCTTGGGCGCGTACCCGTGGCCCTTGCTCATGAGGGTGACGAGGGACTGGTAGCCCACCGCCTTGTCCAGGCGTACGCCCTGCGCGTCCGTGGCGTGGTGCTCCACGCCGGCATGTCGCATGCCGGCGCGCCAGTGCCGGTACCAGGCCGAGTGCGTGTCCCTCGTCGCCGTAGCGAGTGTGTTCGCCAGGCCCGACTCGATCGTCGCGTACGTCCCCGATCCCGGGCCGCCCCGGGCATGGATCAGATCGTTCAGTTCGTTCGTGAGCGTGATCGTGCCCGCGGGTCCGAGGTCGTCCAGCAGAGTGCGGGAAAACGCCTCGTCACCGGAGTTGTCACGGAACACTCGCTCCAGTTCGCCCAGTTGCCGCTGCGACAGGTGCCCGCCGCGGCTCAGCTTCCGCAGCGCTCCCTCCGCCGCCAGCGCCTCGTACTTCTCGACGTCCCCGACCGCCCTGCCGTTGAATCCGTGTCCTGCGACCAGCGGATCCGCGTCGACGACCACGGCCTTCAGCGCGACCTCGACGCCCGCGTCCGCATCCGTCACCGCCCGTACCGCCGCGTCGATGCGGTCCTGCCAGGTCCGTACGGCCGACTCGTCGGCCTCTTTCACCCGCGCCGGATCCGCGCTCACCCGGCCACCGTCCGAGACCAGCATCCCGGCTGCCAGCGCTTCCTTCCGGGCCGCCGTCAGCCGGGCCTTCAGCTCCGTGAACTGGACGTGGGCGTCCCGGAGCAGGGAGGCGATCGCCTTCGCCTCCGTCTGCGCGTACTGGAACTCCGTCAGCGTGACGCCGAAGCGCCCGTGCGCCGCCTCCGCGCTCATGCCCCTCCAGGAGGGGGCGATCGTGATGCCGTGGACGTCCCGGCGGTAGGCCTTCTCCTGTTTCGCGAACTCCGCCGCCATGCCGTCCCAGCGTTCGGCGGCGCTGGTGAGGGCGGTGAGGTCCGTGCTCATGATCTCGTGGTACGTCGGCATGCCCGGCCGCCCCCGTCAGTACCGTTCCAGCGCCGAGGTGCGGCGCAGCTCCGACCCGACGGCAAGGTCGGCGCCGGTCAGCACCGTGTTCGTGCTACGCAGCGCGTCCTTCTCGGCGCCCAGCCGGTCCATCAGGTTCTTCACCTGGGCGCCCCACGTCCCGTGGGCCTTGCGCAGCGCCGCGGAGGTCAGCCAGCCGTCCCCGTCCCGGGCGCCGAACGCCTTCACGGCCGCGCCGGTCTCGTCGTCGGCCCATTCCCCGGCCTTGCGAGTGCCCGGCTCGATGTGGTCGTGGATGGCCCTGGCCGCCGCCCTCTTCTCGGCCGGCGAGGAGGCCAGCGCCCCCGCCCCGAAGCCATCGGTCAGAACGCCCACCCCACACCCCTTGCCGCTCTCGGCCCGCAACCGTCAGTGCTTCAACCGATGGACGCCGATCTTCGTCACGGGTGACATCTGTTTCTCACCGTCGCTGTTGAGCCATCAGTCGGGGCCCACCTCTGTGCGGAACTCCTCCAGCGTCATGGTCTGGTCGGAGCTCGGGAGGGTGACGTCACGTCGCCGCCGCGATCAGCACCACCGGCCACGTCAGGCAAGGTCACGAAGCGCTTGGCGGTGTGCGCTGAACTCGTCGTTCAGCGCGTTTTCGCGAAGCGAGTCCCGTGTCTTGGTGCCGAGTCCCAGAGTCTTTCCCCAGGCGTCCGCCATGTCGGCGCCCTGTTGCTGAAAGACTTCCGCGCTGTTGTCGCTCCCGCCCGTGCGCACGGTGTTCCACCAACTGGTGACAAGGTGCCCGACCGGGTCGGTCTCGTACGGCGGCGGTGTCGCGGCCTGCTTCGTCGCCGTCATGAAGACGCCCCGTTGCCATTCCTTCGCCCGGGCATCTCCGAGGCCGCGCCGGACGTCGGTGGCGACGGCGTCCAAGGAACCGAGCACCCGAGCGTTCCGCGCTGGTGGAACGGGTGAGCTGGTTGCGGGTGGCGTCCTTGGCGTCGAACGCCTTCACCACGGCGCCGGTCTCGTCGTCCGCCCAGCGGCCCGCCGCCTTGGTGTCCGGCTCGATGTGGTCGTGGAGGGCGTTCACCGCCGCTTGCTTCTCGGCGGACGAGGAGACAGGTCAGGCTTGCCGCCACGGGTCGATCCGCCACCCACCTTAGTAAACGGCCTGTGATCTGGACGAGTTGAGATGCGTTTCTTCGATTCGGTGGAGCCGCGCAAGGCGCTCACTGCTTGAGGCCGAGGTAGTGAGGGCTGCCGCGACTGCCTAGTCCTTGCTCATGCCGCGGACCGGCGTCGCCTCGCGAGGACGAAGGCCGTCGCGGTTCCGCCCGCGATGACGACCGCGCCGGCGCCCAGTCCGATCCAGAGCGTGTTGTCGTCGCCGTCGCTCTTGGTGGACGCGGCGGCCTCGGCCTTCTGCCCTGCGGGCCGCTTCGCCGGCGTCGAGGCAGTGGCCTTGGGGGATGCCGATGCCGCCGCTGCCAGGTCGGGGAGCGGATAGACGTCCGCCGGGCCCGGGTCGCCCGGGTTCTGTAGGGCTACGCGGGGGCGCACAATGCCGTAACCGATGGAGTCGTTGCGCTTGGCGCCGTTCGTGGGGGCGCCGATGGTGTTGAGCATGACGCGGAGGACCTGGTTGTTGGTCCACTTCGGGTGGGCGGACCAGATCAGGGCGGCGCTGGCGGAGGCAAGGGCGGTGGCGTCACTGGTGCCCTCGGACTTGCAAAGTCCTGTCTTACCGCCGCAGGCATGGACCATGTCCTCCCCAGGCGCAGCGACATCGACCTGCGGACCGTATGTGGACCATGTCGCCCGGTGGAGATCCTCGCTAACGGCTGCCACGCCCACGACGCCAGGTGTGGCCGCAGGGTATTCAACAGGATTTCCCTTGTTCCCGGCATTACCTGTAGCTGCAAAAATGAGCGAGCCACGTCTCAGGGCGTACCTCACCGCAGCATCGAGCTGGGATGAATGAGCGGGTGACGACAGAGAAATGTTGATCACTTGGGCACCCTTATCCGCCGCATAGCGGATGGCTTTACTGAGGTAGGAAGGGCCCGAGAAAGGGTTTACGTCGTTGATACCGGGCATCCGGATAGGAAGAATTTTGGCACCTGGCGCGAGACCGTAGGCGCCCTCGCCGCCACGATACGCACCCGTACCGGCGATCAGCCCCGCCATTCCCGTGCCGTGACCGTCGATATCCGTATGCTCGTCACCGGGTTGCTTCGAAGCCAAGTCCAGTCCGGCAAGGACCCGTCCTTTCAGGTCCGGGTTACGAGGGTCCACTCCCCGGTCGATCACAGCTACGGTGATGCCCTTGCCTGTGCTCGTCCGCCACATCTCCTCCGCACGCATGGCACTAAGGAACCACTGTTGTGAGCGGGTGGAGTCGGCGACAGCCTGAGTTGTTGCACCGCCCACCAGCAGCAGACCGACGACTGCTGCGATCACAGCCCGAACTCCTGTACTCCACCCCTTGCCGGTGGGCATGTGCATCTCTTCGTACCCTTTGGTCGTCAGTCGGTGGTCGGCGGTTCGTTTCGGCGGTCGTCCCGCTGCTTGTCATTCCGCTGCCGCGCGCGACTGGTCGGTCCGCCCGGAACGCCGCGATCACCACGCCGCGCACGAGTTTCACTCGGCACACCGCCCGAGATGCCCCCTCGCATAGGTGCGGACGGTACGGAGGCACCGGGTCGGGCTGGAACACGCCCCGTCCTCTGCGGCGTACCGCCGATGATCCCCTCGCGCGGCGTGGCACCAGGACGCTCTCCGGAGGGCCCCACAGTGCGGGTGGCAGGCTGACCTACCGCTCCCGTGTTCGGCAGGCGGCTGGTCGACCCGCGACCGGCCGCAGACTCGCCACTGGGCGAGACACCAGGCAGTCGCCCCGACGCCTTACCCATGCCGGGAGACGCAGCAGGGCGCCCACCCGTGATCCCTGAGGCTGTCCGACCACCTGTACCGGAGGTAGGCACCTCTCGTGCAACGGAAGGGCCGACCGTGCGGGGGGAATTGGTCAGACTACGGCCCGGGGCAGGGCTGATTCCTGTGGGTTGCCGGCCCGCAGCTCGCCCAATGGGCCCCTGTACGGACTGTCCGGATCGCCCACCAATCGGCCTCGCCGATCCGCCCGACGCTGAAGGCAGACGTACAGAGCCACCGGGCATCGGCGGGACCGGACCACTCGTCGGTGGCAGAGGTCCCGTTTCCGGATGGACCGTCGTGGGTGGTCCTCCCGCAGGGGGTGCGTGGGGAGGCTGATGAACCTCTGGAAGTGTGGCGGTCGAGTCGATGTGCGTCGCAGGTACATCAGTCGTCGGCGGACGCAGGTGGTGGGAAGTAGAGCCGACGGTCGGTGAGTCAGTGTGAAGCTCGGGGCCAGCGCTCACTGATCCTGGATGCTCGGCTCGGACGGTTCCGGCACGTTCAGAGCTGGAACCGGGAACGAGACCGCTGCTGTCAACGCGACTGGAAGTGCCACCCCCGGGGCGAGCAAGGTCCTCGGACGCGTGATCCCGGCCAGGTGTGATTACCTCGGGCGGCGGCGGAAACTTAGGCCTCTCCAGCCCGTTCATCTGCGTGGCGGACTGCGTGTACGACTGCCCCAGCTTGACCATCTGGTCCGCCGCCTCCTGGCGGACCTTCTCCTGGTCGGCCTTCAAGGCGGCCAGGTTGGCGGCGGACTTCGCGCGGACGGAGGCGGAGTCCGGGTCGTTGTGGGCCGAGATCGCCGCGTCCAGGTTCGCCTGGGAGCTCTTGGCGTCGCGCGGGATCGACGCCTGGGCCGTGGCGATCGCGTCCGACGCCTGGCCCAGCCACTTTCCCGCGCCCTCGCTGAAGTCACCCAGTCGCAGCGTGGAGTTGGCCAGGTCGCCTGCCCAGGTGCGGAACGCGTCGGCTCCCTCGCCCTTCCACTCCACCCACTGCGGGCGGACCTTCAGCTCTTCCCCGATCTTGCGGATCTCCTTGGCGGCCGCGGTCAGGCGGTCGGCGGCGGCCTGCACCTCGCCGGCGTTCGCCTGGTCCAGCCACGCGAGCATCTCCTCGTGGCTCATGCTCTCGAAGGGCGTGCCCTTGCCGGTCATCGAACCTCCCCCGTCGACGTCGCAACCATCAGATCGTGCCACCCGCGTCGCCCGCCGGCGGCTGCGCCGGCTGCTCGGGCGTCGTCCCGCCATCGTGGTGCTTCTTCGGCAGCGACGGGTCGTAGGCCCCGCCGTAGTGCCGGGTCGTCTCGGCGCTGATCGCCGCCATCCGGGCGCGGACGTCCGCGTCGATGTTCTGGTAGCCCTTGTGCGAGGCCACGACCGCGATGGCCATGCCCTCCATGGAGTCGGCCAGCAGCTTCGACAGCGTCTCCAGTTCGCTGACCACCGTCTCGTACGCCGTGTGGAGACCGGCGGCCTCCGACCAGGTCCCTCCCCCGCCGCCGAACTGACGGCGTGAAAGGCGCGCCTCCCCGACCTTGCCCGGGCCGGCGTCCGAGCCCTTGAGGTCCCGGATCAGGTCGTCCACTCTCTTCTTGAACTCAGTGAAGGACGACAGCTCGGTGACCAGGTCCGCCGCCGCCCCAGCAGCGGCACCCGCCACACCAGACAGCCCGAACAGGCCGGTCAGCAACGGCGCCAGCGGCGCGTCCGTCCCACCATCGCTCGACAACTTGGCACCTCCCCCGTGCGTTCATCAAGCCGAAGCTCCGGCTACCACTCTAGCTACCCCCTGTGACACCCCGCAGCCGAGGCATACGCCGTGAAGTACTTCCAGGCCATCGGGGTCAGTGCGAGGCGGGGGCCATGGGTCGACTTCGAGTCGCGGACGTGGAGGGTGCCGGGGGTGACGGCACGCTCTCCGCATCGAGGTCACCGACACGCGCGGTGAACGGCTGCCGGAGGTGCAAGTCCCGGAGGACGTCGCCGAGTCCGGCCGGGGGCTGGTCATCGTCGACGCGCTCGCGGACCGGTGGGGGGCGGCCGAGGAACGCTTTCCGCGCAAGACCGTCTGGGCGGAACTGTGCTGCTCGGAGCCGGATCCCGCCCCCGTCCCGAACGGGATGTTCGCCCACCGGATCGTCGTGCGCAGCGAACGGGTCCACGTCGTCCAACTGACCTACCCGGGCTGGTGGGACAGACGGGCGCCACCAGGTCACCGCTCACCCCACCCGCCGGCTCTCCAGTGGCCCCAGGTACAGCTCCGGCAGGCCGCCCGTGTCGATCAGCAGGCGCTGCACCACCACCGTCGGGTCCACCATCCAGAACTTCAGACGGTGGACGCCGGGCAGTGCAAGCCGGTGGCGGGTGGCGGTGCGGTTGATGTTGTCCGAGGTGTTGCGGGCCCAGGTGATGTTCAGGAGGCCGTCGTCCGCGCCCGCGTTGATGTCGACCGACTGGGGCACCGCGTCGTCGAAGGACACCGCGTAGCGCAGGTTGCCCGTCGGGAGGGTGGGGTTGCGGGGCGAGACATGGGCCCAGACCGTGATCTCCTCCGGCTGGGACAGCAAGGTCACCTCGTACTCCAGGTGGGGGGAGGAACCGCCCGGTGTGCGGCGGGGGGACGTCACCGGCCAGGGGGTCATACCCGCGCCCGTGCGACCGATGCCGGGCAGCCGGCGCCAGTCGCCGACCGCGCGGTCGTAGTGGTCCGCGTCGATCGCCACGTAGCCGCCGGCCTCGACGAAGCCTCGCGGGTTCCGGAGGAAGGGGCGGTCCGCCGCGCAGCGCACCACCACCGACGCGCCCGCGCCCCGCACCGTCATCGTGCCCTCGGTCCGGCCCGCCGGTGCCCGGGTCCAGTCGACGTGGACCTCCAGGCGGACCTGCTGGTCGACGCGGCCGCGCGGGTGGTCGACGCGGAGCCAGGGGGCCGAGGCCTCCACGTGGTAGTCGAAGGGGGTGCGGCCCCGGTTGAAGATCTCCACGTACTGCTGCGGGCGGGTCTGGTACGGGCTGAAGTCCGGGAGTCTCGCCTCCGAGGCGGTGCCGTTCGGCCACCAGGCGCCGCTGTCCTCCGCGCCGTCCAGCGAGACGCCCAGTTCGGCGGACTGCGGTGGCTCGATGCGTCGTACCGCCGGGAAGAGGACGTCCGGCAGGGCCACGTCGTCCTTCTCCGGCTGCTGCCAGCCCGCGTTCGGGCCGTAGCGGTCCACGTCGCCGTAGTCGATGTGCGGCTGGGTCTGGAAGCCCGCCCATTTGCCGTTCGCCACCGAGGAGTTGAAGCGGTCCGCCAGGGACAGGTCGCGGGCCAGGCCCTGTTCGGCCTCCGTGGCGCGGTCGTTCGTCGCCGCCCTGCCCTGCCGTGCGTAGAGGAGGTTCGTGAACTCGGCCTGCCGCAGTCCGTACAGGTTCGCCGTCGCGCTCACCTCGTAGCCGACCAGTTCGTACCAGGCGTCCTGGAGTTCGGCGGGGAGCCGTCGCGCTATGCGGTCCGCCCGGCGGCTCAGCCGGCGCCATTCGTCCGTCACCCGTTCGAGCTCGCGGTGTGCGAAGGAGTACGGGGTCTGCTGATCGTCGTAGCCCACCTGGCCCGTGTCCGAGAGGGTGATGCGGCGGTTCAGCAGCTCCGGCTTGCGGCGGGCCTGGAGGTGGCCGTACGCGGCAAGGACCGAGGCGATCCGGGAGGCCTGGGAGGGGCCGAAGTTCTGGCGGGCGAAGCGGTGCTCCCACTCCTGAAGTCGGTCCAGGGGCCAGGCCTCCGGGTTCCAGGCGTACGTCAGGAAGAACTCCGTCGGGACCTCGTTACCCTTCAGGTCCCCCACGTTCGCCACCCACAGGCCGTGGTTGCCGTAGGCGTGCGCCTGGTGGAGCTGGTCCCAGACGTTGCGGAGGTTGGCGGTGTCGACCCACTTGTAGTTGCGGCCGGCGCCGACGTAGTCGAAGTGGTAGTACAGGCCGTAGCCGCCGGGGCGGGTCTCGGTGGGGTGCTTGCGGATGTTGCCCCAGTTGTCGTCCGTCAGGACCACCGTGACGTCGTCGGGGGCGCGCAGGCCGCGGTCCCAGTAGCGCTGGACCTCCTTGTAAAGGGTCCAGACCTGGGGGGTCTCGGCGGCCGGGCGGCCGGTCACTTCCTCGATGATGCGGCGCTGGTCCGCGATGATCTGCTGCATCAGGTCGATGCCGTCGCCGTCGGGCAGGCCGGTATCGCCGTTGCCGCGCATGCCGAGGGTGACGACGCCCTCGAAGCCCTGGTCGACCATGCGCTGGATGCCGGCGCGCCAGTAGGCGCGGATCGCCTGCGGGTTGCGGCGGTACGACCACTCCCCCGTGCCCCCGTAGGGGTCCTTGCCGCCGCCCGCGTGCCGGTTCCACTCCTCGATGCCGCGCATCATCGGGGCCTCGTGAGACGTGCCCATGACAATTCCGTACTCCGCGGCCCGCCGGTGGTTCTCCGGGTCGTCCTCGGCGAAGGCCCGGCCCCACACCGCCGGCCAGAGGTAGTTGCCCTTCAGGCGCAGCAGGACCTCGAAGACCTTCTCGTAGAACGCCGCGTTGAAGCCGCCCGGGTGGCCCGGCGCCCTGCCGGGGCCGAAATACGCCGGGGCCCAGGTGCCGAGGGCCGGGTTCTCGTCGTTGATGAAGATGCCCCGGTACTTCACCGCCGGAGTGCCCTGGGTCCAGCGGCCGGGGCGCACCCATATCCCGGTGCGCCGCTGCGGCGGTACGTCGTCCCACCAGTGCCAGGGCGAGACGCCGATGCCGTACGAGACGTCGTACGCGCCGAAGATCGTGCCGCGCGGGTCGCTGCCGGCGACGACCAGGGCGCGCTCCACCCCGGGCATCGGCTGGTCCACGACCGTCTGGAGGGAGGTTTCCCAGCGGCCCCGTACGCCGGACACGTCCAGCCTGCCGCTGTCGATCAGACCGTCGATCAGGGGGCTGCGGCCGATGGTGCCCAGGAGGACCGGGAAGCGGCCGATCGTCGAGCCCGGGCGGAGGCCCGTCACCCGTTCGAGGTCGTCGCGGAGGTCGCCGGCGACCCGTACGACACCGGGGTGGTCGTCGGGAGCGACCACCACCGGGGCGCCCACCAGTGAGAACGCCCCGCCGGTGAAGGAGATGTACGACCCCGGGTCCGCGACCCGCAGTCCGGTGCCGGCCCCGGCCGACCCCACCCCGGACGCCAGCACCGGCACGGCAGCGAGCCCGGCCCCCAGCACAGTCCTGCGACGGACAGACATGCCTCACCCCTCCACCCGCAATTTGGTCAGCGGCATGACAAATGCTGCGGGAGTGGCCCGGCGGGGACAACGGGTCGTGCGCGCCGAATAGTTTCGAACCGGCGGCGCGGACGGCTCAGGCGCGGCCCGTCTCCGGGGCAGAGCCACGCTCGGGGGCCTGGTCCGCGGGGACGAGGTTGTTGCCGCTGAGCACGTCCCCGCGCTGCGGCGTGCGCAGTGATGCCCGCAACTCCCCCACGCCGGGGTCGGAGAAGGACACGGTCAGGGTGTAGGGCGGCTGGCCGGTGATGGTGTGGTGGGAGTCGATCGGCGCCTGGAGCCCGTCCATGACCTCGGCGCCGTCCTGGCCCGGGCACAGCGCCCGTACGGGCAGGGTGACCCGGACGCCTCCGCCGCCGCGGGCGTCGATGCGCATCCTGTGGTCGGGGCCCGGCGTGGTGGGGCGGTGCCAGGTGACCGGCAGTCCGTGCGCGCCGCCGACCAGCCCGTGCGGGCCCTCGATCTCCACCGCCACGCCCGCCCCGCCCAGCGTCGGGGACAGCTTCAGCGGGCGCTCGCCGCCGGGGGCGAGGAGGAGTTCGAAGGTGAAGCGGGCGGGAGCGCCGGCCGACTGCTCGTAACCGTAGGAGCCGAGGACGAGGTGGGGGCCGGGGCGTGGCGCGTCGTGGGGCGGCGGCGCGGCGGCGCCCGCGGGCAGGGGGAAGTGGTGGTAGTTCTCCGACCCGCAGCGGTCGCCGTCGGACACGCCACCCCCGGGGAGGGCGACGGCCCTGGCCGGGCCCGGTGCGAGCCGTCCCACGAGCGAGAACAGTCCCTGCTGGTAGCCGACGCCGAGCACGACGGCGGCCACGGCCAGCCACGGAACCACCGCCCGCACCTTGTCGAGCATGACACCCCCTCCGGAACGGTCGGGTCTCCGACGGTCCAGGTCCTTGATCATTTCGGTTCGCAGCGCGGGAGAGTACAACCCTGGCGGGTCCTGCGCCGGAAACGGCGAAGAGGCCCGTACGACCGAAGTCGTACGGGCCTCTCCTGAGGTCGGTCAGCGACCCTCAAGCAAGCGGAACTTACTTGACGATCTTGGTGACCTGGCCGGCGCCCACGGTGCGGCCACCCTCGCGGATGGCGAACTTCAGGCCCTCTTCCATGGCGACGGGCTGGATGAGCTCCACCTTCATCTCGGTGTTGTCACCCGGCATGACCATCTCGGTGCCCTCGGGGAGGGTCACCACGCCGGTCACGTCCGTCGTACGGAAGTAGAACTGCGGACGGTAGTTGTTGAAGAACGGCGTGTGGCGGCCACCCTCGTCCTTGGAGAGGATGTAGGCCTGCGCCTCGAACTCGGTGTGCGGGGTGACCGAGCCCGGCTTGATGATGACCTGGCCGCGCTCGACGTCCTCGCGCTTGATGCCGCGGAGCAGCAGACCGACGTTCTCACCGGCCTGACCCTCGTCGAGCAGCTTGCGGAACATCTCGATGCCGGTGACCGTGGTGGAGGTCTTCTCGGTCTTGATGCCGATGATGTCGACGGTCTCGTTGACCTTGAGGACACCACGCTCGATACGGCCGGTGACGACCGTACCGCGACCGGTGATGGTGAAGACGTCCTCGATCGGCATCAGGAACGGCTTGTCGACGTCGCGCTCCGGCTCCGGGATCGCGGTGTCGACGGCGTTCATGAGGTCCAGGACGGACTGGGTCCACTGCGCGTCGCCCTCGAGGGCCTTCAGCGCGGAGACACGGACGACCGGCAGGTCGTCGCCCGGGAACTCGTACTCGGAGAGGAGCTCACGGACCTCGAGCTCGACGAGCTCCATGATCTCCTCGTCGTCCACCATGTCGGCCTTGTTCAGGGCGACCACGATGTACGGAACGCCGACCTGGCGGGCCAGGAGCACGTGCTCCTTGGTCTGCGGCATCGGGCCGTCGGTCGCGGCGACCACCAGGATCGCGCCGTCCATCTGGGCGGCACCGGTGATCATGTTCTTGATGTAGTCCGCGTGACCCGGGCAGTCGACGTGGGCGTAGTGACGCGCCTCGGTCTGGTACTCGACGTGCGCGATGGAGATGGTGATACCGCGCTGACGCTCCTCGGGCGCCTTGTCGATGTTGTCGAACGGGGTGGCCTCGTTCAGCTCCGGGTACGCGTCGTGCAGCACCTTGGTAATGGCGGCCGTGAGGGTCGTCTTACCGTGGTCGATGTGACCGATGGTGCCGATGTTGACGTGCGGCTTAGTCCGCTCGAACTTCGCCTTCGCCACTGGGGTCCTCCTGTGGAGTGGTTCTGTACGCCTTACTTCATCGGCGCCAGGTGATCTTTGCTGTAATGGCCCGGAACCCGGGGCAAACGCTCACGATTGCGGACGTTTGCCCCTGGAGGCTCCGGAGTCAAGCCTACGGCGTGTGAACGGAGTGCGTTACTCGCCCTTGGCCTTCGCGATGATCTCCTCGGCGACGTTCCGCGGAACCTCGGCGTAGGAGTCGAACTGCATGGAGTAGCTGGCGCGGCCGGACGTCTTGCTGCGCAGGTCGCCGACGTAACCGAACATCTCCGAAAGGGGCACGAGGCCCTTCACGACGCGGGCGCCGGCCCGCTCCTCCATGGCCTGGATCTGGCCACGGCGGGAGTTGATGTCGCCGATGACCTCACCCATGTAGTCCTCGGGCGTGGTGACCTCGACGGCCATCATCGGCTCCAGGAGCACGGGCGAAGCCTTGCGCGCGGCCTCCTTGAAGGCCTGCGAACCGGCGATCTTGAAGGCGAGCTCGGAGGAGTCCACCTCGTGGTAGGCACCGTCGAGCAGCGTCACGCGGACACCGGTCATCTCGTAACCGGCGAGGATGCCGAACTGCATGGCCTCCTGCGCACCCGCGTCGACCGAAGGGATGTACTCCTTCGGCACGCGGCCACCGGTCACCTTGTTGACGAACTCGTACGAGGCGTCGCCGCCCTCGATCGGCTCGATCGCGATGATGACGCGGGCGAACTGGCCGGTACCACCCGTCTGCTTCTTGTGGGTGTACTCGACCTTCTCGACCGACTTGCGGATGGTCTCGCGGTACGCGACCTGCGGCTTGCCGACGTTGGCCTCGACCTTGAACTCACGGCGCATACGGTCGACCAGCACCTCGAGGTGCAGCTCGCCCATGCCGCCGATGATGGTCTGGCCGGTCTCCTCGTCCGAGTGGACCTGGAAGGACGGGTCCTCCTCGGCCAGGCGCTGGATCGCGACGCCGAGCTTCTCCTGGTCGCCCTTCGACTTGGGCTCGATGGCGACCTGGATGACCGGCGCCGGGAAGTCCATGGACTCCAGGATGACCGGCTGCTTGTCGTCGGACAGCGTCTCACCGGTGGTGGTCTGCTTCAGGCCCATGACGGCGACGATGTCGCCGGCGCCCACCGACTCGATCTCCTCACGCTTGTTGGCGTGCATGCGGTAGATCTTGCCGATGCGCTCCTTCTTGCCCTTGACGGAGTTCAGCACCGAAGAGCCGGACTCCAGGCGGCCCGAGTAGACCCGGACGAAGGTGAGCTTGCCGAGGTGCGGGTCGCTCATGATCTTGAACGCCAGCGCGGACAGCGGCTCGTCGTCGGACGGCTTGCGCTTGATGACCGTCTCCGGGTCCTTGACGTCGTGGCCCTCGATGGCCTCGATGTCGACCGGGGACGGCAGGTAGCGCACGACCGCGTCGAGCAGGGGCTGGACGCCCTTGTTCTTGAACGCGGTGCCGCAGAACACCGGGGTCACGGTGGTGCCGGTGCCCTTGCCGGACGCGATGGTGATACGACGGATGGCCGCGTACAGCTGCTCCTCGGTGGGCTCCTCGCCCTCCAGGTACAGCTCCATCAGCTCTTCGTCGTTCTCCGCGACGGCCTCGAGCAGCTTGCCGCGCCACTCCTCGGCGGCCTCGGTGTGCGTGGCCGGGATGTCGACGATGTCGTACATCTCGCCCTTGGTGGCCTCGGCGGACCACACGAGGGCCTTCATCTTCACGAGGTCGACGACACCCTTGAAGTCCGCCTCGGCACCGATCGGCAGCTGCATGACCAGCGGCTGAGCGCCCAGGCGGTCGGTGATCATGTCGACACAGCGGTGGAACTCGGCACCGGTGCGGTCGAGCTTGTTGACGAAGCAGATGCGCGGAACGCCGTAGCGGTCCGCCTGACGCCACACCGTCTCGGACTGGGGCTCGACGCCGGCGACGCCGTCGAACACCGTCACGGCACCGTCGAGCACGCGCAGGGAACGCTCCACCTCGACGGTGAAGTCGACGTGGCCCGGCGTGTCGATGATGTTGATGGTGTGGTCGACGTCTTCCAGCGGCCAGTGGCAGGTGGTGGCAGCAGAGGTGATCGTGATGCCACGCTCCTGCTCCTGCTCCATCCAGTCCATGGTGGCAGCGCCGTCGTGGACCTCACCGATCTTGTACGAAACGCCGGTGTAGAACAGGATCCGCTCGGTGGTGGTCGTCTTGCCCGCGTCGATGTGGGCCATGATCCCGATGTTCCGGACCCTGGCCAGGTCAAGTGAAGTGGTAGCCATAAGGCTTCAGTCTTCTCTCGGTCTCGATGTGGGTAGCGACTACCAGCGGTAGTGCGCGAAGGCCTTGTTGGACTCGGCCATCTTGTGGGTGTCCTCGCGCTTCTTCACGGCCGCACCGAGGCCGTTGGAGGCGTCGAGAAGCTCGTTGAGGAGACGCTCGGTCATGGTCTTCTCGCGACGGGCGCGGGAGTAACCGACCAGCCAGCGCAGCGCCAGGGTGTTGGCGCGGCCGGGCTTGACCTCGACCGGCACCTGGTAGGTGGCGCCACCGACACGGCGGGACTTGACCTCGAGGGTCGGCTTGATGTTCTCGAGAGCGCGCTTCAGCGTGATGACCGGGTCGTTGCCGGTCTTCTCGCGCAGGCCCTCCATGGCGCCGTAGACGATGCGCTCGGCGGTGGAGCGCTTGCCGTTCAGCAGCACCTTGTTGATCAGGGAGGTCACCAGAGGAGAGCCGTAGACCGGGTCGATGATGACCGGGCGCTTCGGGGCGGGGCCCTTACGAGGCATTCTTACTTCTCCTTCTTGGCGCCGTAGCGGCTGCGGGCCTGCTTGCGGTTCTTGACACCCTGGGTGTCGAGCGAGCCGCGGATGATCTTGTAGCGAACACCCGGCAGGTCCTTCACACGGCCGCCGCGCACGAGCACGATGGAGTGCTCCTGCAGGTTGTGTCCCTCACCCGGAATGTAAGCGG
Source organism: Streptomyces sp. NPDC030798 (assembly GCF_055572275.1). Lineage (NCBI taxonomy): Bacteria > Bacillati > Actinomycetota > Actinomycetes > Kitasatosporales > Streptomycetaceae > Streptomyces > Streptomyces sp. NPDC030798. Next base: position 71,924 of record NZ_JBVIDR010000009.1, on the reverse strand, counting down.
TGACCTCGATGCCGCTGGTCAGACGCACACGCGCGACCTTGCGGAGGGCCGAGTTCGGCTTCTTCGGGGTGGTCGTGAACACACGCGTGCAAACGCCGCGACGCTGAGGGGAACCCTCGAGTGCGGGCGTCTTGTTCTTCTCGACCTTGTCCTGCCGGCCCTTGCGGACCAGCTGCTGGATCGTAGGCACTACTTCTCCGGTTTCTGTGTGCCGATGGGTACAGCTAACCTGGAACGTCGCCGACCCACGCGGTCGGGTGTGTCGAATCCGCCGGACTCCCGCCGCTAGGCAGAAAGAGGCACAGATTACGGTGGCCGGTGTCGGCTCCGCGTGCGGTGTGAAGGCACGCACCAGAGCCAGGGCACACCCCAGGCACAAGGTCTGAGCGTACCTACCGCGCAGACTCCGGTCAAAACAAAAGCAACGCACCGCCGAGCGGGCCGGTCCGAAGGCTCCGACCTGCGCATCCGTCCCGCCCACCACCCATTACCACACCAGCGGGCGCAGCGCGAATCAGGACCGCCGGGCCGCCTCCTGCGCCTGCTCGGCCGTGTCGTGTCCCACGAAATAGGTGGGCCGGTTCTGCAGGGCCGTGTAGATGCGGGCCACGTACTCCCCGAGCAGTCCGACGCAGATGAGCTGCACCGCGCCGATGAACAGCACCCCGGTGAACAGCGAGGTCCAGCCGGCCACGGTGTGGCCGAGGACGTGCGCCCCGAGCGTGTACACCATCAGCCCGAGGCACACCACGAACGCGAAGCCGCCGAGCCAGGTGGCCAGCCGCAGCGGGGCCGCGGAGAAGCCGGTGACGCTGTCGACGGCGAGCCGGATCATCCGGCCGAGCGGGTACTTGCTGCGCCCGGCCGCACGCGGCTCCCGCTCGTAGCGGACCTGCCCGCTGGGGAAGCCGAGCCAGGGCACCAGCAGCCGGTACACCCGCTGCTGGTCGGGCAGCGCCTTCAGCGCGTCGACGGCCGCGCGGCTGAGCAGCCGGAAGTCGCCGGCCTGAGCGGGCACGGCGGGCCCGGCCAGGCGCCGCACCAGCCGGTAGTACAGCCCGGCGGTCCACCGCTTGAACCCGGAGTCGCTGGCCCGGTCGGCGCGCACGCCGTAGACGATGTCGAGCCCCTCGCGGCGGGCCAGGGCCAGCATCTCGGGGATCTTCTCCGGCGGGTCCTGCAGATCGGCGTCGAGGCTGACGACGTACGCGCCGCACGCCCGGTCGAGGCCCGCGGTGAGGGCGGCCTGGTGGCCGGAGTTGCGGCGCAGGCGGATCACGCGCAGCTCGGGCCAGCCGAGCCGGAGGGCGGCGAGCAGCTCGGCCGTGCCGTCACCGCTGCCGTCGTCGACGGCGACGAGCTCGTAGGGCACGCCGAGGCCGTCGAGGACCGGGCGCAGCCGGCCGACGAGGACGGGCAGCGCCTCCACCTCGTTGTACATCGGTATGACGACGGACAGTTCGGTCGTCGGGTCCGCTCCTCGGGCCACCCGGTCCTCCCCCCTCGGCCGCGTCCGTGCGACGCTTCTGGCCGCACAAGCGACTCACATGTGATCTTGCGACCGAGACTTCACGACCGTCCAGGCGGCAGCGGCACGACCTCTGGCCCGGCGGTCGGGCGAGGGGGACCACAGGCATGAGCACGGCTTCCAGGGACACCGAGGCGGACCCCGGGGCGGACCCCGCCCTGCCCGGCGAGCAGGACGGCCGTTCGCGCCCGAGCCTCCGCCTCACGCTGCCGCCCGGCGCACGGCCGTATGCCGCACCCCTGGTCCTGTACTGCGTCACGAAGCTCGTCGGGCTCACCATATTCGCCTGGCTGCTCGAACACGCCGGGGACTACCGGACGAAGGACCCCCGGTTCGGCGGCGGCGCCCACTGGTGGGACGTGCTGTCGAGCTGGGACGGGTGGTGGTACTTGCAGGTCGCGCAGCACGGATACGACCCGAAGCCGCTGCAGCCGCTGCCGCCGGGCGGCATGTTCACCGTCCAGCAGAACTCCGTCGCCTTCTTCCCTCTCTACCCCGGGCTGATCCGGGGTGTGTCGGAGGTCACCGGGCTCGGGCTGTTCGGCTCGGCGATCACGGTGTCGGTCCTCGCGTCGCTGGCGGCGGCGGCCGGCATCTACGCGGTGATCTCGACGCTGGCCGGGGTGCGGGCGGGGACCATCGCCGCCGGGCTGTGGGCCGTGGTGCCCGGGGCGGGCGTCGAGTGGGCGGTGTACTCCGAGTCGCTGTTCGTCGCCCTCGCGGCCTGGGCCTGCTACTGCGTGATGCGCGGCCGCTGGGTGGCGGCGGGTCTGCTGGCCTTCGCGGCCGGCCTGAACCGGCCCACGTCGGCGGCGCTCATCGGCGCGGTCGGGCTGGCCGCCCTGGTCACGCTGGTACGACGGGACGGCCGGCGCGAGCACGGGGTGGCCGGGCCGGTGTACGCGATGATCGCCGCGCCGCTGGGCCTGCTCACGTACATCACGTGGGTGGGCCTGAGCATGGGCAGGTTGACGGCGTACTTCACGCTCCAGCGCGAGGGGTGGGCGCACTACTTCGACTGGGGCGCCTACACGCTGGACGTCCTGCGCAACATCGCCGTCGGCCGCAACAACTACCTCTTCGCCTACCCCGTGCCCGACCTCCTCGCCTTCCAGCTGGTGATCGCGCTGCCCTTCCTCGTCGCGCTGATGCTGCGCAAGAGGCCCCCGCTGGTGCTGGTCGCCTACACCCTGGCCGGCATCGTGACGGTCCTCGGCACCCAGCAGATGTTCGGCAACACCTCCCGCTACCTCCTCCCCGCCTTCCCCCTCCTCCTCGCCCCCGCCGCCGCCATGAGCCGCCTGAAGTGGCCGGCCCTGACGGTGTTCTTCGCCACGGCGGCGGTGGCCTCGGGGTGGTACGCGCATTATGTGATCTTCGAGTTGGGGATTCCCTAGGGGTTGGGGCAGGGGTTCCGGGGACCGGCCTGGTTGCCGTCCGGGGCTGTGGCCGTGCGGCGGGGACGACGGGTGGTGCCGCGGGCCGCTCGTTCGGCGGCGAAGACGTCCTCCAGCCGGAACAGCTGGGCCCGGCCCGCCTTTCCGGCCGCCTCGAGGTGACCCAGCTGGACCCACTTGCGGATCGTGGCGGGGGCCACGCCGACCTCCTGGGCGGCGAGCGGGGCGGGGATGAGGGTGGGGAGGCCGCCGGCACAACCGCTCATCGGGCTCCCCCCTGCTCGCCGGCCCGGCGCTGCCACTCACCCTCGTCCCAGGTGTGCCGGTAGGCGGGGTCGTCGTGGCAGCCGCACAGGCTGTCGGTGCAGCGGCACGCGGGGTTGATGCACAGCACCGCGCCCCGGTCGGGGAACGCCCGCAGCGAGACCGAGTCGCACCAGGGGCAGCGCCCGGACACGCGTACGACGGTCTCGGTGTCGCCCAGGGCACGGGCGCAGCGGCGGGCCATGCGGCGCGTCTCGTCGCGTACGTGGGCGGCGAGGACGGGGTCGACGGCCACGCGGTCGAGCAGCCCGGCGATCCTGCGCAGCCGCTCGGGCACCGGGGCGCGGCGGGCGCGGGGCAGACCGAGCCGGTCCCGGACGGCCTCCTCCAGTTCGACCACGCCGTCGGTGATGTCGCGGAGGGTGTCGGAGATGTGCAGGCGCAGGGGCGCGGCACTGTGCCCGGGGGCGACCAGGCCGTGCCGCTGCTCCAGGAGCAGAGCCTCCTCACGTTCCTCGCGGAGCCGGTCGGCGAGGTCCGCGGGGGGCGGGGGCGGCGCCTGGCGGTGCGCCGGCGCGCTACGGCCCGGGACGAGCTCGGCGTGCAACTCCGGGAACTGTTGCAGGAGCGTGCCGATCCAGAGGGCGGCCTGGGTGGTGGGGCGGTCATCGGGTACCGGGGGGTGACCGGGTGCGGGGCGGGCACCGGGTGCGGGGCGGGTGCCGGATGCCGGGCGGGTGCCGGGTGCGGGGCGGGTGCCGGGTGCGGGGTGGGCGCCGGATGCCGGACGAGCGCCGGTCACGGAGGCGTCTGACGCCGGGCGGGCACCAGGCGTAGGGCGGGCACCGGCCTCCGGGCGGGCACCAGGCGTAGGACGGACAACGGCCTCCGGGCGGGCACCGGCCTCCGAGCGGGCGTCGGGTGCGGGGCGGTCACCGGATGCGGGGCGGGCGCCGGGTGCGGAGGCGTCGGACGTCGGACGGGCACCACGTATCGGACGGACACCGGCCTCCGGGCGGGCACCAGGCGTAGGACGGGCACCGGCCTCCGGGCGGGCGGCGGGCGCGGGGCGGGCGTCGGGCGTCGGGCGGGCGTGGGGCATCGGGCGTTCGTCAGGCAAGGCGGCCTCCGTTGCGGGCGGCGCCGAGGAGGGTGCCGGTCGGGTGAGGGTCGGCGTGGCACCGGGGCGTCGCCGGGGTCTTCTCCGTCGCCGGACGGTCGCCTGACGCCGGACGCTCCACGGCCACCGGACGGTCGCCGGGCGTCGGACGCTCCACGGCCACCGGACGAGCGCCGGCCACCGGGTGCTCCACCGACACCGGACGGGCGCCGGTCGCCGGACGCTCCACGGCCACCGGACGGGCGCCGGTCGCCGGGTGCTCCGCGGCCACCCGACGCTCGGCGGTCGCCGGGCGCCCCTTCCTCGCCGGGCGTTCCACCGCCGCCGACGGCCTCTGCGGCGTCGGACGCGTTGCCGGGGCTCGACGCGTCGCTGTCGCCGGGCGCGTCGCCATCGCCGCCGGCAGCGGCCTCGCCGCCGGCTTCGACGGCGTCGGCTGTTGCGCCGTACTCGGGGCCATCGCCCTCTCCGCACCCCCGGACGTCGCCGTGAGGAAGTCCCCCGCGAGCGGGACCGGGCGGCCGGAGCGCCAGAGGCGGCCGCCGCAGACGCCGTCGAACCAGCTCTCCGCCGGCGCGACCGCCTCCTCGCAGCGGCGGCGCACCGTGCAGCCGGCGCAGGCGCGCAGCGCGGGAGCCGCCTCCTTCACCTTCTTCGAGAACACGACCTTCGGCGGCAGCCCGGCGCAGGCTGCGGCGGACTGCCAGCCCGGGGGTTCCGGCGCAGGATGCGCGGAGCACGAGCCGAGGACGGACATGAGGCCTCCCTGGTGTGACGGGTGGGGCGTAAGCGCCGTCCAGACTTACAGATTGCGCGCGCGCTCGCAACAAAGTTCCGCCACCGCCACCTCCAACACCCGCCACGCCACACCTTGTTCACATTGCTTGCACGAGCGCACGTAATACCGCGCGCGCAAGCAAGCTAAACTCGTGGCCTCCGAGAGGGAAGCGAGCACAAAGATGACCAGCCAGGACCTGGACGCGTTCGCGGCGTGGGTCGAAGACCTGATGCGCGACCGCGGATACGACATCGACAGCCCGCGGGGGGGCGGGAAGTCACGGATCGCGGACGAGGCGGGGGTGCACCGCGCCGCCGTCACCCGCCTGTTGCAGCGGCAGAGCATGCCGGACCTCGAGACCACACGCCGGCTCGCGAGAGTGCTCGGCGTGCCGGTGCGCGACATGCTCATCCGCTCCGGCAGGCTGACCGCCGAGGAACTGGCCGACCCCCACGATCATCTGGCCTCCCCCGCACCCAGCACCGAGTTCGGCCGCAGGCCCACGCTGGAGGAGGTCGCCGAACTGCTGGGGGTGCCCACCGACCGGCGCGAGATGTTCGTCAGGGTGGTGGAGCAGTTCCTGCCGACCGGGGCCGAGGCCGCACCGCAACTCCAGCCGGAGACGCGGATGCCGGTGGAGGCGGCGGCCGGCACATCACCCGCCCGCGACTGACGCACCCAGCCCGCACCCCGAGACTCACCCCGCGACCGACGCCCCCGCGACCGCGCCGCGACTCCGAACGCCGGAGAACACACGAGAACACCCGCCGGCACCCGCGAGCCCCTGAGCCGACGGGTGCACCGCCATGTCCGGGCACGCGACCCCAGTGGCCCCAGGCGCCCCGCCACACACCGCCGCCCGCCCCCCCAGGCGCCGCGCATTCACATCTCGCAGCGCATGACTTCACCTGTTTAGTTGCGTGCGCGCACGCTCTCTGTCACAGTTGGTGCAGCGGCGGAGCTGTGCCCGCAGGAAAGGGCGTCGCTCCTGCCGCTTCCCGGTGCCGGGGTCCCGGGCCCCGTGCCCGCCACCCACCCCGCGCCCCGCGCGCCCGCAGCCCTGAGGTGACCCGGCAATGACCACACCCACACCACCGAGCGCCTTCCCGGACGTCGAGGCCCTGGTCGTCGACATCCTGAAGCAGGACCCGGCGCTCTCCACGGCGCTCGTCACCGTCCAGCCGCCCTCGAGCTTCGACGGCACCACCGCCGCCGTCCTCGTCAACCGGCGCGGCGGCGCCTGGGTCGGCGAACTCCACGTCGACCAGCCGCTGATCGAGCTGGAGGTGTACGGCCCGACCAAGCAGGCCGCGCACGTCCTGGCCAACGAGGCCCGCCGCGCACTGCTGGCCACCGCCGGCAACCAGTACGGCACGAACCTCATCACCGAGGTGGAGGAACAGGACGGCCCGCGCTGGCTGCCCGACTACCTCTACCACGCGGCGAACCGGTACGTGAGCGTCCACAAGGTCTACCTGGACGTCTACTGACCGCCCTCGCGCCGCACCCCACAGACCGAAGGCCCCGCCACCCCGGCGGGGCCTTCGCCGTACCCGGACCAGCCGGGCACGGCAGCCTTCCCTCACAAGGAGAGACACCACCATGGCAGGTACCAACTCGTCCGAGATCCGCGTCGCCGGCGTAGGCCGCCTGTACGTCGCCGCCGCCGACACCAAGGTCCCGACGACCTTCTCCACCGACTCCGCCACCGACTGGGCGAGCTGGAAGAACCTCGGCTTCACCACCGGTGACGGCGTCACCTTCAGCAAGAAGGACAAGCTGGAGCCGATCGACGTGTGGCAGGCCGTCAGCCCGGTGCACTTCGTGTACTCGGACCGCGACCTGACCCTGAAGTTCTCGCTGCTGCAGTTCAACGAGGACACGCTGCCGTTCTTCATGGGCGGCGGCAGCGTCGACGCGGTGACCGGTTCCACCGGCGTCTACAAGTACGACGTCGCCGAGCGCCCGTTCGCCGACGTGCGCGCCCTGGGCCTGGAGTTCACCGACGTCCGGGCCGGCGACGGCACCGCGGTGACCTACCGCTTCGGCATCCCGCGCGGCCAGGTCACGGCGGCAGACGACATCAAGCTGGCCCGCAAGGCGGCCTCCCAGCTCGGCATCACCTTCACGGCGATGTCCGCCGCCGACGGCTCGGCGCTGGCGTCCTTCGTGATGAAGGACTCGGCGTACGCCGCGAGCTGATCCGGCCGGACCACCGTGGTGGGGCGGGCTCCGGCCCGCCCCACCGCCCTCTCATCCCCACCGACTCACTGACTTCCGGACTTCAAGGAGCACCCACCATGGCCCGTTTCGACGTCAACGCAGCCCGCGCCCAGCGCCTCGAAGCCCTCGGACGCACCTGGTCGTTCGAGCTCGACGGCGAGAGCTACACCCTGCCCACGGAGCTGACCCGCGCCACGGCGAAGGCGCTGCGCAAGCTCGACGACAACGACGTCGACGGGCTGCTGAAGCTGCTGATGGGCGAGAAGCAGTTCGCCCGGTTCGAGCAGCACGAGGTCACCATGCAGGACATCGCCGCCGTCCTGGAGGCCTACGGCAAGGAGACCGGGCTCGGCCTGGGGGAAGACTGAGCCTCGTCGGGTTCGTCGACGAACACGCCGAGGCCCTCGAAGCGGACCTGCTCCGCTATTACGGCATCGACCTGCTCGACTGGCACCGGGACCGGCTCTCCGCCCGGCGACTCGCGCTGCTGATCAAGCACCTGCCGCGCGACAGCGCCCTCAACCGGGAGCTGCACGGCGAGGCGGCCGAGTGGTCGGTGACGGACCATCTGCTGGCGGCGGCCGTGGACCATCTGGCGGCCGCCAACTGGATGTTCGCGTGCGTCAACTCCGACGAGCACGACCAGCCGGAGCCACCGGCGCCGGTACCTCGCCCGGAGTACCGGGACGGCGAAGGGAAGGGAGAAGAGGACGGCGGCGAAGGGGACGGCGAGAAGAGCCGGGTCCAGGATCCGTCCGGCCCCGGCGGGCAGACCCCCTCGCCGACCCAGCTCGCCCGGTTCTTCGGCTGAGCGGCCGGCCGACCGGGCTCACCGCCGTCCGGGTGTTCCCGGCTGCTGCTCGTCGCGGCGCCGGGGCGGGGACGCCCTGCCCTCCAGTTCCTCGGCGAGGGCGCGGGCCTTGTCGGACAGACGGGGCCGTCCCTCGCTCCGGGCACCCGGCGGGCCGGGCTGTTCCTGTGCCTCCGTGCGGTGCCCCTTGTCCCGGCCGGTGCCCGCCTCGCCCTGCCGGGGCAGCGGGGGCACGCTGGGGCGGCCGTTGCGCCGGACGACGGGCCGGCGTTCCGAGGAGGCCGATCGTTTCTCCCGTACCTCGCGGGCGGAGAGCAGAAGGCCGGCGGCCGGACCGGAACCGGCCCCCTCCCCCGTTTCCGGGTCGGCCGTACGGTCGGGCACCTCACCCGCCGTGACGTCCGGCACCGGTCGCCCGGGCCCGGTCCGCGTCTCGCCGGCCTGCTCGTTCCGTCCGGAGACGGGGTCCGGGCCGTCGCCGGCACCGGCCTCGAACACCGCCACCGGGGTACCGTCCGCCACGGACCGCTCCCGTTCGCCGCGCCGCTCGACGCGCGTCAGCTCGGCCGGTGGCCGCAGGAGCTGGACGTAGGGCAGCGGGATGACCTCTGCGCCCGGGGCGCCCTCGGGGCGCCCGGCCCGCCGCGGGCGGCGCCCCGTGCGGGCGTCCTCCTGGCCCTGCAGGTAGGCCGCCGTGATCCGCTGCTCGTACGCGCTCCGGACGACGGGAAGCTGCTCGTCGACCACATCGGCCCAGCCGGCGCTGTAGGCCGACAACTCACGCCGGTCGAGCTCGGCGCGCGGAATGATCACCAGATCTTCCGGCTCGTAGCCGAGACGCAGAACCAGCTCGGACAGACGAGCGATGAGATGAGGCAGATCGGGGGCTTGTTCCAGCCAATCGACTGCATGCCGTTGTTCCGCGTTACTCGCGTCCCCGTCCACCCCGTAGGCCTTGCTCTCGCCCCTGCCCCATCGCGCCCCCCGCGCGAGAACGGCTGCCCTGCCGCCGTCCACCGTCGTGTGACTGGTCCTCAGGTCCCGTGTACTACCGGGACGTTCACTCGTGATTCACCGACGGGAGGAAACGGCCGGATCCTACTCCACACCTTCGACACACCTCGCAGGCGACCCCGTGCGTCGCCGCAGGTCGCACCGGTTCGGCCACGGAGCGTTTTCGGCAAACACGGAACGACACCACCTGTTTCTCGTACACTAGTTCGAACAGACGCTTCGCCCACCACAGGAGCGCCCCCCTGTACCTCCAGCACGGACAGACCGGAAAGCAGGACGACATGGCGACTGGCACGAGCAACATCCCGGAACAGCCGATCGACACCTACACCCGCCTCGCCGATCTCCTGCGCACGCCCGCGCCCGACCGCGAGACGCTGCTCGACCGGCTGTACGAGGAACTGCTCGCGCGGGAGTCGAAGGCCTACGCGGCGGGGTGGACGGACGCACTGACGGAGGCGCGACGCGCGCGACCGCGCGGGTAATCGGCCGACTGCCGGCATCCGCAGCGAGCCCGCCAGGCCGAGCCCGGCGGGCTTTCGGCATGTCGATGCTTCTACGGCTTACAGGTGTAGAAGACCAGCATGAGCCCCTCCGAGGCCACGCCCGCACAGAACCAGGCCAGAAATTTCGGGAAAGACGCCCGCTCCACACCCTGTCGCCAGCTGGACCACATCAGGAGGGCGATGAAGAAACAGAACAAACCCGCAAGAAAGAAGCAGCTACCGATGACCCAGAACAAAAAATCGACCATTTATTCCCCCTGAATCCCACGCCGAAACCCCGAGATTACCGGGGATCCGCGACGCGAGCAAGACCAAGAACGGGACAAATCCCCAGGTGAGCGACACCAACGAGGAGCAGACGCATGGGACAGCACACCACGGACGAGGTATACGACCGACTGACCGAAGTAAAGCAGCAACTCGAAAAGAATGTCACCACCGCTCACTTCGACGCCAAGATGGTCGAGCTGAAGACGGCGATCGAGAAGGGCGGGAAGAAGCCTGAAGAAAAGAAGGCCGAGCCCAAGAGCGCCTGGGACATCATCAAAGAAAAGCCGATCGTCAAGCAGGCTCTGGAGCTTTTCAAGCAGTTCAAGGACGCCTTCCACAGTGTGGATCCCTCGGCGCAGATCCTCATGATCGCCGGTGTGGTCGGCGGTGCCGTCGCCCTCTACGGCAAGGTCCGCGCACTGATCACCGGAACCCTCGAGAAGATCAAAGGCTGGACGGAGACATTCAAGAACCTCACGCTGAAGGCCACGGGCCGCTTCACGGGACAGCGCCGCTACTACGGGCGGGACGACGACGGGAGGTTCCGGCTCCGGCCGGAACGCACCGCCGGCGAGCGGCAGCAGGCCCTGCGGGAGAGCAGGCGGCGAAACCGCCGTGGCGGTGGCTCAGGTCTGCCCGGGACGGGCGACGCGCGCGATCTCGGGCAGGCGCTCGGCAGGGTCAACAGTCAGGTCGAGGCATTCGACAGGCTCAAGTCCAAGCTCCCGTCCGCAGCCAGGATGAAGCGGACCGCCGGCGCGGCGACCAAACTGAGCGGCGCTCTGGAGAAGGTCACCGAACGGCTCCGCCCCGCGGAACTCGACGACCTGACCGCGGCCACGGACAGGCTCAATCAGAAGATGTCCGCCTTCGACCACGAGAAGCTGCCCAAGCCCCGGACGCTGCGGGACATCTCCAAGGCCGCCAAGGAACTCCACGACAACGCGGACAAGGTGCGAGAGATGTTCCAGAACCTCGCCACCGCCTCCACCCGCGCCGCCGACGCCATCTCCTGACGATCCAGCTCTCTTAGAAGGAGGTGCTCCATGAGTCTCGTCAGCTCCCTGAAGAAGGCATCCGGCTCGCTGGAGGACTTCAAGTCCAAAGCCTCCGGTGCCGGCGCCGCCGCCAAGGCAATCGGCAGCGCCGGCCAGAAGGGCGCCGGTCAGCTGAAGTCCCTCAAGACGGCCGCGGATGGCTCCGGAAAGGAGCTGAAGGACCTCAAGTCCGCGTCCGACAAGGCCGAGAAGTCTCTCGGCAAGGCCGGGAAGACCGGGTCCAGCGCCGGGAAGAATCTCGGGAAGTACGAGTCCGGGGCCAGCAAGGCGGCCAAGGGCCAGGACAAGATGAACAAGTCGATGAAGGGCAACTTCTTCGGCCTGCTCATGCAGTTGCTGCAGCCGCTCATCGACAAGGTCATCGACATGGTGACCAACTCCAAGACCATGCAGAAGGTCATGAAACAGGCCTTCACCGTCATCAAGACCGTGATCAGCAGCGTCATGAAGGCCATCGGGCCGATCATGAAGAACGCCGGGAAGCTGATCAAGTCGGTCTGGACCGGCATCAAGTCGGCGATCTCGTCCGTCGTCAAGGCGATCACCTCCGTCATCCGCTCCAACGTCAACGCCTGGAAGTCGGTCATCAGCAACACGCTGAAGGCGATCCGCACGGTCGTCTCCGGCGTCTGGAAGGGCATCAAGGCCGTCATCTCACCGGTCGTCAGCTGGATCAAGTCGGTGATCCCGAGCGCCTTCCGCGCCGTCAAGGACCGGCTGTCCAGCATCTGGGGCGGCCTGAAGGGCATCGCGGGCAACGCCTTCAACGGCATCAAGAGCGCGGTGACCGGCCCGATCAACGGCGTCATCGGCATCATCAACCGCGCGATCAGCGCCCTGAACGGCATCCACGTGTCCATCCCCGGCTGGGTCCCGATGGTCGGCGGCAAGACGTTCGGCGTCAGCCTGCCGCACATCCCCGCCCTCGCCACCGGCGGTGTCGTCATGCCCCGCTCCGGCGGTGTGCCGGCGATCCTGGCGGAGGCCGGTGAGGCCGAGGCCGTGCTGCCGCTCAGCAAGCTCGACCGACTGCTGCGCAGGGCCGCCGCGCAGGGCAGGGCCTACGCCGGCGGTCCCGACGGCGCGGCACTGCACATCGAGCACTACTACGCGGCCGAGCAGAGCAGCCCGCAGCGGACCGCCGACGCCCTGATGTTCCTGGCGAAGGCACGCGGATGAGCAGCGCGGTCGTACGCAACCCGTTCAAGGGGGCCGTACCCGTCCTGCGCTCGTTCCGGACCACGGTGGACCGTTCCCACTCGGGCCTGCGGTCCTTCACCGACCGCGTCAAGGACACCGCGGGCGACCTGGACCGTGTCGGCACCCCCGCCCGCCAGGGCGCCACCGCCGTCCAGAAGCTCAAGACGAACGCCGACACCGCCGCCCGTTCCGTCGCCAGGACCGGACGGACCGCCACCGGCGCCGGGTCGGGCATCAAGTCCGTCGCGAGCAGGGTCAAGAGCGCCGGGAGGGCGCTCGGAAGGCTCGGCGGCGCGCTCGGCGGTGTCCTCGCCGTCGTCGGCGCGCTCCTCGACGCCTCCGGCGTGCTCGGCGGCCTCCTGGACACGTTCGGCACCGCCATGACCATCGGCTCCGGCGTGATGATGCTGATCAACCTCGTCACCCGCGCCAACCCCATCGGCTTCGTCACCGGCATCCTGCTCCCGGTGGCCGGCTGGCTGCTGGACCTGGCGATGAACTCCGAGACCGGTCAGCGGCTGATGGAGCAGCTGGCTGCGCTGGTCCTGAAGTACGTCGAGGGGTATCTGACGATCCTCACGCCGGTGCTCAAGGTCATCGCGACCGTGGTGAGCACGTACATGACCGGCTCTCTGCGCATCATCAGCGGCACGCTCACCGTCCTCGGCGCGGTCATCGGCACCGGATTCGCCGTGCTCAAGGCGCTCACCACCGGCGACACCCGCGCCCTCAGCGGGAGGACGTCGGCGATCTGGAGCGGCTTCAAGAGCGCCGTGCAGCCCGTGCTCGACTGGATCCGCAGGGACATTCCCCGGATGTTCCAGCGGGTCAAGGACGCGACCGCGGGCACCCTGCGGGCGATCGGGCAGTTCGTCACCACCGGCGCGCAGACCGTCGCCGGGGTCGTGAAGGGGCCGGTCCAGGGGCTGATCGCGTTCGCCAACTGGATCATCGACGGGCTCAACAGCCTCAGCTTCAGCATTCTCGGCAAGAAGTTCGGCGTCCATCTGAACAAGATCCCGATGCTGGCCGAGGGCGGCATCGCGGTTCCCGGCGCCCACGCGCGCGCGGGACGCGTCCTGCCCCTCACCGCCCTGGACCGGCAGCGGGCGCTCGCCGCCCGGCACCGGACCTCCGCTGCCGCACACCCCCACCGCATCCAGGAGTTCCACGAGAGCCGGGGCGCCGGCGCCCTCGGCACGGCCGAGGACCTCCTCTTCCTGGCAACCGCCCACGCCCGCCCCTGACAGCGAGGTGACGGCCCGATGGCCGATACGACCACAACCGCATACACCGACGACCTCCCACCCGGCTCACTCATCACCCTCGACGGGCAGATGCAGTGGGCCGGACTGCTGATGGGCCCCGGTACGCCGTACGAGATCGACAGCGGCGGGCTCACCGGCTGGGAGGACCTGCCCGACTACGACACGTCCGACGCCGACCACCCCACCGCGCACGGCGCCTGGCCCGGCGCCCGCTACGCCAAGCCCCGCAAGGTCGGCGGCACGGTGTGGACCCTGCCGCCGCAGGACGACACCGCCTCCTCGCTCGCCGCGATGCGTGCCCTGCGCCAGGCGCTGCTCCTCGGCGACGAGGAACGCTGGCTGGCCGTACGGCTGCACGGCGAGACCCTGGCCGTCAGGGCGAGGGTCAGCCAGCGGGTGCTGGCCGCCGACCGGACGTACACCACGCAGGGCGTCTCCAAGGCGTCCGTGCAGTGGTACGCCACCGACCCGCGGCGGTACGCGGTCACCGAGCAGAGCGCGGTGACGGGTCCGCCGCAGCCGGAGAGCGGGCTCACCTGGCCGCTGACCTGGCCGCTGTACTGGGGGCAGGCGCCGTCCACCGGGGACATCGCGGTGGACAACGACGGCTCCGCGCCCACCCACCCGGTCCTCACCTTCACCGGCCCGTGCGTCAACCCGACCGTCACCGACCGGATCTCGGGCCGCCGGCTGCGCTACGAGATCCCGCTCGCCGCCGGCGACGCGCTGGTCGTCGACACCTCGGCGGGCACGGTCACCCTCAACGGCAGCGCCTCGCGCCGGCACACCGCCGCCGCCGACAGCAGCCCGGAGGAACTGTTCGCCTTCGAGCCGGGCACCGCCCAACTGGCGTTCCGCCCGGACACCTACGACACCGGAGCCCGGATGACCGTCCGCTGGCGCTCCGCCGACTGGTGAGCCCGCTCTCCCCGAAGACCCCGTCGTACGAAAGGAACCGCGTATGAACACCCGCTCCGCCTGGCTGCCGCTCACCGGTCAGACCCGGGAGGACACCCGGCTCACCGCCCTCGGCGCACTCACGCCGACCTCGCCCGCAAGCACCCGCTCCGGCGTGCTGCCCGGCTCCTACGACGGCAAGTACCGCATCTCCGGCTTCTGGCTCGCCGGGAACAAGGGCGCGATGACCGCCGTCGTCAGCTCGGGCCGGGCCGTCATCCAGGGCACGGAGAGCCGGGGCGCCTACCCGGTGACCGTCGTCGACGAGCCCACCCTCACCTTCGCCGACGGCGACGCCACCAACGACCGCATCGACCTCGTCGTCCTGCGGATCTACGACGACGCCTACGACGGCTCCGGCCGCACCGAGGCCGTCGTCGAGATCGTCCGGGGCACCCCGGGTTCCCCGGCGACCCCGCCCACCGCGCAGGGCCTCGCGCTGCCGCTGTTCCAGGTCAAGGTCCCGGCGGGGGCGAGCGCCGGGCACGGTGGCATCTCCTGGGACACGGCCCTGACCGACCTGCGCACCCCCACCGTGTCCCTCGGCGGCATCCTGCCGGCCACCGCCGGCGACACGGTGGCCGGCGCCTACCCGGGCCAGTACCGCGACCTCGACGGCACCCTCCAGCGCTGGGACGGCACGGCCTGGGTCGCCTACCCCAAGGGCGTCGGCGGCATCGCCCCGTCCACCGTCACCACCGGCGGCTACGTCGGCCAGTACCGGGACGCGCCGAACGGCGTGCTGCAGCGCTGGAACGGTTCCGCCTGGACGCCGGCCGTGACGACCTCCGCGTTCACCTCGTCGCTGGACTCCGGGTCCACCACGTCGACGACGTACACCTCCACGCTGGCGGGCACGACCGTCACCGCGCTGAGCGTCAACTTCACCGCGCCGCCCACCGGCGCGGTCCTGCTCCACTTCGGCGCGCGCATCACGACCAGCAACAGCAGCACCGCGTTCGGGAGCATGGCCCCCAAGATCACCCAGGGCAGCACCGTCTCCTTCGCCCCGAACGACGAGTACTCCTGCTCCTACGGCGGTGCCGTCGGCGGCTCCGTGGCCACCATGTGGCGGCTGTACGGGCTGACACCCGGCCTGGTCTACACGATGACCGCCATGTTCCGCTCCAGCGACGCGGCCGTGACCTGCTGGTTCGACAACCAGTTCCTGCGCGTCGACCCCGCCAACTGACCGCCCCTCCCCCTCTCCTCGAAAGGAGCCGACATGCCCGTACGCTCCGGCTGGCTCTCTCCCGACAGCCAGTCCCGGGAGGACACCCGGCTCGTGGCGCTCGGCGCCCTCACCCCCGTCTCGCCCGTCGCCACCCGCTCCGGCCTGCTGCCGGGCTCCGCCGACGGACAGAGCCGCCTCGCCGGGTTCACCGTCCAGGGCATCGCGAACTCGATGTCCGCCACCGTCTCCCCCGGCCGCGCCCTCGTCCAGGGCACCGACGCGCAGGGCGCCTACCCGGTCGCGCTCACCGAGAGCCTCACGCTGACCTTCGCCGACGGCGACGCCCAGTACAACCGGATCGACCTGGTCGTGCTGCGGGTCTACGACGACTTCTACGACGGCTCCGGCCGCACCGAGGCCGTCATCGAGATCGTCCGCGGCACTCCGGCGGCCACCCCCGCCGCGCCGGCCACGCCCGCCCTCGCGCTGCCGCTGTACGAGGCGCTCATCCCGAAGGGCGCGAGCGCCGCGCAGGCGCCGAACTGGAATACGGCGCTGACCGGCCGCCGTACCGCCACCGTGGCGCTCGGCGGCATCCTGCCGGTCACCACCGACACGACGAACGGCGCCTACCCGGGCCAGTACCGCGACCTGAGCGGTGTGCTCCAGCGCTGGACCGGCACCGCCTGGGCCGACTACCAGACCCCGGTGGCGGTGGAGACCGCCACGACCGGTGTCACCGCGGCCACCGACTGGTCGGTGAACGCCTACGCCGCGCGCCGCACGCACGGGGTGTGCTCCTTCACTCTGGGACTCACCCGCACCGGCGCCACCATCACCGCCACCGCCGCCGGCACCACCAACCCGGGCAATGTGACCGACCAGCTGGTCGCCACCCTGCCGGCGGGCTGGCGGCCGGCCGGCGACACCTACGCGACCGTCACCGACGGATTCGCCGACGGCTCCGTCCGCATCCTCGCCGACGGCTCGGTCTACCTGCTCACCTGGTCCACCAGCGGTGTCATCCAGTCCGGCAACAGCCTGCGGATCTCCGCCTGCTTCGTGCTGTGACGACCGCGCCGAGGAGCTGACCGCCGCATGACCACGACCACTCCCTACCGCGCGATCTTCTGCGATCTGCGCACCGACACCACCATCGACATCCTGCCGCTGCGGGACGTCACCGTGGACGACTACATCGGCAAGGCCGGATCCCTCTCCGGCACCGTCCCCGTGCCCGACGCGGAGGTGGCCGCCCGGGTCCGCCGCATCGAGGAGGGCCGCACCTCCGTCTACCTCCAGCGCGGCACCGACCTGTGGTGGGGCGGCATCGTCTGGACGGCCACCCTGCAGAGCGACGACCGGGGCGTGCTCACGCTCGGCATCCAGGCGGCGACCTTCGAGTCGTACGCGGGACGCCGCCGCATCCGGGCCGACCTGTCGTACCCCGCCCGCCAGTCGGATCCCCCGCCGGACCAGCTGCAGATCGCCCGCGCCCTGTGGCAGCACCTGCAGACCTCGCTGCCCGGCGGGGACATCGGCGTCAGCTACGGCACCGAGACCTCGGGGCAGTACCGATACGTCTCCTACCGCGACGGCGACGAGACCGTCTACCAGGAGGCCATCGAGGCGCTCGCCGCCGTGGACGGCGGGTTCGAACAGCGCATCTCCGTCTACCGCGACCCGGCCACCGGCCGGCGGGTGCGCCGGCTCCAGCTCGGCAGCCCGAAGATCCTGATCGGCACCACCGACCTGGTCCTGGACCGCCCGGGCACGATCCTGTCGTACTCCTTCCCGCGCGACGCCACCCGCGGCGGCACCACCGCCCGCACCCGCGGGGCCTCCGTCAACGACAACCAGGCCGCCGAGTCCCGGCCCCAGTGCTCCGACGAGCAGGTCGCCACGGACCTGATCGACGCGGGCTACCCGCGCCTCGACCTGTCCTCCGACCACACCGACGTCACCGACAGGCCCACCCTGAACTCCCTGGCCCGGGCGGACCTGGCGGAGGCCACCGGGGCGGTGGTGGTCCCGGAGATCACCATCCGCCTCGACGACCTGGTGCCGCCCGCGCTGCTCGGCCGGACCGTACGGCTGCGCATCACCGACGAGTGGTGGACCGAGGGCCTCGACGCCCGCTACCGCATCGTCGGCGTCAAGGTCAGCCCGGCCCAGCGCGGCCGCCCGGACACCGCCGACCTGTATCTGGAGGAGCTCTGATGCCCCAGCTTCCCGAGGACATCATCGACCGGCTGACCCGGATGGAACGCCGGATCCAGCAGCTGTCCACCGCCGTCAACGGCCTGCCGGCCCTCAACAAGGGCTCCGGCCAGAGCGGTTACCTGTCCGTGCGGGCACCGGACAACGGGCCCGAGGTGTTCCGGGTCGGCAAGTGGAGCGGCAGCGAGTTCGGACTCGCGATCCGCCGCCAGACCGGCTCCTACGCCCTCAGCCTCTACAACGGCGACGGCACCAGCACCTCGCAGCAGCCACTGCGGCTGTACGACTCCGCGAACCGGGAGATCTTCTCCGACGACATCGCCACCGGCGGCCTCGCCCGGCCCTGGCTGACCATGCTGCCCCCGCAGGACACCAACACCGCGCGCTGGCCGCAGACCAGCGCGACCACGTGGACCACGATCGCGATGTCGTACAACGTGGTCTGGCAGCCGTACATGCGTCTGCTGGTGAACACCCGGGCCAGTTCCGGCGCCACCGGCTATGTCCGGGTGCTGGTCAACGGCGCCCCGTGGGGCAACACCGTCACCGTCCCGGCGGACTTCAACTTCACCGGACCGGTCGCCTCCGACTTCGCCTCCGTCTTCAGCACGCAGATCAAGGTCGAGGTCCAGGCGTACGTCTCCAGCAGCTCCGGGACCGTCTACGCCAACCCCGTGCTGATGCACGGCAGCCAGACGACCTGACGACCCGAGGAAGGTGCCTATCCATGGACATCGACACCAGCCAGCCCTGGGGGCTCGCCATCGACTACGCCGGCCGCGCGACCATCACGGAGGCCGGCCACACGATCCACGTCAACGTCTCCGACACCAGCCTGAGCAGCGTGATCGGGCCGGACTCGATCACCGGCACCTACTCCCCGGTCACCGTCGACGCCCAGTTCACCGAGACCGGCGCGGACGGTGCCGTGCTGCGCGGCTGGGGGCGGGTGACGGTGATGCCGGTCGGCGCCGACCCGGTCGTCCCGGACCAGACCGCCGTCCAGCGGGCGGTCGCCGCCGCCCTGGACGACTTCGCCGCCCACACCGCCGCGTACGCCGCCCTGTGCGCCCAGTGGCCGCCGGCCCCCGCCGACCCGGGCACCACCACGGAGTCCGACACCGCCGCCTGACCCCCGCCTCCCACAGCAGCCCCCGAGCCGACCGGCCCGGGGTTTTTTCATGTCTGGAGTTCCCATGGCCACACCCCTGTCCGCCGACGCCCTCGTCTCCGCGCTGCGGGCCGAGGGCGTCACCGTCGTCGAAGAGCCCGGCTGGCGCACCAACAACCGCAATCACAAGGGGAGTTGGGGGCCGGTCCACGGAGTTGTCATCCACCACACCGTCACCTCCGGCACCGGCTCCAGCGTCAGCCTGTGCTTCCGGGGCGACGCGGCCCTGCCCGGCCCGCTCTGCCACGGCGTGATCGCCAAGGACGGCACGGTCCACCTCGTCGGCAACGGCCGCGCCAACCACGCCGGCGGCGGCGACCCGTCGGTCCTGCAGGCCGTGATCACCGAGACGTACGGCGACCGGCCCCCGGCCCCGCACCAGCACGAGGGCAGCCCGGGCGCCGTGGACGGCAACTCCCGCTTCTACGGCTTCGAGTGCGTCAACCTCGGCGACGGCCACGACCCCTGGCCCGCCGCCCAGCTCGACGCCATCGAGCGGGTCGCGGCGGCGCTGTGCCGGGCCCACGGCTGGGGCGCCCGGTCCGTCATCGGGCACCTGGAGTGGTCGGACTGGAAGAGCGATCCGCGCGGCTTCTCCATGACCGGCATGCGCCGGCGGGTCGAGGCCCGGCTGTCCGCCGGCACCGGCGGCGGCGGGCAGACCCCCGCGCCCCCGCGAACGCCCCGCCACCAGCCGTTCCCGGGGGTCTCCTTCTTCAAGGACGGCCCTGACTCCCCGATCGTCACGGCGATGGGCCGCCGCCTGGTGGCCGAGGGCTGCGGGCACTACCGCCTGGGCCCCGGGCCGCGCTGGTCCGAGGCCGACCGCGCCTCGTACGCCGCCTGGCAGCGCAAGCTCGGCTACCACGGCGCGGACGCCGACGGCTGGCCCGGCCCGGTGTCCTGGGCCGCGCTGAAGGTCCCCTACAGCTCCTGAACCACCGAGAAGCGAGGTCCACCATGTCAGAGGCCGCCAAGCGCACCCTCCGTACCGCTGTGCAGACCGCTCTCGGCCTGTGCGTCCTGCTGCCGGCGGTCGTCGACGCCGCCGGCATCCCCCGCACGCTCCCCTGGGCCGCCGGGGCGCTGGCCGTCGCCGCGGGCGTGGCCCGGGTGATGGCCGTGCCCGGAGTCCAGGCCCTGCTCCCGGCCTGGCTGCGGACGGACGCCCCGGCCGCCGCGGACGCCGAGCTGCTGTCCCTGGCCCGGCGGCGGCCGGCCCCGAGCACGGAGCGGAGAGACGTATGAGCGAACCCTCCTCCGCCTCCTCCCTCTCCGACCCGACCGCCGTCGCCGTGGAGCTGGAACGGCTGCGCGGGACCGTCGAGGCCGGCTTCGCCCGGGTCGACGGCTCGCTCGCGCTGCTGGTGCAGCGCAGCGACCAGACCGACAAGCAGCTCGCCGACCACGAACAGCGGCTCGACGCCCTGGAGCGCTCCCGCTGGCCGCTGGCGAGCGTCGGCGCGCTCGCCGCCCTGGCGACGGCCGCCGTCACGGCCTGGCAGCTCACCGCCCGTTGACACGCCGAAGGGCGGCCACCCCGGCTCGGGGTGACCGCCCTTCGGATCAAGCGGACGCTCGCTTACTGGTTGTACGGACCGTAGTCGTAGTCCTCCAGCGGGACGGCCTGGCCGGAGCCGGTGCCGAACGGCGAGTAGTCGATGTCGTCGTAGCCGACGGCCGAGTACATCGCGGCCTTGGCCTCCTCGGTCGGCTCCACCCGGATGTTGCGGTAGCGGGACAGACCCGTACCGGCCGGGATGAGCTTACCGATGATGACGTTCTCCTTCAGGCCGATGAGGCTGTCG
Source organism: Streptomyces sp. NPDC030798 (assembly GCF_055572275.1). Classification (NCBI taxonomy): domain Bacteria; kingdom Bacillati; phylum Actinomycetota; class Actinomycetes; order Kitasatosporales; family Streptomycetaceae; genus Streptomyces; species Streptomyces sp. NPDC030798. The sequence continues at coordinate 51,157 of NZ_JBVIDR010000009.1, read as the reverse complement.
GACTTGGCGTTGATCGCCGCGTCCGTCAGGACTCGGGTCGTCTCCTGGAAGGAGGCGGCCGACAGCCAGGACTCCGTCGCCAGCGAGGCCTTGGTGATACCCATCAGCTGCGGACGACCGGAGGCCGGGTGACCGCCCTCCTGGACCACACGACGGTTCTCGTGCTCGAACTTCGAGCGCTCGACCAGCTCACCGGGCAGCAGCTCGGCGTCGCCGGACTCGATGATCGTCACGCGGCGCAGCATCTGCCGGATGATGATCTCGATGTGCTTGTCGTGGATCGACACGCCCTGCGAGTTGTAGACCTTCTGGACCTCGCCGACCAGGTGGACCTGGACGGCACGCTGGCCCAGGATGCGCAGCACGTCGTGCGGGTTGGTGGCACCCACGGTGAGCTGCTGGCCCACCTCGACGTGCTCGCCCTCCTTCACCAGGACCTTGGCACGCTTCGAGATCGGGTACGCCGTCTCGTCACTGCCGTCGTCCGGGGTGACCACGAGCTTCTTGGTCTTCTCGGTCTCCTCGATCCGCACGCGGCCGGAGGCCTCGGAGATCGGGGCGACACCCTTCGGGGTACGGGCCTCGAAGAGCTCGACGACACGGGGCAGACCCTGGGTGATGTCGTCACCGGCCACACCACCGGTGTGGAAGGTACGCATCGTCAGCTGGGTACCGGGCTCACCGATGGACTGGGCGGCGATGATGCCGACCGCCTCACCGATGTCGACCAGCTTGCCGGTGGCGAGCGAACGGCCGTAGCACATCGCGCAGGTGCCGACGGCGGACTCGCAGGTCAGGACCGAGCGGGTCTTGACCTCCTCGACGCCTCGGGCGACCAGGTCCTCGATGAGGACGTCACCCAGGTCGGTGCCGGCCGGGGCCAGCACCTGGCCGTCGACCACGATGTCCTCGGCGAGGCAGCGCGCGTACACGGACGTCTCGACGTTGTCCGCCTTGCGCAGCACGCCGTCCGCGCCCCGCTCCGCGATGTGCAGCTTGAGGCCGCGGTCGGTGCCGCAGTCCTCCTCGCGGATGATGACGTCCTGGGAGACGTCGACCAGACGACGGGTGAGGTAACCCGAGTCGGCGGTACGCAGAGCGGTGTCGGCCAGACCCTTACGGGCACCGTGCGTGGAGATGAAGTACTCCAGCACGGACAGACCCTCACGGAACGACGCCTTGATGGGCCGCGGGATGGTCTCGTTCTTGGCGTTCGACACCAGACCACGCATACCGGCGATCTGCCGCATCTGCATCATGTTTCCTCGGGCACCCGAGTCAACCATCATGAAGATGGGGTTCGTCTTGGGGAAGTTCTCGTTCATCGCCTCGGCGACCTCGTTGGTCGCCTTGGTCCAGATCGCGATGAGCTCCTGAGTGCGCTCTTCCTTGGTGATCAGACCGCGCTCGTACTGCTTCTGGACCTTCTCGTCCTGCGCCTCGTAGCCGCGGACGATCTCCTTCTTCGCCTCGGGAACGACGACGTCGGAGATGGCGACGGTGACACCGGAACGGGTCGCCCAGTAGAAGCCGGCCGCCTTCAGGTTGTCGAGCGTCGCCGCCACGATGACCTTGGGGTAGCGCTCGGCGAGGTCGTTGACGATCTCGGAGAGCTGCTTCTTGCCCACGGAGTAGTCGACGAACGGGTAGTCCTCGGGCAGCAGCTCGTTGAAGAGCGCGCGGCCCAGCGTGGTGCGCAGGCGGAACGAGTCGCCCTGCTGCCACTCCGGCTCGCCCTCCTCGCGGGCCGGCGGGGTCCAGCCGCGCGGCGGGATGGTGCCCACCGGGAAGCGGATGTCGATCTGCGACTGCAGCGCCAGCTCGCCGGCGTCGAACGCCATGATCGCCTCGGCCGTGGAGCCGAACGCGCGGCCCTCGCCCTTGGTGTCCCGCAGCTCGCCGTCGGTGGTGAGGAAGAACAGACCGAGGACCATGTCCTGGGTCGGCATCGTCACCGGACGGCCGTCGGCCGGCTTGAGGATGTTGTTCGAGGACAGCATCAGGATGCGGGCCTCGGCCTGCGCCTCCGCGGACAGCGGCAGGTGCACGGCCATCTGGTCACCGTCGAAGTCCGCGTTGAACGCGGTGCAGACGAGCGGGTGGATCTGGATGGCCTTGCCCTCGACCAGCTGCGGCTCGAAGGCCTGGATGCCGAGGCGGTGCAGGGTCGGCGCACGGTTCAGCAGCACCGGGTGCTCGGCGATGACCTCTTCGAGGACGTCGTACACCACGGTGCGGCCGCGCTCGACCATGCGCTTGGCCGACTTGATGTTCTGCGCGTGGTTCAGGTCGACCAGGCGCTTCATCACGAACGGCTTGAACAGCTCCAGCGCCATCGCCTTCGGCAGACCGCACTGGTGCAGCTTCAGCTGCGGGCCGACGACGATCACGGAACGCGCCGAGTAGTCGACTCGCTTGCCGAGCAGGTTCTGACGGAAGCGGCCCTGCTTGCCCTTGAGCATGTCGGACAGCGACTTCAGCGGACGGTTGCCGGGGCCCGTGACCGGGCGGCCGCGGCGGCCGTTGTCGAAGAGCGCGTCGACGGCCTCCTGGAGCATGCGCTTCTCGTTGTTCACGATGATCTCGGGCGCGCCGAGGTCGAGAAGCCGCTTCAGGCGGTTGTTGCGGTTGATGACACGGCGGTACAGGTCGTTCAGGTCGGAGGTCGCGAAGCGGCCACCGTCCAGCTGCACCATCGGACGCAGGTCCGGCGGGATGACCGGGACGCAGTCCAGGACCATGCCCTTGGGGCTGTTGGAGGTCTGCAGGAACGCGGAGACGACCTTCAGCCGCTTCAGGGCACGGGTCTTCTTCTGGCCCTTGCCGGTGCGGATGATCTCGCGGAGGCGCTCGGCCTCCTCCTCCAGGTCGAAGGACTCCAGGCGCTTCTGCAGCGCCGCGGCACCCATCGAGCCGTCGAAGTACGTGCCGAAGCGGTCACGCAGCTCGCGGTAGAGCAGCTCGTCGCCCTCGAGGTCCTGGACCTTGAGGTTCTTGAACCGGGTCCACACCTCGTCCAGGCGGTCGATCTCGCGCTGCGCGCGGTCGCGCAGCTGCTTCATCTCGCGCTCGGCACCCTCGCGCACCTTGCGGCGCACGTCGGCCTTGGCACCCTCGGCCTCGAGCTCGGCGAGGTCCGCCTCGAGCTTCTTGGCGCGGGCCTCCAGGTCGGCGTCGCGGCGGTTCTCGATCTGCTGGCGCTCGACCGAGACGTGCGCCTCCAGGGAGGGCAGGTCGCGGGTACGGCGCTCCTCGTCGACGTACGTGATCATGTACGCCGCGAAGTAGATGACCTTCTCGAGGTCCTTCGGCGCCAGGTCGAGCAGGTAGCCCAGGCGGCTCGGGACACCCTTGAAGTACCAGATGTGCGTGACGGGAGCGGCCAGCTCGATGTGGCCCATCCGCTCACGGCGCACCTTGGCGCGGGTGACCTCGACGCCACAGCGCTCGCAGATGATGCCCTTGAAGCGGACGCGCTTGTACTTGCCGCAGTAGCACTCCCAGTCCCGGGTCGGGCCGAAGATCTTCTCGCAGAAGAGTCCGTCCTTTTCGGGCTTCAGGGTGCGGTAGTTGATGGTCTCGGGCTTCTTGACCTCACCGTGGCTCCACTGACGGATGTCGTCAGCGGTGGCCAGGCCGATCCGGAGCTCGTCGAAGAAGTTGACGTCGAGCACTATGCGTCAATCCCTCTCAGGGTCGAAAGTCTGTGGTCTGAAACGGGGGCCTGGGGGTCGGCGGGGCCCTGTGGGTGAGGGCCCCGCCGGACTCCCGTCAGACCTCTTCGACGCTGCTCGGCTCGCGCCGGGACAGGTCGATACCGAGCTCCTCCGCAGCGCGGAAGACGTCCTCGTCGGTGTCGCGCATCTCGATGGACATGCCGTCCGAGGACAGCACCTCCACGTTGAGGCACAGGGACTGCATTTCCTTGATGAGCACCTTGAAGGACTCGGGAATGCCGGGCTCAGGGATGTTCTCGCCCTTGACGATGGCCTCGTAGACCTTCACGCGGCCGGTGACGTCGTCGGACTTGATGGTCAGCAGCTCCTGGAGGGCGTACGCGGCGCCGTACGCCTCGAGGGCCCACACCTCCATCTCACCGAACCGCTGGCCACCGAACTGGGCCTTACCACCCAGCGGCTGCTGGGTGATCATCGAGTACGGACCGGTCGACCGGGCGTGCAGCTTGTCGTCGACCAGGTGGTGCAGCTTCAGGATGTACATGTAGCCGACCGAGATCGGGTCCGGGAACGGCTCACCGCTGCGGCCGTCGAACAGCCGCGCCTTGCCGGTCGGGAGCACCATGCGCTCGCCGTCCCGGTTCGGGATGGTGTGCTGCAGCAGACCCGCCAGCTCGTCCTCACGCGCACCGTCGAACACCGGGGTGGCGACGTTGGTGCCGGGGGCGACCTGGTCGGCGCCGATGGCCTGCAGGCGCTGGGCCCACTCGTCGGCCAGGCCGGAGACGTCCCAGCCGCGGCTGGCGAGCCAGCCGAGGTGGATCTCCAGGACCTGTCCCGGGTTCATTCGGGACGGCACACCCAGCGGGTTGAGGATGATGTCGACCGGGGTCCCGTCCTCGAGGAACGGCATGTCCTCGATGGGCAGGATCTTGGAGATGACACCCTTGTTGCCGTGACGGCCGGCGAGCTTGTCACCGTCGGTGATCTTGCGCTTCTGCGCGACGTAGACGCGGACCAGCTGGTTCACGCCCGGCGGCAGCTCGTCGCCCTCCTCGCGGTCGAAGACGCGCACGCCGATGACCTTGCCGGTCTCGCCGTGCGGCACCTTCAGCGAGGTGTCACGGACCTCACGGGCCTTCTCACCGAAGATCGCGCGCAGCAGGCGCTCCTCCGGGGTCAGCTCGGTCTCACCCTTCGGGGTGACCTTGCCGACCAGGATGTCACCGGCGATGACCTCGGCACCGATGCGGATGATGCCGCGCTCGTCGAGGTCGGCGAGGACCTCCTCGGAGACGTTCGGGATGTCCCGGGTGATCTCCTCGGGGCCGAGCTTGGTGTCACGGGCGTCGACCTCGTGCTCCTCGATGTGGATCGAGGAGAGGACGTCGTCCTGCACGAGGCGCTGCGACAGGATGATCGCGTCCTCGTAGTTGTGACCCTCCCACGGCATGAACGCCACGAGCAGGTTCTTGCCCAGGGCCATCTCGCCGTTCTGGGTGGCCGGACCGTCGGCGAGGACCTGGCCCTCGATGATCCGGTCGCCCTCGTTGACGATGACCTTCTGGTTGACCGAGGTGCCCTGGTTGGAGCGGGCGAACTTGGCCAGGCGGTACGTGATGTACGTGCCGTCGTCGTTGGCCGTGGTGATGTAGTCCGCGGAGACCTCCTGGACCACACCGGCCTTCTCGGCCTTGACGACGTCGCCGGCGTCGACGGCGGAGCGGTACTCCATGCCGGTGCCGACGAGCGGGGCCTCGGACTTAATCAGCGGCACGGCCTGGCGCATCATGTTCGCGCCCATGAGGGCACGGTTGGCGTCGTCGTGCTCGAGGAAGGGGATCATGGCGGTCGCGACCGACACCATCTGGCGCGGCGAGACGTCCATGTAGTCCACGTCCTCGGGGCCGACGTAGTCGACCTCGCCGCCGCGGCGGCGGACGAGCACGCGGCTCTCCTCGAACCGGAGGTCGCTGGTCAGCGGCGCGTTGGCCTGCGCGATGACGAAGCGGTCCTCCTCGTCGGCGGTCAGGTAGTCCACCTCGTCGGTGACCTGGCCGTCGATGACCTTGCGGTACGGGGTCTCGACGAAACCGAACGCGTTGACCCGGCCGTAGGAGGCGAGCGAGCCGATCAGACCGATGTTCGGGCCTTCCGGCGTTTCGATCGGGCACATACGGCCGTAGTGCGACGGGTGCACGTCACGGACCTCGAAGCCGGCCCGCTCACGGGAGAGACCACCCGGGCCAAGGGCCGACAGGCGGCGCTTGTGGGTGAGACCCGACAGCGGGTTGTTCTGGTCCATGAACTGCGACAGCTGGCTGGTGCCGAAGAACTCCTTGATGGAGGCGACGACCGGCCGGATGTTGATCAGGGTCTGCGGCGTGATCGCCTCGACGTCCTGGGTGGTCATGCGCTCGCGCACGACGCGCTCCATACGGGCGAGACCCGTACGGACCTGGTTCTGGATCAGCTCGCCGACGCTGCGCAGGCGGCGGTTGCCGAAGTGGTCGATGTCGTCGGTCTCGACGACGACCGTCTCGCCGTTGTCACCCGTGGTCTCGGTCTCGCCGGCGTGCAGCTGCACCAGGTACTTGATCGTCGAGATGATGTCCTCGACGGTCAGGATGCCCGCGTCCAGCGGGGTGTCCGTACCCAGCTTCTTGTTGACCTTGTAGCGGCCGACCTTGGCGAGGTCGTAGCGCTTGGGGTTGAAGTACAGGTTCTCCAGAAGCGTCTGCGCGGCCTCGCGCGTGGGGGGCTCGCCCGGACGCAGCTTGCGGTAGATGTCGAGCAGCGCGTCGTCCTGGCCCTGGGTGTGGTCCTTCTCCAGGGTGGCGCGCATCGACTCGTAGTCGCCGAACTCCTCGAGGATCTGCTCGGTGGTCCAGCCGAGCGCCTTCAGCAGCACGGTGACCGACTGCTTGCGCTTGCGGTCGATGCGGACGCCGACCATGTCGCGCTTGTCGATCTCCATCTCCAGCCAGGCACCCCGGGACGGGATGATCTTGGCGGAGAAGATGTCCTTGTCGGACGTCTTGTCGATGGTGGAGTCGAAGTAGACACCGGGGGAACGGACCAGCTGCGACACCACGACACGCTCGGTGCCGTTGATGACGAAAGTGCCCTTGTTCGTCATGAGCGGGAAGTCGCCCATGAAGACGGTCTGGGACTTGATCTCACCGGTCTCGTTGTTGGTGAACTCGGCGGTGACGAAGAGCGGGGCGGCGTACGTGAAGTCGCGCTCCTTGCACTCGTCGATGGAGTTCTTCGGCGGCTCGAAGCGGTGGTCCCGGAACGTCAGCGACATCGACCCGGAGAAGTCCTCGATCGGGGAGATCTCCTCGAAGATCTCCTCGAGGCCGGACTTGGTGGGGACGTCCTGACCGTTCTCAAGAGCCTCCTCGACCCGAGTCTGCCAGGCGGTGTTGCCGAGCAGCCAGTCAAAGCTCTCGGTCTGCAGCGCGAGCAGGTTCGGAACCTCGAGGGGCTCCTTGATCTTTGCAAAGGAGATGCGCAGCGGGGCGGTGCTGGCGCCGTTGTTCGTATTCGCGGTCGAGGCAGTGCGCGAGGCGGCCAAGAGGGGGTCCTTCCGAGGGCTCGGACTCACTACGCGCGTACCGGCCCCTCTCCCGCACACAGAGACAGAAACCCCAGGTCAGAGAGGCTCGGTCATCGGTGCTCGAGTGAGGGCAGACCCCTGGTGACGGGCAGGGGACAGCTAACAGGCAGCGCAAAGGGTCAGTGTAGCCACTTGGCACACTGATGTCCAGCGCGGGCTTTTCGAGACCCTCGTTGTGCTCACCGCTCTCGTCAACGCCCTCGGCATACCTGCCCTCAACGCACGTTGATACTGCCCTCTTCGTCGCCGATCCATGCCTCGGATTCGGATCCTTGTGACGACGCGTCCTGAGAATTGCGCGCTGCGTGCGGTTCGTCAAGGCCCCACAGCCCAAACGAGGCCGTCCGGAGACACGACGAAGATCACCATACCCCTCGCCGTCGCGAGTGCAAGGCAACCGCGGACGCACCCCCGGACAAGCCGAAGAGCGACCACCCGGATGGATGATCGCTCTTCGGTGCGTTCGCGTTACAGCCCTGGAGAGCTGTTCCCGCAGCGCGGCCGGACTCGGGGAGCCCGGAAGGTCTTACTTGACCTCGACGGAGGCGCCGGCGCCCTTGAGGGCCTCGGCGGCCTTCTCGGCCTGCTCCTTGTTGACCTTCTCGAGGACCGGCTTCGGGGTGCCGTCGACGAGGTCCTTGGCCTCCTTCAGACCCAGCGAGGTCAGCTCACGCACGACCTTGATGACCTGGATCTTCTTGTCGCCGGCGCCGGTGAGGACGACGTCGAACTCGTCCTTCTCCTCCTCGGCAGCGGCCTCGGCGCCACCGGCGGCACCGCCGGCAACGACGACCGGGGCAGCGGCGGCAGCGGTGACGTCGAACTTGTCCTCGAAGGCCTTCACGAACTCGGAGAGCTCGATGAGGGTCATCTCCTCGAACTGGGCAAGCAGCTCGTCCTGGGTGAGCTTCGCCATGATGGCGGTCCTTCCACTCAATCGGCAGGTGCCGGATGTACTGGGTGAGGCGGGCGTACGTCGGCCCGCTGCGACCCGTGCCGCCTCATGCGGCGCGGATCAGAAAGCGAGCCGAATTACTCGGCACCGCCCTGCTCGGCCTGCTTGGCGCGCAGCGCGTCCACGGTGCGGACGAGCTTCGACGGCAGCGCCTGGAAGACGGAGGCAGCCTGGGACTGCTTCGCCTTGAAGGCACCGGCCAGCTTGCTGAGCAGAACCTCGCGGGACTCGAGGTCCGCAAGCTTCTTGATCTCGTCGGCGGACAGCGCCTTGCCGTCAAGGACACCGCCCTTGATGACGAGATTCGGGTTGTCCTTGGCGAAGTCACGGAGACCCTTCGCCGACTCCACCGGGTCACCGGTGACGAAGGCGACAGCCGTCGGACCAGCGAAGAGCTGGTCGTCCAGCGTGATCCCGGCCTCGTTGGCCGCAATCTTGGTCAGCGTGTTCTTCACCACGGCGTACTGGGCGTTCTCACCGAGCGACCGGCGCAGCGTCTTGAGCTGCGCCACGGTGAGACCGCGGTACTCGGTCAGCACGGCGGCGTTGGAGCTGCGGAACTTGTCCGTCAGCTCGGCAACCGCGGCAGCCTTGTCGGGCCTCGCCATAGAGCCTCGGCCTCCTTCCGGGTGATTCTGACCGCGCGGACCCGAAGGAGGACTGGGTAAACGAAACGCCCCGGGCGCAGGCGCACGGGGCGGACTCGACCGGCCGCACACGCCACCAGGGCGCGTGTTCCGGGAGTTCTTCCACAGTCACCTGCGCGGGTCGCCCACTTGTCAGCGGATCCTTCGGCCACCGCGCCCTCGTACAAGCGCGCGGCAACGACCAGCGGTCTTTGGCTTCTGCAAGAGAGTACGGGACCGGGGCGCTGTCGAGCAAATCGGGCTCCGCGGCCCGACAGGGCTCAGCCCCGGTCCGTCCGGTTCACGGTGTCAGGAGCTGATCCCGGAGCCGCTCGCCGCGTCACCGCCGGCGGACTTCATCAGGTCCTTGAAGTCCTTGGTGTCACCGGCCGGGGGCGCCACGGCGGTGACCTTCACGCCGTAGTCGCTGTAGTACGCCGTGCTGGTCATGGCGCCGGTCGCCATCTGGGCCTTCTCGACCTTCTTGACCAGCAGGTCCTGGTCGTTGATCCAGATGTCGACGGTCTCGGTGGTGACGCCCGCCTGGCTGAGCTGCTTCTTCAGGTCGGAGAGCTGGCTCGCGCTGAGGTCGCTGTTCTTGCCGGCGAGGTCCGCGACGTCGACCGTGCCGGAGTAGTGGGTGGCGTGGACGCCGGAGACCGTCTCCTCGCCGACCTTCTTCACGTCCCCGGACGCCAGCAGCAGCTTCACCGACTGGTTGGGCGTGGTGTTCTGCATCTGGTCCTTCATGTACGCCCCGGAGCCGCCGCCGAGCTTGGCGAGGTCGTCGTAGCCGTACCGGATCCAGTGCTTGCCGCCGGACTGCTCGGCGAACTGCTCGCTCATCTTGGCGTAGTAGGCGTCCGGCAGATACCGGGCCTGCATGGACGCCGTGCCGGCCTTGCGCATCGCCTCGGCCAGCTTGCCGCCGGTGTAGGTGATGGTCAGGTTGCCCTTGAGGCCGTCGCCCCAGGTGAGGGCGCCGTTCGCCGTCATCGACATGGTGTCGCCGATGGTCGTGCTGGAACGGACCTTCGCGGACTCCGCCTTGTCGGTGGACTGCTCGGCCGAGCGCAGGGCGGCCAGGGGGCTCACGTGCGTGACGCTCTTGCCGACCGCCTTGTCGGCCTTCCCCTCGGAGCCGCAGGCTGCCACGCCGCCCAGCGCGGCCACCAGCGTGACGGAAAGGGTCACCCGGCGTGCGGTCGTGCTCTTCATGTCGTCATACCCCCATACGAGTCCTGTGCCTGCACCGTAGCCCAGGCCACTGACAGTGGTGCGAAAAGCCGCACAAAGAAAGGACGGGCCCGGCAACCGGAAGGTTGCAGGGCCCGTCCTCTGCTTGCGCGCAGGACGCGGCTACCGGGGTGAGCGCGGGGCTCAGACGGCGGCCGGGTCCTCCTCGACGAGGAGGTTGCGGGTGCGGTTCGGGTCGACCGGGATGCCGGGGCCCATCGTGGTGCTGATGGCGGCCTTCTTGATGTAGCGACCCTTCGCGGCGGACGGCTTGAGACGCGTGATCTCCTCGAGCGCCGCGGCGTAGTTCTCCACCAGCTTGCTGTCGTCGAACGACGTCTTGCCGATGATGAAGTGCAGGTTCGAGTGCTTGTCGACGCGGAACTCGATCTTGCCGCCCTTGATCTCGGTGACGGCCTTGGCGGTGTCCGGGGTCACGGTGCCGGTCTTGGGGTTCGGCATCAGACCACGGGGACCGAGCACGCGGCCGAGGCGGCCGACCTTGCCCATGAGGTCCGGGGTGGCGACGACGGCGTCGAAGTCCAGACGCCCCTTCGACACCTCGTCGATCAGCTCGTCGGCACCGACGATGTCGGCGCCCGCGGCACGCGCGGCCTCGGCACGGTCACCGGTCGCGAAGACCAGGACCCGGGCGGTCTTACCGGTGCCGTGCGGAAGGTTCACGGTGCCACGGACCATCTGGTCGGCCTTGCGCGGGTCGACACCCAGACGGAAGGCGACCTCGACGGTGCCGTCGAACTTGGTCGTGGAGGTCTCCTTGGCGAGACGGACGGCCTCGAGCGGGGCGTAGAGCTTCTCCCGGTCGACCTTGGCGTCCGCAGCGCGGAGAGCCTTGCTGCGCTTGCTCACAACTGCTCCTGTGTGTTCTTGATAAGGAGTCGTGGTACGGGCCGAGCAGGCCCTGCCACGGTGTTCTTGCCTACGGGGGTGGAGGTCAGCCCTCGACCGTGACGCCCATGGAACGCGCGGTGCCGGCGATGATCTTCGCGGCGGCGTCCAGGTCGTTCGCGTTCAGGTCGGGCATCTTGGTCTGGGCGATCTCGCGGACCTGCGCCTCGGTGATCTTGGCGACCTTGGTCTTGTGCGGCTCGCCGGAGCCCTTCTCGATGCCCGCGGCCTTGAGGATCATCTTGGCGGCCGGCGGCGTCTTGGTGATGAAGGTGAAGGAGCGGTCCTCGTAGACCGTGATCTCCACCGGGATGACCCAACCGCGCTGCGACTCGGTCGCGGCGTTGTAGGCCTTGCAGAACTCCATGATGTTGACGCCGTGCTGGCCCAGCGCCGGGCCGACCGGCGGGGCCGGGTTGGCGGCGCCGGCCTGGATCTGGAGCTTGATGAGCCCCGTGACCTTCTTCTTCTTGGGAGGCATAGCTCTCCGGGTCCTTTCCATTCGGGTCCTGCCGGCATCCGGGGGCCACCCGGACGCAGGCATACCGCACAACGATAACGGGTATAGATGCGCGGCCAAAAACCGTGCAGGTCAGGCGGACGCTCGCGAGCGATCGCCTGACCTGCGCGGAAGCGATACGGCCAGAACCTTCTAGTTCTTCTGGATCTGGTCGAAGGACAGCTCGACCGGCGTCTCCCGGCCGAAGATCTCCACGAGGCCCTTGACCTTCTTCGAGTCGGGGTTGATCTCGTTGATGGTCGCCTGCAGCGTGGCGAACGGGCCGTCGGTGACGGTGACCGAGTCGCCCACCTCGAAGTCCAGGACCTGGACCTCGACCTTGCGCTGCGGAGCCGGCTTGCCCTCGGCCTCAGCGGCCTCGCGGGCGGCCTTCTCCTCGGCCTCCGGGGCGAGCATCTTGACGATCTCGTCCAGGGTCAGCGGGTACGGGTCGTAGGCGTTGCCCACGAAGCCGGTGACGCCCGGGGTGTTGCGGACGACGCCCCAGGACTCGTTCGTCAGGTCCATGCGGACCAGGACGTAACCCGGCAGCTTGTTCTGCTTGATCGTCTTGCGGTCGCCGTTCTTGATCTGGACGACCTCCTCCTGCGGCACCTCGGCCTGGAAGATGTAGTCCTCGACGTTCAGCGAGACGGCGCGCTGCTCCAGGTTGGTCTTCACGCGGTTCTCGTAACCGGCGTAGGTGTGAATGACGTACCACTCGCCGGGCAGCGTGCGCAGTTCCTCGCGCAGGGCCTGGACCGGGTCCACCGGCTCGGCCGGCTCCTCCTCGGCGGCTTCCTCCGCCTCGGCGGCCTCGTCCCGGGCCTCGGTGTCCTCGTCCTCGTCCTCGACGTGCAGGGCGGCCTCCTCGGCCGGCTCCCCCGCCTCGGCCTCGGCAGCCTCGAACTCGTCCTGCTCGTCCGCGCCCTCGACGATGTCGAGCTCGTCGTCCACCGTCTCGGCGGCATTCTCGCGAGGCTCGGTGGCGTCGTTCAGGTTCGGGTCAGACACGATGGCTGCTTCTTCCTGGATACATAGGGGTGGAACATGCGAAAACGGGCGCCGGTACCACGGCGCCCTTCGCTCTTGGCTCAGCCGAAGACGTACTTGGCCGCGTGGTTGAGCCCATAGTCAATCACGGTCACCAGCGCGATCATGATGACGACGAAGAAGATCACCACGGTGGTGTACGACGTCAGCTGGTTGCGAGTCGGCCAGACGACCTTGCGGAGCTCCGCGATGATCTGGCGGTAGAAGGTGGCCAGGCGCTTCAGCGGGCCCTTCTTGGCGCGCTTACCACCCTTGCGGGCCTTCTTCTTGGGCTCGGACAGCTCATCCTGGGCGTCAGGCGTGTCGATGGAGCCCACGGCGTCCGTCATTCGTCCTCACCTGGTCCCGGGTCGTGGCCGTGCCGCGCCCGGTTTCTGAGCCGCACGGCGGTGCATTGCTGTACGTACATGCGCACACATCCTGGCGGTGTGTGTAGCAGGGCCGGAGGGACTTGAACCCCCAACCGCTGGTTTTGGAGACCAGTGCTCTACCAATTGAGCTACGACCCTTTGTGTGTCCCCAACGTACCGCATCCGGCCGGGTGCTCGGTGTGCACCGGCTGGGCAGCGGCCGCCGAAGGCCAACGAGGTGAGAGTGTACGTGGTCCACGGCCCGGCGTCGAACAGAAAGTGCCCGCACGGGGCGACGGCCCCGAAGATCGTCCTGGCCGGGGGCCGGATTCGGACACAGGTTCACGCCTCGCCCGCAGGGGTGCGGTCCGCCGTCCGCACATCGGCCGCGCCCGCCCGGCCGGTGACGGACCGTCGCACCGTCCGCCGCCGCCCGCCGCGCCGGCGTCGTCCGCATCCGCGCTGGTGAGCGCGGGGCGGGCGACCGGGCCGCCGCCGGTGCGCCCGGTGACGCGAACCGGCCGGCGCAGGCCGGGAACGCGTCCCGGGACCAGCCGGTTCGTGCCCTTCCGGTTCACCAGATGAAACCGGCGTGCCCCATGGGTTTCCGGTCTGAAACGATGGGCCCATGAGCGCTGCAACCCCTCCCACCGAGCGCCGGGTCTCCGCCCGAGTCGGCGCGATCTCCGAGTCCGCCACCCTCGCCGTGGACGCCAAGGCCAAGGCCCTCAAGGCCGCCGGGCGTCCGGTGATCGGCTTCGGCGCCGGTGAGCCCGACTTCCCGACTCCGGACTACATCGTCGAGGCGGCCGTCGAGGCCTGCAGGAACCCCAAGTACCACCGCTACACGCCGGCCGGCGGCCTGCCCGAGCTGAAGGCCGCGATCGCCGCCAAGACGCTGCGCGACTCCGGCTGGGAGCCCGACGTCTCCCAGATCCTCGTCACCAACGGCGGCAAGCAGGCCATCTACGAGGCCTTCGCCGCGATCCTCGACCCGGGCGACGAGGTCATCGTCCCGGCGCCGTACTGGACGACGTACCCGGAGTCGATCCGCCTGGCCGGCGGTGTCCCGGTGGAGGTCGTCGCCGACGAGACCACGGGCTACCGGGTCACCGTGGAGCAGCTGGAGGCGGCGCGCACGGAGAAGACCAAGGTCGTCCTCTTCGTCTCCCCGTCCAACCCGACCGGTGCGGTGTACTCCGAGGCCGAGACCGAGGCGATCGGCCGCTGGGCCGTGGAGCACGGCCTGTGGGTGCTCACCGACGAGATCTACGAGCACCTGGTCTACGGCGACGCCTCCGCCGTCTCGCTGCCGGCGCTGCTGCCCGAGCTGCGCGAGAAGTGCGTCGTGGTCAACGGTGTGGCCAAGACCTACGCGATGACCGGCTGGCGCGTGGGCTGGGTCATCGGCCCGAAGGACGTCGTCAAGGCGGCCACCAACCTGCAGTCGCACGCCACGTCGAACGTCTCCAACGTGGCCCAGGTGGCCGCCCTCGCCGCCGTCTCCGGCGACCTGGAGGCCGTGGCGGCGATGCGCGAGGCCTTCGACCGGCGCCGCAAGACCATCGTGCGGATGCTCAACGAGATCGACGGCGTGCTCTGCCCCGAGCCCGAGGGCGCCTTCTACGCCTACCCGTCGGTGAAGGCCCTCCTCGGCAAGGAGATCCGCGGCAAGCGCCCTGAGAACACCGTGGAGCTGGCCGCGCTGATCCTGGAGGAGGCCGAGGTCGCGGTCGTCCCGGGCGAGGCCTTCGGCACCCCGGGCTACCTGCGGCTGTCGTACGCGCTCGGTGACGAGGACCTCGTCGAGGGCGTCAGCCGGATCCAGAAGCTGCTCGCGGAGGCGCGGGACTAGTTCCCGGGTCCACGCGCGCGTGCGGGCCGTTTCCCTCCGGGGAGGCGGCCCGTTCGCCTGTGCAGGGAGCGGCGGCCCGCGCGCGCGTGCGAGCAAGACCACGTTCGGGGAAAGGCCTACCGGGACGCCGGGGACGTGCGGCAGGATCCTTGGATGGAGCCTGTACGTGATCTCTCCGAGCTGCCGAAAGCCCACCTGCACCTGCACTTCACCGGCTCGATGCGGCCGGGCACCGTCCTGGAACTGGCCGACAAGTACGGCGTACGTCTGCCCGAGACCCTGACGGACGCGCTGACCAGCGGGGAACCGCCCAGGCTGCGGGCCACGGACGAGCGGGGCTGGTTCCGCTTCCAGCGGCTCTACGACGCGGCCCGTTCCTGCCTGCGCGAACCGGACGACATCCGGCGGCTGGTCCGGGAGGCCGCCGAGGAGGACCTGAAGGACGGCTCGCACTGGCTGGAGATCCAGGTCGACCCGACGTCGTACGCACCCCGCCTGGGCGGTCTGATCCCGGCTCTGGAGATCATCCTGGACGCGGTGGAGACGACGTCCCGGGAGACCGGCCTCGGCATGCGCGTGCTGGTCGCCGCGAACCGCATGAAGCACCCCCTGGACGCGCGCACGCTGGCCCGGCTCGCGGTGCGGTACGCCGACCGGGGCGTGGTCGGCTTCGGGCTGTCCAACGACGAGCGGCGGGGCATGGCCCGGGACTTCGACCGTGCCTTCCACATCGCACGCGAGGGCGGCCTGCTGTCGGCGCCGCACGGGGGCGAGCTGACCGGCCCGGCGTCGGTGCGGGACTGCCTGGACGACCTGCACGCCTCCCGGATCGGGCACGGCGTGCGCGCGGCGGAGGACCCGCGGCTGCTGAAGCGGCTGGCCGACCGGGGCGTGACCTGCGAGGTGTGCCCGGCGTCGAACGTGGCGCTCGGCGTGTACGAGAAGCCGGAGGACGTCCCGCTGCGCACCTTCTTCGAGGCGGGTGTGCCGATGGCGCTCGGCGCCGACGACCCGCTGCTCTTCGGCTCCCGGCTGGCCGCCCAGTACGAGATCGCCCGCCACGACCACGGCTTCACGGACGCGGAACTCGCCGAGCTGGCCCGGCAGTCGGTCCGGGGGTCGGCGGCCCCGCAGGAGGTCAGGTCGCGGATGCTGGCCGGGATCGACGCGTGGCTGGCCCGCCCGGCGGCTTGACCCGGCTGCAGGGCGGATGCGGCTTGTAGCCGATCAGCACTTCGAGGGGGTGCCCGCCGCCGGGTGGCTGGACCAGCTGAGAGGAAGAGGGTGCCGGCGTGGGTGGCGTGCCGCAGCTCCTTCCGGAAGTCAGCGCGCTTGCACCGCTCCCGCCAGGCGGCGGCGTCCCGCGCGGTGCGCGCCTCGTCGGTGCGGACGGTGAGCGGGGTGCCCGTGGTGAGCTTGCGGCGCAGTGCGGGCCATCGGCTGGGGCGCAGGCCGAGCGTGTGGTGGGCGAGGACGAGGCCGACCCGCTCGCCCAGGCCCTCGTCGGGCGGGACGCCGTCGCGCAGGGGGACGTGGACGATCGTGTGCCGGGAACCGGCGGCGAAGGAGAACAGGCCGGCGAGCCGGCCCAGTCCGTCGTGGTCGCCGAGGAGCAGCCCGATGGGTTCGGGCGCCCGCAGGGAGGTGTGGCGCAGCGGCTGCCGGGGCTGGACGACCCGGTGTTCGTACGGCCCCGTCCGCGGCCTGAACTCGCGCAGTCTCAGCCTCATGGCAGCAGGGTCGCGGCCGGCCGCCGTGGTCCGCAACGGAGATTCGGGCGGGCGCCGGGCCGGTGGGCTACAGGGTCACGCCGACGGTCACCGGCTCGTTGACCAGGGTGATGCCGAAGGCCTCGCGGACTCCGGCGACGACCTCGCGGGCCAGGGCCAGCAGGTCCTCGGTGGTGGCCTCGCCCCGGTTGGTGAGGGCGAGCGTGTGCTTGGTGGAGATGCGGGCGGGCCCGGTGCCGTAGCCCTTGGTGAACCCCGCCTTGTCGATGAGCCAGGCGGCCGAGGTCTTCGTACGGCCCTCGCCCGCCGGGTAGGCGGGCGGCTCGACGCCCTCGCCCAGCCGCTCCCGCACGCGCGCGCGGAACGCGGCGAACTGCGCGTCGGTGAGGATCGGGTTGGTGAAGAAGGACCCGGCGGACCAGGTGTCGTGGTCGGCGGGGTCGAGCACCATGCCCTTTCCGGCGCGCAGCTTCAGCACGGTCTCGCGGGCGGCGGCGAGCGGCACTCGCCGCCCCGGTTCGACACCGAGCGCGCGGGCGGCCTCGGCGTACCTGACGGGCGCCGACAGCCCGCCCGCGTCCTCCAGCGCGAAGCGGACGCGCAGCACGACATGGCGGTCGGGGTCGGCCTTGAAGCGGCTGTGCCGGTACGAGAAGGCGCACTCCTCGTTCGTCAGCGTGACGGTCTCGCCGGCCCGGCGGTCGTAGGCGATCACCTCGGTGATCGTGGCCGAGACCTCCTGGCCGTAGGCGCCGACGTTCTGGATCGGGGTGGCGCCCGCGGAGCCGGGGATGCCGGCCAGGCACTCGATCCCGGCGAGCCCGGCCTCGACGGTGCGGGCGACGGCGTCCGTCCAGACCTCGCCGGCCGCCAGCTCCAGCGTGGTGCCGCGCAGCTCGACGCCGCGCGTCGCGATGCGCAGGGCGGTGCCGTCGAAGCCCTTGTCGCCGATGACCAGGTTCGACCCGCCGCCGACGACCAGCAGCGGTGTGCCGCTGCCGTCGGCCTCGCGGACGGCGTCGATCACCTCGGCGTCGGTCGAGGCGGTGACCAGCCGGGTCGCGGGCCCGCCCAGCCGGAAGGTGGTCAGTGGGGCGAGGGGGGCGTCGTGGAGTACCTGCACGGCCCCAAGACTACGAGACGGCACCGACAGCCCCGCGCCGCCGGGCGGGACCGGGCTGCACGCGCGCGTGGGGCCCCGTCGTCGAGGACGGGGCCCACGCGCGCGTGTCGTGAAGGGCGGCACCGGGTGGCCGTGCGCCGCTGTGGTCAGTGGGCGGCGCCCTGCAGCGCGGGCGCGTCCTCGCCGGCCTGGTCGCCGGTCACCGGGGCGGAACGGGAGGCGCTGCGGCGGGACGGGATCAGCAGCGCTGCGACCGCTGCCAGGGCGACCACCGCGGAGCCGGTGACGAGGGCGGGGCGCAGGCCGTCGACGAAGGCCTGGGCGGACTGGTAGCCCCCCTGTGCGGAGAAGATCGAGGACATGATCGCGATGCCGAGCGCGCCGCCCACTTCGCGCAGCGCGTTGTTGGCGCCGGAGGCGATGCCCTGTTCCTGCGGGCGGACGCTGGACATGACCAGGTTGGCGGCGGGCGCGAAGTACAGGGCCATGCCGATGCCGCTGATGATCAGGGCCGGGAGCTGGGCCGCGTAGGAGGCGTGCGCGGTGGCGACGTAGGCCATGGAGCCGAGCCCGGCGGCCTGCAGGAACAGTCCGGCGGCGACGACGGGACGGCCGCCGATGCGGTCGGAGAGCATCCCGGCGAGGGGCGCGACGATCATGGGCATGCCGGTCCAGGGCAGCATCCGGAGGCCCGCCTCGGTGGGCCCGTAGCCGAGCACGCCCTGCATGTACTGGCTGAGCAGGAAGATCGAGCCGAACATGCCGACGAACATCAGCAGGCTGGCGGCGTTGATCCCGGAGAAGGCGCGGGAGCGGAAGAGCCGCATCGGAAGCATCGGGTTCTCGGCCCGCGAGCTGTACAGGACGAAGCCCACGAGCAGGGCGCCGCCCGCGAACAGGGCGGTCAGCACCACGGTGTCGGTCCAGCCGTCGGCGGGCCCGCGGACGAGGCCGTAGACGATGCCGAAGAGCCCGCCGCTGGCCAGCAGCGTGCCGGGGAGGTCGAGCCGGGCGCCGGTGCCGTAGGACTCGGCGAGGCGGAGACGGGCGAGCGGCAGCACGGCCAGGCCGAGCGGCACGTTCAGCCAGAAGATCCAGTGCCAGGAGACGTGCTCGGTGAGGCTGCCGCCGATGAGCGGCCCGGAGGCGACGGCGAGCCCGTTGACGGCGCCCCAGATGCCGTACATGGTCCCGCGCCTGGCGGCGGGCACGGCCGCGGTGAGCAGGGTGAGGGTGAGCGGCATCATGACGGCCGCGCCGACGCCCTGGACCGCGCGGGCCGCGATCAGGGAGCCGATGCCGGGCGCCATGGCCGCGGCGGCGGAGGCGCCGGTGAAGACGGTGAGTCCGGCGATGAAGAGCCGGCGGCGGCCGAACCGGTCGCCCAGCGCGGCGCCGGTCATCAGCAATACGGCGAAGGTGAGCGTGTAGGCGCTCACGGTCCATTCGAGGTCGTCCAGCGCGCCGCCCAGGTCCTTGCGGATGGAGGGCAGGGCGGTGGTGACGACGAGGTTGTCCAGGGCCGCCATGAATCCGGCGACGCTGGTGATGACGAGGGCCCAGACGGCTCCCCCGCTCCGTGCGCTCTGCTGTGTCATCGCTCCCCCAGAGGCGATCGTTCCGCTTATTAGTTATTGCTTACTAACTTTTCCGGGCAGAAAAAGGCGCCACGCCTCCAGCCCGGGATCTACTCGGCAGCCGCGGGGCTCCACCCCGGACGGGCGATCCGGAAGCCCTCCCAGACCTGATGCCCGGGTGGGAACCCCATGGCGGCAAGGGTGTTGATGAGCATCCCGTACGCCAGGAAGCTCGTCGTCCGGTCCACGTCGGCGCCCAGCGGCAGATGGACGGTGTCCCACAGCCGCATCCAGCCCCTGCGCACCATCTCCCCGAACTCGCCGTCCCCCGCCGCCTCGGCGGACGCGACCGCGAGATAGGTCTGCAGCTGCATCCGGAGCCGCTCGGGCTCCTCCGAGATCAGCAGTGAGTACGCCGCCGCCATGGCCCGCAGGGCTTCCTCACCCTCCAGCCCGTCGGCGGCCTCCTCGAACATCCGGCACATGTCGTCCATGCAGCGTTCCGCCGCCGCCAGGAAGATGGCCTTCTTGCCCGGGAAGAGCCGGAAGAGGTAGGGCTGCGAGACACCCACACGCCTGGCGATCGCCTCGGTGGAGGTGCCGTGGTAGCCGCTCTGCGCGAACTCGGCGATCGCCGCGCGAACGACGCTCTCGCGCCTGTCCTCCGCACTCATCCTGGCCATGCGTATAAGTTAGTGCTCAATCACTAACTACGTCAAGGGGGGGCCGCCGGCACTCGCGCGAGGGGCGCCGCACCGTGGTGTGCGCCCCTCACGCGGGTCTGCCGTCAGGCCAGCCGTACGACCGCCCGGGACATGCCGAGCACCTTCTGACCGTCGCTCGTCGCCGTCAGGTCCACGCGCACCGTGTTGTCGTCGAGCTTGGCCGCGACCTTGCCGCTGACCTGGATCTCGGCGCCCTTGTCGTCGTTGGGCACGACGACCGGCTTGGTGAAGCGGACGCCGTACTCCACGACCGCCCCCGGGTCGCCGGTCCAGTCGGTGACGACGCGGATCGCCTCGGCCATGGTGAACATGCCGTGCGCGATGACGTCCGGCAGGCCCACCTCCTTGGCGAACTTCTCGTTCCAGTGGATGGGGTTGAAGTCCCCGGAGGCGCCCGCGTACCGCACGAGGGTGGCGCGGGTCACGGGGAAGGCCTGGGCCGGCAGCTCGGTGCCGACCTCGACGTCGTCGTACGCGATCTTCGCGGTCATCGGTCGCTCACGCCTCCTCGGCCGCGCGGGCCACGAGCTTGGTCCAGGCGGTCACCACGTGCTCGCCCGCCTCGTCGTGCACCTCACCGCGGATGTCCAGGATGTCGTTGCCCGCGAGGGACTTGATGCCCTCGATGGTGGAGGTCACGGTGAGCCGGTCGCCGGCGCGCACCGGGCGGGTGTAGGCGAACTTCTGGTCGCCGTGCACCACGCGGCTGTAGTCGAGACCGAGCTGCGGGTCCTCGACGACCTGCCCGGCGGCCCGGAAAGTGATGGAGAACACGAAGGTCGGCGGGGCGATCACATCGGAGTGACCGAACGCCTTGGCGGCCTCCGGGTCCGTGTACACCGGGTTGGCGTCGCCGATCGCCTCGGCGAACTCGCGGATCTTCTCCCGGCCCACCTCGTAGGGCGCGGTGGGCGGATAGCTCCGCCCCACGAAGGACTGGTCGAGCGCCATGGCCCGGCACCTCCTGGTCTCAGCGGCGTGTCTGGTCGCAGCAGCGTCTTCAGCGGCTGTGAAACGACGTGAGGCCGCCCCCCGGTCTCGCGGGGGCGGCCTCACGTACGAGCCTGATTTATCGCGTCTCGCGGTGCGCGGTGTGCGCGTTGCAACGCGGGCAGTGCTTCTTCATCTCAAGACGGTCCGGGTTGTTACGCCGGTTCTTCTTGGTGATGTAGTTCCGCTCCTTGCACTCCACGCAGGCCAGCGTGATCTTCGGGCGGACGTCGGTGGCAGCCACGTGAGTGCTCCTTGACGAACGGGTGGGTTATTCAACGCAAGAAAGAGTAGCCGATCGAAGGACCGACCCCACAATCGGCTACTGTCAGTAGCGGTGACCGGACTTGAACCGGTGACACAGCGATTATGAGCCGCTTGCTCTACCGACTGAGCTACACCGCTTTGATGAGATCGGCCCCGCCTCGCGGCGGGAACCTCTCACACCAGAGCCCCAATACGGAATCGAACCGTAGACCTTCTCCTTACCATGGAGACGCTCTGCCGACTGAGCTATTGGGGCGAGCGATGAAGACATTACACGGTCCGCCGCCGTTCACCCAAATCCGTATTCAGGGGGCCGGCGCCCGCCCCGTGGACAGCGCTGCGGGCCCCGCTCCCAGCCGCCTGCCGAGCCCCGGAGGACACCTCCACGCGCGCGTGGACGCGGGTCATGCGGGCAGGCAGCGCGCGTACCGCACCGGGCGGACCACGCCGGTACGACTATTGCGCTCCTCCGCGCCCCGCACGGCTCGCCGCCCTAGGCTCGTGTCACTCTGCGTGATCTTGAGTCCGTCGTGATCACACGCCGCTCACGCGGCCCGTCCCGAACCCCGGCCCGACCCCTGGAGTCCGATGCCCGACAGCCAGCCGCAGCCGCCCCCGTGGCCGTCGCACTCGTCGGGGTCCTCCGGACAGCCCGACCCGGCCCCCCTGCTGCTGTGCGGGGCCCGGCTCACCGACGGCCGTGCGGTGGACGTACGGCTCGGCGGCGGGCGCATCGAGGCGGTCGGCACGGCCGGCAGCCTGACGCCCGGGCCGGCCCGCGCGGGCGCCACGCGCGTGGACCTCAGCGGCTACCTGCTCCTGCCGGCCCCGGCCGAGCCGCACGCCCACGGCGACACCACCCTGTCCGCCGAGGACCCCGGACCGGTGTCCTACGCCCCCGAGGACGTCCAGCGCCGGGCCACCGAGGCGGCGCTGCTGCAGCTCGGCCACGGCGCGACGGCGGTGCGCGCGCACGTGCGCGTGGGCGACGTCCAGGGCCTCGGCGCGCTGGGCGCCGTGCTGCAGGCCCGGCGCTCGCTGCGAGGGCTCGCCGAGCTGACCACGGTGGCGATGCCGCGCCTGCTGACCGGAGTGGCCGGGGCGGACGGGCTGGCGATGCTGCGGGACGCGGTGAAGATGGGCGCCTCCGTCGTGGGCGGCTGCCCGGACCTGGACCCGGATCCCGCGGGGTACGTGGAGGCCGTCCTGGAGGTGGCCTCGGAGCACGGCTGCCCGGTGGACCTGCACACCGACGCCGCCGACCCGGCCCGGCTGTCCCGGCTCGCGGCCATGGCGGGCGGTCTGCGCCCCGGCGTGACGGTCGGCCCGTGCGCCGGGCTCGCGCGCCTGCCCGGCGAGTCCGCCGCCCGGCTCGCGGACCGGCTCGCGGCGGCCGGGGTGACGGTGGTGTGCCTGCCGCAGGGCGGCTGCGGCGCCGCCGACCGGCGCGGTACGGCACCGGTACGGCTGCTGCGCGCGGCCGGGGTGCGGGTGGCGGCCGGCAGCGGCGCGCTCCGGGACGTCGCCAACCCGGTCGGCCGCGGCGACCCCCTGGAGGCCGCCTACCTGCTCGCGTCCGTCCACGGGCTGCGCCCCGAGGACGCCTACGACGCGATCAGCGCCGCCGCCCGCGCGGTCCTGGGCCTGCCCGAGGTCCGCGTGGAGGCCGGCTTCCCCGCCGAGCTCCTGGCCGTGCGCGGCGACCGCCTCGCCGGCGCGCTGTCCCTCGCCTACAGCCGCATCGTGGTGCACCGGGGACGCGTGGTGGCGCGCACGAGCGCCGTCCGGGAGTACTGCAACTCGGCGGCGGCGGCCGAGCTGGGGCTTCCGCGCCAGGGGCGGGGCGAGTTGTCCTGAGAGCCGTGCGGCGGATGCGTCCCTTCGGGCGTACGGTCGGACTCATGCGCATTGTCATCGCTGGTGGTCATGGTCAGATCGCGCTGCGGCTGGAGCGGCTGCTCTCCGCGCGCGGGGACGAGGTCGCGGGGATCATCCGCAATGCCGAGCAGGGCGACGATCTGCGTGAGGCCGGCGCCGAACCGGTCCTGCTCGACCTGGAGTCCGCCTCGGTGGAGGAGGTCGCGGCGCATCTGCAGGGCGCCGACGCGGCCGTCTTCGCGGCGGGCGCGGGGCCGGGCAGCGGTACGGCGCGCAAGGACACGGTGGACAAGGGCGCGGCGGTGCTGTTCGCGGAGGCGGCCGTGCGCGCGGGGGTACGCCGTTTCGTGGTCGTCTCCTCGATGGGCGCGGATCCCGCGCACCCGGGCGACGAGGTGTTCGACGTGTACCTGCGCGCCAAGGGCGAGGCCGACGCCTACGTCACCCGGCAGGAGGGCCTCGACTGGACGATCCTGCGCCCCGGTTCGCTCACGAACGACGAGGGCACGGGCCTGGTCCGCCTGGAGGCCCACACCGGGCGCGGCGCGATCCCGCGGGCCGACGTGGCGGCCGTGCTGGCGGAACTGGTGGACACCCCGGCGACGGCCGGGCTGACGCTGGAGCTGATCAGCGGCTCCACGCCGGTGTCGGTGGCGGTGAAGTCGGTGGCGGGGAACTGAGCTTCTCAGAAGAGCGGCAGCTGCCCGGGGAAGTCCGGCACGACGTACCCGTCCAACGCCGGCTGCACCGCCGCGAGTTGCGCCGGCTGCCGTGACCCGGCGCAGGAGACGAGCCCGCCGCTCTCCCGTGCCCCCGGCGGATCGTGCCGGGCGAACCGCCCGGCGACCACCGCGATCTCACGCCGGCACACAGGACACCTTCTACGACGAGACCCCATGCGGCCAGTGTGCCCCGACCCGCCCCTCACCGACGGCCACGACGGAACGCCCTTCGACTGGGGCGGGCGACATGGCACCGACGTTGCACGTTCACCACAGTCCGTGAATCTGCCGGTTCCGCCTACGCAGGTTCGCATGGATCTCCGCCGGCACGCTCGACGGCCTTGCCGAAGTGGGCCCGACGCCATACGGGGCCGTGATCACTCGCGCCGAAGCAACTCCCGGCCAAAGTGCCTACGCCGACCGCCTGGACACCTACATCGTCCGCGTGGTCAGGCAGAAGGGATGACCGGCCGGATCCGTGAGCACCCTCCACCTGTCGCCACCCGGTTGATGCTCGGGCTTGGCCGCGCCCAACTCCAACAACAGAGCCTCGGCCTCGTCGAGGTCGTCGACTGCGAAGTCGAGGTGGATCTGCTGCGGCACGGTCCGATCAGGCCAGCGCGGAACCTGATGGTCGTCGACCCGTTGGAAACCGATGAAGAGCCCGTTTGCGCCATTGAGTCCAGCGAAGTCACCGTTGGACTCCGGGTGGGGCTCAAGCCCGGTGGCCTGCCGATAGAACGCGGCCAGCGCCTGAGGGTCAGGGCAGTCGAGTGTTATCGCCGTCAGCTTCATCTGCGGTGGCATCGGCACACCATAGCGAGACTGCCGATCTTGTGATCAGGGCCACGCCACCGTGCGCCTCGAGTGCCAGAACGAGCGGGGAGCAGCGGGGGACGGCGGAGAGAGGGGGCAGCCGACAAAGAGATCGGCCCCTGACCAAACGCGCTGGTCAGGGGCCGATACTACCCAGTGTGGCGGCGCCAGGATTCGAACCTGGGAAGGCTGAGCCGGCAGATTTACAGTCTGCTCCCTTTGGCCGCTCGGGCACACCGCCGGGTTGTGCTGCCGCTCGCACCCGCTTTCGCCGGTGCTCCGTGGCAACGACGTAAACAATACCCGATGCCGAGGGGTGCTTCGCCACCCGATTGATCTCCACCTCCCGGGGCGCGGGGTGGCTAGGCTGGTGCGGATGCGGCCCGGCACCACGCCGGGCGCGGCCGCCGCCGCCTCGCACGTCGGCACCCAGCCGATACGCACCCGTTTCGCACCCCGATACAAGGAGCCACAGGACATGGCCGACTCCAGTTTCGACATCGTCTCGAAGGTCGAGCGGCAGGAGGTCGACAACGCCCTCAACCAGGCCGCCAAGGAGATTTCGCAGCGCTACGACTTCAAGGGCGTGGGTGCCTCGATCTCGTGGTCCGGTGACAAGATCCTCATGGAGGCGAACTCCGAGGACCGGGTGAAGGCTGTCCTCGACGTCTTCCAGTCCAAGCTGATCAAGCGCGGCATCTCGCTCAAGGCGCTGGACGCGGGCGAGCCGCAGCTGTCCGGCAAGGAGTACAAGATCTTCGCGTCGATCGAGGAGGGCATCTCCCAGGAGAACGCGAAGAAGGTGGCGAAGATCATCCGTGACGAGGGCCCCAAGGGCGTGAAGGCCCAGGTCCAGGGCGACGAGCTGCGGGTGAGCTCCAAGAGCCGCGACGACCTGCAGGCCGTGATCGCCCTGCTCAAGGGCAAGGACTTCGACTTCGCGCTGCAGTTCGTGAACTACCGGTAGGACACCGGTAGGACATCAGCAGGACACCGGCAGGGCTTTCCCGGGACGGCACCGGGAGCAGTCGCGCAGGAAGGGTGGGACCCGGGTCCGGGTGCCCACCCTTCGGCGCTCTCGCGGTCGTACCGCTGCCCGCTCAGTCGCGCGAGTTGCCGAACAGGACGCGGTAGACGATCAGCAGGACGAGCGAGCCGCCGATCGCGGCGGCCCAGGTCGCACCGTCGTAGAAGTGCTTGCTGACGGGGTGGTCCAGCCAGCGGGCCGAGATCCAGCCGCCGATGAAGGCTCCCGCGATGCCGATGAGGGTCGTTCCGATGAAGCCGCCCGGGTCCCGGCCCGGCAGCAGGAACTTGGCGATGGCTCCGGCCAGAAGCCCCAGGATGATCCAACCGATGATGCTCATGCCCTGAACCTGCCCTTCCGCGCTGTGTCCGCACTGTCCGACCCTTGAGAGTTCGGTGAGGACCGGCTGTCCGCCGCGCGTCTTCGTGCCATGTTGATGAAGAGGACGCCTCCGGTCCACCGCGCGGTTGCGCTGCTCAGTAGGGTGCGGCGCATGACACCCACCGGCGCCGGCCTGCGGCGCACCCTCGGCCTACGGGACGCCGTGGTCGTCGGCCTCGGCTCGATGGTCGGGGCCGGTGTCTTCTCCGCCCTGGGGCCGGCCGCCCGCGCCGCCGGGCCGGGGCTGCTGGTCGGCCTGGCCGTCGCCGCCGTGGTGGCCTACTGCAACGCGCTGTCCTCGGCCCGGCTCGCCGCGCGCTACCCCGCGTCGGGCGGGACGTACGTGTACGGCAGGGAGCGGCTGGGCCCGTTCTGGGGGTATCTCGCCGGCTGGGCGTTCGTGGTCGGAAAGACGGCCTCCTGCGCGGCCATGGCGCTGACCGTCGGGTCGTACGTGTGGCCGGGGCGGGAGCACGCGGTGGCGGTGGCGGCCGTGGTCGTGCTGACCGCCGTGAACTACGGCGGCATCCAGAAGTCGGCGTGGCTGACCCGGGTGATCGTGGCCGTGGTCCTGGCCGTCCTCGCGACCGTGGTGGTCGTGTGCCTGGCCTCCGGGCGGGCCGGTGCAGGGCGGCTGGACATCGGGCTGTCCTCGGGGGCGGGCGGGGTGCTGCAGGCGGCCGGTCTGCTGTTCTTCGCGTTCGCCGGGTACGCGCGGATCGCGACCCTCGGCGAGGAGGTACGGGACCCCGCGCGCACCATCCCCCGCGCCATTCCGCTCGCTCTCGGCATCGCCCTCGTCGTCTACGTCGCGGTGGCGGTGGCCGCTCTCGGCGTCCTCGGCGCGGGCCGGCTGGGGCACGCGGCGGCTCCGCTGGCCGACGCGGTGCGGGCGGCCGGGGCGCCGGGGCTCGTGCCCGTGGTGCGGGTCGGCGCCGCGGTGGCCGCGCTGGGGTCGCTGCTGGCGCTGATCCTCGGTGTGTCCCGGACGACGCTCGCCATGGCTCGCGACCGCCATCTGCCCGGGGCGCTGGCCGCCGTGCACCCGCGGTTCCAGGTGCCGCACCGGGCGGAGCTGGCGGTGGGCGCGGTGGTCGCCGTGCTGGCCGCGACCGTGGATCTGCGCGGTGCGATCGGCTTCTCCTCCTTCGGCGTCCTGGCCTACTACGCCGTGGCCAACGCCTCCGCCTGGACCCTGAACCCCGCCCCGCGCGCCCGTGCCGTACCGGCCGTCGGGCTGCTGGGCTGCACCGTCCTGGCCTTCGCGCTCCCGGCGCTCTCGGTCGCCACGGGCGCGGCCGTTCTGGCGCTCGGGGTGGCGGCCCATGGCGTACGGCGCCGGTGGGCGGGCCGTAACGCCGCGTGAGCCCCGGGACCGCTCGCGGGCCCGCCCGGTCAGCCCTCGACCAGGTGCTCCTCCGCGGAGGCGGGGGGCTGTGCCGTGCCGGCCGGGGTGGCCGGGAGCCGGACGGCGCACAGCAGCAGTCCGGGTACGACCGTGATGACCGCCATGACCAGCACCGTCGTCGTGTAGCGGTGGGCGGCGAGGAGCGGCCCGGCGACCAGGGAGCCGAGAGGGATGGCGCCCAGCATCAGGGTCCGCATCAGGGTCATGGTGCGGGCGAGGAGTTCCGGGGGCGTCCGGGCGTAGCGGACCACCTGGGAGGAGACGGTGGCGAGGGCGCTGCCGGCGCCGAACACCACCTGGCCGGCGAGGACGGCGGGCAGATGTCCGCCCAGGAGGAGCAGGAGGCCGGTGCCGGCGAGGAGCTGGCAGGCGCCGATGCGCAGCATCGGGCGGGTCGCCGCGTCGAGGGTGCCGCCCGCGAACGAGCCGAGCAGCTCGGCCGCGGCGAGGCCGGCCACCAGCAGGCCGAGGACGCCCGCGCCGTCCCGGAGCCGCTCGTGGGCCAGCCACGGCTGGACCACCATGAGCATGCCGGCGGCGGTGTTGAGGGCGCTGAAGGCGACGGTGATGACGAGCAGTGCCCGGTCCCGCAGCACCAGCCGGACGACCGGCCCCCAGCTGCTGCGGGACGCGTCGGCACGGGCGCCGGCCGTGCCGGACGGCCGGGGCAGCCGGTGGTCCATCCGCAGCACGAACAGCGGGAAGACCAGGAAGGTCGCCGCGTCCAGGACGAGCACGGCCTGGGCACCGAACAGCGGGATCAGCGCGCCGCCGATCGCCGGTCCGACGAGAGCGGCCACGCCCTGGGCGATCGTCTCCAGGGCGGTGCCCGCGGCCAGCCGGTCCTGGGGGACGAGCTCGGGGACGACCGCCGGGGTGATGGCGATCGGCAGGATCTTGAAGAAGCCGCAGACGGCGGCCGCCGCGTAGAGCTGCCACAGGTGGAAGAGCCCGGCGAGCGCGAGCAGCGGAACGGCTGCCATGGCGCCGCCCCGGCACAGCGAGTCCACGATCAGCAGCATGCGGCGGGAGCAGCGGTCGACGACCACGCCGCCGAGCACTCCGCCGACCAGAATGGGCGCCGTGTAGCACAGGCCGAGCAAGGAGAGCGAGGCCGCTCCGCCGTGCGTGACGGCGAGCCAGGCCATCGCGGTCCAGCTCGCTCCGTCGCCGAGCAGGCTCAGCGTGGAGCCGGTCCACAGCCGCCGGAAGTCGGCGATCCGCAGCACGTCGAGGTACTTCCGCATGGCCCTCCTCAGGACGGCGGGCCCACGGGGGCACCGCCTCCCTGGGCCGCTTCGTCCGCAGACAGTACGAAGAATCTATCCTGCGTTCCGTCAACTCCCCGTCGTGGGCTCGGAGTTGACGATGAGTTCCCGTACGGTGCGGCCGGTGCGGGTGCGCAGCGCGACGCGGGGGCGGGGCCCGTCGAGGAGCTGCAGAGTCCGCTCCTGGCTCCAGCCGGCGAAGCGGAACTCCTGGTCCGCGATGTGGACGAGGGGGAAGGCCTGGCCGGGGGCGACCCGCAGCTCCACGCCGCCGGGCGTGACGGCGATCTCGGCCGGGACGCGTTCCGGGGTGTCCGGGAACTCCCCCTCCTCCTCCCAGTCGGCGAAGGGCGGCGGCACCTCGAAGCGGCACGCCAGCCGGCGGGCATCGCCGGTGAACGGGGTCTCCGGGCGGTTGAACAGCACCTCGCCGTGGGCGAGGTAGGCCTGCCACTCGGCGGGGAACACGGCGGCCAGTTCCGGCACCGTCAGACAGTCGACGACCATGTGGACGCGTGACTGCGAGCCCGTGTTCTCCACCTTGTGCATCCGGGAGAAGTCGCCGAACCAGAACTCCCCGGGCTGCCACCGGTGCGTCACCCCGTCCAGCACCAAGGTGGCCTCGTCATGGGTGGTGAGGGGCACGTGCAGGCGGGCCACGCCCCACGCCGGGCCGTACTTGGTGTCGTTGTGCACGTCGCTCACGGCGCCCGGGCCGAGGGCCATCAGCCGGACCGCGCGCAACGGAGCGGGAACCGCCGCGAGCACCTCACGCAGATAAGGGGTCCGGGCCAGCCATTCCGTCTCGGCGCACTCCTGGCTTCCGGGGCCGCCCGGGTCGGTGCGGGAGGGGTCGCCGCCGGGACTGCGCAGCGGCAGGATGCGCCAGTCGACCTCGGCCTGCGCGCCCACCCCGTCCCCGAAGTAGCGCTGCAGCTTCCACTGGTGGGTGCGGACGGCGTCGAGGTCGGCCAGGAGCCGGTCGGGGTCGAAGTCGGCCGCCAGCCGTGCGGCCTCTGCGGGCATCGTGGGGGCGGCGCTGTCGGTCACGGTCATGCGGTGTCTCCGGATCGGTGCGGGTGGCGGGCGGGCCGGACGTGCTTGCGGGCGAACTCGACGGTGGCGGCGATCTGCCGGATGCGTTCGTCGGCGACCAGGGAGCCGTGCCCGGCGTCGTAGCGGTAGACCTCGTGCTCGAGTCCGAGAGCGGCGATGCGCGCGACGTAGGTGTCGATCTGCCGGATCGGGCAACGGGGATCGTTCTCCCCGGCGATGATCAGCAGGGGTGCGGTGACCCGGTCGGCGTAGGTGAGCGGGGAGGAGGCGCGGTACCGCTCCGGGACCTCCTCGGGCGAGCCGCCGAACAGGGAGCGGTCGTACGCGCGCAGCTCCTCCATCTCGTCCTCGTAGGCCGTCGCGTAGTCGGCCACCGGCATGGCGGCGACACCGACGGCCCAGTGACCGGGGCGGGTGCCGAGGCCGAGCAGCGTCAGGTAGCCGCCCCAGGAGCGGCCGGTCAGCACCAGGCGGCGGGGGTCGGCGAGGCCGGACTCCACGGCCCAGGCACGCACGGCGTCGATGTCCTCCAGCTCGGTCAGTCCCGGGCGTCCCTCGATGGCGTCCCGCCACTGGGCGCCGTAGCCCGTGGAGCCGCGGTAGTTGACCTGCACCACCGCGAAGCCGTGGTCGACCCAGGCGGCGACGGAGGGGTCGAAGATGTCGGCGTCGAAGCCGATGGGGCCGCCGTGCACCTCGAAGACGACGGCGCCCGGGGCGGACCAGCCGGGCGGCCGGGACACCAGGGCGTGCACCGGGCCGCCGGGCCCCTCCACCCAGACGTCCTGCACCGGGACGGAAGGCGGGCAGGGCGGTCCGGGCGGGGTCAGGAGGACGCCGGTCGCCGTGGAGCGCACCACGGGAGGCTGCGCCGCCGACGACCAGGCGTACTCCACGGAGCCGTCGGGGCGCACGGTGGCGGCGTCGGCGATCCGGTCCAGGGGGACGCCGATCGAGCCGGGCGGTGTGGGGATCCGGGTCAGCTCTCCCGACCGCAGGTCGTAGCGGTACAGCTCGTCACGCGCGTGCCGGGTGTGCGAGACGAGCAGCGCGGAGCCGTCCGGATACCAGTCGGCGGCCGTTTCCCCCGGCAGGCCGAGCACGATCTCCCGGCTCTCTCCGGTGCGCACGTCCCAGAGCAGGGGCTCGGTCCGGCCGCGGCGCTCGTGCTCCACCAGGAGGCGGCCGTCCCCGGCGGCGGGTGCGAACGCGCAGGCGGTGAGTCCGCGGCCGGGACCGTCCCAGAGGTCGGCGACCGTGCTCCCGTCGGTGCGCAGTACGCGCAGGGCGGGGTGGCGGCTGTCGCCGTGCTCGCCGTGGGCGACGGCGATCAGCGTGCCGTCGCGCGACAGTGCGGCCACCCGGGCGTCCCCCGGATACGCGCAGACGGACACCGGATCGGCGCCGGGGCGGCAGAGGTGGACCGAGGTGCCGTCGTCGGTGGTACGGCCGACCACGGCGAGCCCGTCGGAGCCGAGGGCGAGGCCGGCGGGATAGGCCGGGCCCAGGGGGGTGGCGGGCTCGTCGGGGCCGCCGTCGAAGGGCCGGCGCATCCACACCCCGAACTCGCCGCCGTCACGGTCGGCGAACCACCAGATCCAGGCGCCCTCGGGGTCGACCGCGCCCGTCCAGGTGCCGTGCGGGCGGCTGGTGACCTGGCGGTGCGTGCCGGCGGCCCGGTCCCAGGCGTACAGCTCCCAGGTGCCGGAGGCGTTGGACCGGTACAGGCAGCGGTCCGGGGCGTCGCGAGCCCACCGGGGCAGGGTGACGCGGGGCGCACGCACCCGGGCCTGCCAGCGCTGCGCGCCGGGATCCGCCGTCGTGGGCGGGGTGCCGGTCACCGGATGACTTCCGCCGGGAGTTCGGCGAGCGTACGGACGGTCGCCAGGCGCTTGTGCACGGCGGGCCCGGTCAGCCGGATTTCCATGCCCCGTTCGGCGAGTACGGTCAGCAGTTCCCGCAGCAGCAGGTGGGCGAGCATGGATCCGGTGCAGGCGTGGGCGCCGTATCCGAACGAAAGGTGGTGATGGGACTTTCGGTTGAAGTCCAGGCGGTCCGGATCACTGAATTGCGCCGGGTCCCGGTTCGCCGCGGCGAAAAGCATCAGCATTCCCTGACCGCGGCGCACGGGGACGCCGGAGAATTCGGTGTCGGTAACCGCGAGCCGGGTCGTGCCCTGAATCGGCGCCTCGAACCGGAAGAATTCGTGCGGCGCCCTTTCCAGGACCTCCGGGCTGTCGAACAGTTCTTTCGGCGGTGCGTCCAGCCGGGCGAGGGCGTTCAGCGCGTTCCCGAGCGAGGCGGGAACCGCGGTGAAGCCGTTGACGACCAGGGTGCGCAGCGAGTTCATCGTGAGCCCGTGCGCGACGCCCGCCGCGTCGGCCCGGTCGACGAGGTCCCGGATCGGTGCGCCGGGCGCCATGCCGGCGACCCAGCCGTCGATGAGGGCGGCCAGTCTGCGCTGGGCGGCGACGCCGGGCTCGCGGGTCTCGGGCACCAGCCCGGAGTCCATGGCGCGGGTGATGGCCTCGGCGATGGGGCGGATCTCGGTGAGGTCGAACTGCGGCAGGCCGACGGCCTCGGGGATGAACCAGCGGGCGAGCGGCTCGGTGAACCCGGTGATCAGGTCCACCGGGCCGGGCGGCAGCGCGTCGAGGCGGTCGGAGATGTGGGTCCTGACCCGGGCCGCCAGGGCGGGGGACGTCATGTCGCGCAGGGCGTCGGCGAGCACGCCGTAGATCGCCGTGTGCTCGGGCGGATCGACCGTGTGCACGTCCAGGGCGGGCTCCGGCACGGTCTCGCCGGCCCGCCGCCAGTCCGCGGCGAAACGCTCGTGGTCGAGGAGCACCTGGCGGCAGTCGGCGTAGGAGGTGAGGACCCAGCTGTCCAGCCGTTCGCTCCACAGCGGGGTGCCGGCCGCCCGCAGCTGCGCGTACACCCGGTAGGGATCGTCCAGGGTGGCCGGGTCGAGGGGGTTGTACTCCGTGGTCGGCTCAGGCATGGACGGCGCTCCCAGCGGGTCGGAGGGTGACGGGCAGTGTGTCGGGGTAGCGAAGGGTGGCCCGCAGGGCGCGGGTCGGCGCGGCGGCCGGCCGCATCGGTGCGGGCGCCTTGAGCAGGGCGGCCACCAGGGCCCGGATGATCAGGCGGGCCAGGATCGCGCCGGAACAGGCGTGCGGGCCCCAGCCGAGCGACAGGTGCCGGTTCGGGCTCCGGTCGAGGACCAGCGCATCCGGGTCCACGAAGCGCTCGGGGTCACGGTTGGCGGCGGCGAACAGCGCCAGTACGACCTGGCCGCGCTCGATCACGACCCCGCCGATCTCGGTACGGGTCACGCAGGCGCGGCTCGTGCCCTGCACCGGGCCGTCGTAGCGCAGCAGTTCGTCCACCCCGGTCGCGAGGAGCGCGGGGTCCCGCATGCGTTCGAGCGCCTCGGGGTGCTCCAGCAGGGCGAGGACGGCGTTGGCCGCGGCGCCCACGGTGGTGCTGAACCCGGCGAGGAACAGGACCCGGACGCTGTTCCACACCGCCTCCTCGGACACCCCGGCCGCTCCGGCGCCCGCCAGGACCTCGCGCAGCAGGCCGGGCCGGGGCGCCTCGTGGTGCCAGGAGGCGATCAGCTCGTTGATCTGCCGGCGGGCGGCGAGGGCCGGCTCGAGCACCTCGGGGAGGAGACCGGCGTCCATACCGCGCACCAGTGCGTCGGACAGGGCCGCGAACGACGAGACGGGCGGCTCGTCGACGCCGATCAGACGGCAGACCGCGGACAGCGCGACCGGGCGCGCCACCTCCGCGGTGAAGTCGAACGAGGGCCGGCCGGCGCATCGTTCGAGTGCGGTGATCGCCTCGGCGGCCGCGCGCTCGCCGAGGGCGTCGAGGTCCTGGTCACGGAACGCCGTGGTGAACAGGCGACGCAGCGGGGTGTGGTCGGGCGGGTCGAGCTCCTGCATGCTGGCGACGGCGGCGGGGCCCTGGTCGTGCCCGGCGCGACGCCAGTCGGCGGCGAACCGTTCGGTGTCGCCGAGCACCCGGTGGCAGTCGGCGTAGCGGGTCAGCACCCAGGAGTCCAGCCGCTCGCTGAAGAAGACGGGCGTGCTCTCCCGGAGCCGGCGGTACACCGGGTGGGGGTCGGCGACAGTCGCCGGGTCGAGAGGGTTGTATCCGTCCATGCCGTGGCCCCATGAATTCGTTTGACATACCAGGTGGGTATTGCGTGTCTCCGGCACTCGGCAGAGCAGCGGCCCGGATCTGGAAAAGACCCGGGCCGCCCGCAGCTCTTATCAGTAGGCGTAGCGCATGGCGGCACCTCCAGACGAATTCTGGTTCACACCGGGACCCGCCGAGCAGCGAGCCGAAGTGAATGTAAGTAGCCGACATGACCCCGTCAACGGCAGTCGATGATTTTCAGCAGGCTCCGGATCGACCCGTTTGTCCCGTTGCCCTCGGCGACCCGACGGTCCATTCCCCCTCGAATTCCGCTGAGCGGGGAATGTGGCCGAAAAAGGCGGCGCGTGAACGTTTAACCAACTGCCGGCGGCTGAAGCGGCCCGGCCGGTACGGCCCCCTGCTCCTGGCGGCGGGACGTGCACTCTCGGCAGTGGCAGTGCGGGAGGGGCTCCTGTGCATGGTGAGGCGTAGCGGGGTCCACGGACTCGAGAGGCGTCCGCAGTCAAGGGCGCGGAGTAGCCGCTTCGGCACCCGCCCCGCACACGCTCTGTGCCGATTTCCGCCTGCCGTGCCCACGCGGAGCGGCCGCCTCGGCGGCATTCGTGCCGGATGCCCCGGTTCCAGCAGGTCCGGCGGGGAGCCGGAACGCGCACAGGCGTGTTGCCTGCTGAGCGGTCGTGTCCGAAATTGGGCTGCCGAGGAGGATACCGATCGGGTCCGGGGGTGCCGCGTTCTGCCCGCCCTGCGGGACCGGCTGATACTGGTGGCAGCAGGGCATGCCGACGGAGCGACCTGGAAAGGTACCGATCATGAAGGTGTTCAACCTGCTGCTCAACGTGCTGTGGCTCGTCTTCTGCGGCTTCTGGATGGCGATCGGTTACCTGATCGCCGCGGTGATCTGCTTCGTCCTGATCATCACCATTCCGTTCGGCATCGCGTCGCTGCGCATCGCCGGGTTCGTGCTGTGGCCGTTCGGCCGGACCACCGTGGACCGGCCGGACGCCGGGGCGGGGTCGTTCCTCGGCAACGTGATCTGGGTGATCTTCGCGGGCTGGTGGCTGGCGCTGGCCCACCTCGTGACGAGCATCCCGCTGTTCCTGTCGGTCATCGGCATCCCGTTCGGGTGGGCCAACCTGAAGCTCATCCCCATCTCGCTCATGCCGCTCGGCCGCGAGGTCGTCCCCTCGGACCAGGGCTTCGGAGCGCGCTGACCCTCCGGCCGCGGTGCGCGCTCCTCATCGCGCCGGCGCCGTCCGGCGCTCGGGCCGGCTGACCGGGCCGGCCTCAACGGGGAGGCAGGGGGCGGTTTCAGCGGGGAGGCAGGGGGCGGTTTCAGCAGGGCCGCTTCAGCGGTTGCGTCCCGCCATCTCTTCGAGCCGGGCGATGCGGTCCGCCATGGGCGGGTGCGTGGAGAACATCTTGGACAGGCCCTGGCCGGCGCGGAACGGGTTCGCGATCATCATGTGGCTCGCGGTCTCGATCCGGGGCTCCGGGGGCAGCGGAAGCTGCTGGGTACCCGTCTCCAGCTTGCGCAGGGCGCCGGCGAGGGCGAGGGGGTCCCCGGTGAGCTGGGCGCCGGAGGCGTCCGCCTCGTACTCGCGGGAGCGGCTGATGGCCAGCTGGACGAGGCCGGCGGCGAGCGGGCCCAGGATCATGATCAGCAGCATGCCGAGCAGGCCGGGACCGTCGTCGTCGTCCGAACGGCCGACCGGGATGAGCCAGGCGAAGTTGACCAGGAACATGATCACCGAGGCGAGGGCGCCGGCCACCGAGGAGATGAGGATGTCGCGGTTGTAGACATGGCTCAGCTCGTGGCCGATGACACCGCGCAGCTCGCGCTCGTCGAGCAGGCGCAGGATGCCCTCCGTGCAGCACACGGCCGCGTTGCGCGGGTTGCGGCCGGTGGCGAAGGCGTTGGGCGCCTCCGTCGGGGAGATGTACAGGCGGGGCATGGGCTGGCGGGCCTGCGTGGACAGCTCACGCACCATCCGGTACAGCGCGGGGGCCTCGAACTCGCTCACCGGGCGGGCCCGCATCGCGCGCAGGGCCAGCTTGTCGCTGTTCCAGTACGCGTACGCGTTCGTGCCCAGCGCCACCACCACGGCCACGAACAGCCCGGTACGGCCGAAGAAGCTGCCGATGACGATGATGAGTGCGGACAGCCCCCCGAGGAGTACTGCGGTCCTCAGCCCGTTGTGCCGGCGGTGCACGGTACGCCCTCCAAGTCGTGCATCAGGGGAACGCTTTGGTCCAGTGGACCCTCCCGCTCTGGTCAACGCCAGGCGGCCGCCGCGAGTTCCCTGGTGCGGGCGGCCGCGCGCGTCGGCCGTCCGGGTGACGTGCGCCTACGGCCCTCCGCGCGCGTGAGAGCACGAGTGCCCCACACGCGCGTGGCGAGTCCTCGTGACATGCGCGTGGCGAGTCCTCGCGACATGCGCGTGGCGCGTCCTCGCGGGCGCCAGGCCGGTCCGCTGGCGGCCCGGAACCGTCCGGGGACGGCTCGGTCCCGGGGCGACTCGGTCCAAGGTGTCCCGTGGCGGCGCGGTCCGGTGCGGCTCAGAACAGTCCGGTGGCGGCGAAGCGCAGGACCAGTTGGGGTGCGCCGGAGAGGGCCACGCCGAGGACGCCGGTGAGGGCGAGCGCAGCGGTGAGGGGGGCGGGGACGCGGTGCCGGACAGGCTCGCCCTCGGGGGCGCGGAACAGCAGGGCCGCCCACTGCAGGTAGTAGAAGAGGGCGATCACCACGTTGACGGCCATGACGACGGCCAGCCAGCCGAGGCCCGCGTCCACGGCCGCCGAGAACACGGTGACCTTGGCGAACAGGCCGATGACGCCGGGCGGCAGACCGGCGAGGCAGAGCAGGAAGAAGGCCAGGAGGAGGGCGGTCAGCGGGTTCGTGGCGTACAGGCCCCGGTAGTCGCTGATCCGGTTGACGGTCCTGGTGCGGCCCACCAGAGCGGCGACCGCGAAGGCGCCGAAGTTCACGGCGGCGTACATCAGGGCGTAGGCGACCGTGGAGCCGATGGCCTTCTGGGCGTCCTTGGTGTATCCGGCGGCCGCGATCGGTACGAGGAGGTAGCCGGCCTGCCCGACGGAGGACCAGGCGAGCAGGCGTACGGCGCTGTACGCGCGCGTGGCCTGCTGGCGCAGGGCACCGACGTTGCCGACGGTCATGGTGAGCGCCGCCAGGGCGGCCAGCGCGGGCCCCCAGACGCCGGCGTACGAGGGGAAGGCGACGACGGTGACGAGGATCAGGCCGGAGAAGCCGACCGCCTTGCCGACGACCGACAGGTAGGCGGCGATCGGCAGGGGCGCGCCCACATAGGTGTCGGGCACCCAGAAGTGGAAGGGCACGGCGGCGGTCTTGAAGGCGAAACCGACCAGGGTGAGGACGACGCCGGTCTGGGCGAGGGTGTGCAGTTGCCCGTCGACGTGCGGGAGGCGCTGGGCGACCTGGGTGAGGTAGAGGGTGCCGGTGGAGGCATAGACGAAGCTGATGCCCATGAGGCTCACCGCGGTGGCGGTGACCGAGGACAGGAAGAACTTCAGCGCGGCCTCGGAGGACCGCTTGTCGCCGTGGCGGATGCCGACCAGGGCGAAGGCGGGCAGGGAGGCCACCTCCAGGGCGACGATCAGGGTGGCGAGGTCGCGGGAGGCGGGCAGCAGGGCGGCGCCGGCCGCGGAGGAGAGCAGCAGGAACCAGAACTCCCCCGCGGGGACGCGCCGGTGCTCGTCCTTCAGGTTCGTCACCGACAGCAGCGCCGCGAGCAGGGCGCCGCCGAGGACGAGGAACTGGATGACGAGGGTGAAGTGGTCGGCGGTGTAGCTGCACACGCGCGCGTGGCCGGTCAGGCAGAAGGTGCTGCGGTCGCCGTCGAGCAGGGGCAGCAGCAGGAGGGTGGACGCGGCGAGCCCGGCGACCGAGACCCAGCCGAGCACGGCCTTCTTCGCCTCGGGCACGAACAGATCGGCGACGAGGACGGCCAGGCCCACGAGGGCCGTGAGGGTGGGCGGGGCGATCGCGAGCCAGTCGACGGACTGGACGAGCGACGCGGCAAGCGGCTGGGCGCTCATCGGGTGCCTCCTGCGAGGAGCTGCTGCACGGCCGGATCGGTGAGACCGAGCAGAGCCCTCGGCCACAGTCCGGCGACGACGGTGAGGGCGACGAGCGGGGTCCAGGCCGCGAACTCGTACCCGTGCACGTCGGCGAGTTCCGGCGTCTCCCGCTCCACACCGCCCATGCAGACCCGGCGGACCACGATCAGCATGTACGCGGCCGTCAGCAGGGTGCCGAATGCGCCGATGGCCATGAAGGTGAGGAACGCGGGCCGGCTGAGGCCGGCGGCGGGCTCGAAGGCGCCGAACAGCGCGAGCATCTCGCCCCAGAACCCGGCGAGGCCGGGCAGGCCGAGCGAGGCGACGGCACCGAAGGCGATCAGTCCGCCGAGCCGCGGGGCCTTGCCGTAGAGCGCGGCGCCGGACTCCTCGGCGAGGGTGTCGAGGTCGGTCGTGCCGGTACGGTCCTTCAGGCCTCCGACCAGGAAGAACAGCAGACCGGTGATGAGGCCGTGGGCGATGTTGGCGAACAGGGCGCCGTTCACGCCGGTCGGGGTCGTGGTGGCGATGCCCAGCAGGACGAAGCCCATGTGGCCGACGGAGGAGTAGGCGATCAGCCGCTTGAGGTCGCCCTTCGCGCCCCGCTTGGCCAGGGCCAGGCAGGCCAGGGACCCGTAGATGATCCCGACGACGGCGAAGGCGGCGAGGTAGGGCGCGAAGGTGTGGAAGCCCTGCGGCGCGACCGGCAGCAGGATGCGCACGAACCCGTACGTGCCCATCTTCAGCAGGACGCCGGCCAGCAGCACCGAGCCGACGGTCGGCGCGGCGGTGTGGGCGTCGGGCAGCC
This sequence comes from Streptomyces sp. NPDC030798, assembly GCF_055572275.1. NCBI lineage: Bacteria > Bacillati > Actinomycetota > Actinomycetes > Kitasatosporales > Streptomycetaceae > Streptomyces > Streptomyces sp. NPDC030798. Next base: position 12,337 of record NZ_JBVIDR010000009.1, on the reverse strand, counting down.
AGCTGTGCAGCGGCCACATCGGCGTCTTGACCGCGAGACCGATCCCGATCGCCAGAACGGCGATGACCTGCACGGACGTGGTCAGAGACCGGCCGTTGTCAGTGGCGAGTGCCACCATGTCGAAGGTGCCCGCCTTGATCCCGATCAGGAGCAGGCCGAGCAGCATGACGACGGAGCCGAGCAGCGTGAACAGGATGAACTTCCACGCGGCCCGGGTCCGGCCCTCGCCGCCCCAGCGGGCGATGAGGAAGTACATCGGGATGAGCACGGTCTCGAAGGCGAGGAAGAACAGCAGCAGGTCGAGGACGGCGAAGGTGGCGAGGGTGCCGGACTCCAGCAGGAGCAGCAGCGCGACGAACGCCTTCGGGGACGGGCCCGCCGGCAGCTTGAAGTACGAGTAGAGCGCGCAGAGGAAGGTCAGCAGCGCGGTCAGGACCAGGAGGGGGAGGGAGATGCCGTCGACGCCGAGGTGGATCCGCACGTCGAGTGCGGGGATCCAGCTGATGTCGGTCGTGGCCTGCATCCTCGACGGGTGGCCGTGGTCGAAGCCGAGCGCGAGGACGATCGCGGCGATGAGGATCACGCCGGTCACGGTCACGCCGTGCCGCAGCACGGCCTGCTCGGGCGACTTCCCCTTCAGCCCGGGCGGCGCGGGCAGGAGAGCGGCGGCGGCGCCGAGGAGCGGGCCGACGACGACGAATGCCAGAAGGAACTGCATCACGGACTCGCTGATATCGATCACGCCTGCTCACGCTCCCGTGGCGACGAGGAGGACGGCGACCGCCAGGACGACGGTGCCGGCGAGCAGCGCGCTCACATAGGTCTGCACATTGCCGGTCTGCGCGCGCCGCACGGCGGCCCCGAGCAGCCGGGGCAGGGCGGCCGCGCCGCGTACGTAGGTGTCGACGACCTCGCGGTCGAGGAACCGGACGAGGCTCGCTCCGGCCTGGACCGGGCGGACGAACAGCGCCGAGTAGACGGCGTCCAGGTGGAAGCCGGCGGCCGCGTGCCGGTGCAGCGGGCCGAGCAGCAGCCGTCCGGGGTCGGCGGGGTCGGGCGCGTAGGCGATGTCGCCGTAGGCGGGCTCGTGGCTGGCGATGGCCTCGGCCTCGACCAGGCCGGCGTCGCCCTCGGGGTGGGCGGCGACGGCGCCGAGCGGCACGCGGGCGGCGAGCGCTGTGGTGCGCTGCCAGGCGCCGTAGGTGAGCAGCCCGCCGACGAGGGCGAGGCCCGTGCCGAGGATCGAGGTGAGGAGGGTCGGGGTCAGGTTGCGGCCGTCGAACCAGCCGGGCAGCGAGCGGTAGGCGAGCCCGCCGAAGGCGAGTGACGGCACGGTCAGCACCCACAGCACCACGGTCATGGTCAGCGGCTGACGGCCGTGGTCGGGGGCCTCGGCGCCCCGGCCGCGGAAGGCCAGCAGCCACAGCCGGGCGGCGTAGGCGGCGGTGAGCAGGGCGGTCACGAGACCGGCGACGAGGACGATCCAGCCCGCCGCGCCGGGCGCGTGGTCGGTGTGACCGTCGGCCACCCGCTCGGCGGCGCCGAGGACGGACTCCTTCGAGAAGAAGCCGCTGAACGGCGGGATCGCGGCCAGCGCCAGCAGGGCCACGGTCATCGTCCAGTAGGCGTCCGGAACGCGCTCGCGCAGGCCGTGCATGCGGGACATGGCGGCGAGCGAGTTGGTGCCGGCCGCGTGGATGATCACGCCGGCCGCGAGGAACAGCAGCGCCTTGAAGGCGCCGTGGGACAGGAGGTGGAAGACGGCGGCGCCTCGGTCGCCGACGGCGAGGGCGCCGGTCATGTAGCCGAGCTGGCCGATCGTGGAGTAGGCGAGGACGCGTTTGATGTCGTCCTGGGCGAGCGCCGCGAGGCCGGAGCCGGTCATCGTCACGGCGGCCATGACGGCGAGGACCGCCATCGCGGCCTGTGAGGCCTCGAAGAGCGGAAGGAGACGGGCGACGAAGTAGACACCGGCGGCGACCATCGTCGCGGCGTGGATGAGCGCCGAGACGGGCGTCGGGCCGGCCATCGCGTCGGGGAGCCAGGTGTGCAGCGGGAACTGCGCCGACTTGCCGGCCACGCCCGCGAGCAGCAGCAGGGCGATCAGCGTCGGGTGGTCGATGCCGCCGCTCGCCACGGCGCCGAGCACACGGGTGATCTGGAACGACCCGGCCTCGGTGGCGACGGCGAACAGCCCGATGAGGAACGGCACGTCGCCGAGCTTGGTGACCAGGAAGGCCTTCAGGGAGGCGGCGCGGGCCTCGGGGGTCTCCCAGTAGTGGCCGACGAGGAAGTAGGAGCAGATGCCCATGACCTCCCAGCCGACCAGCAGCACGATCAGGTCGCCGGAGTAGACGACCAGGAGCATCGCGGAGGTGAACAGGGAGACGAGGGCGGCGTAGGAGGGGTAGCGCGGGTCGTCACGCAGGTAGCCCGTGGAGTAGATCTGCACACAGCTCGCGACGAAGGCGACCAGCACGGCGACGAGCGCGGCGAAGCCGTCGAGGTGCAGGGCCAGTTCGATCGGTACGGAGCCGGTGGGCGTCAGCTCGGTGTGGGCGTCGACGGCGGGTCCGCCGCCCTGCTGTACGGCGACCAGCGCGGCCAGGACGAGCGCGGCCAGGCTCGGCAGCACGGCGAGCGGGCGGACGAACCCGGGCGCGGTGCGGCCGAGCAGCAGTCCGGCGGTGGCGCCCAGGAACGGCAGCAGGGGGACGAGGACGGCGAGGGTGGTCGTGGTCACGCGGTGGCCTCAGCCTTCTCGGCCGCGGAGGTGTCGCCGTCGGGGCCGTCGCTGCCGTGGCCCTCGGCGGTGTCGCGGAGCTTGTCGATGTCGGAGGTGCCGCGGTTGCGGTACACGGCGAGCACGATCGCGAGGCCGATGCCGATCTCGGCGGCGGCGATGGCGATGGTGAACAGGGTCAGCGCCTGGCCGGAGTGCAGGGTGTCCCGGGCGGTCCGGCTGAGCCAGACGTCGAAGGCGACCAGGTTGAGGTTGACGGCGTTGAGCATCAGCTCGACCGACATCAGGACCAGGATCGCGTTGCGCCGGGCGAGGACGCCGTACAGGCCGGTGCAGAACAGCAGGGCGGAGAGGACGGCGGGATAGGCGAGGTGCATCAGCGGGCGCCTTCCTGCTCGGCCTCACTCGTCCGGGTGATCCGGGCGGTGTGCGGGGCGGAGGGGGAACTCTCGGCCCCGGCCAGGGAGTTCTCGGATCGTGGTGGTTGCTCCGCCTTCGCCTTGCGGGACAGGACGATCGCGCCGACCAGGGCCGCGAGGAGCAGGACGGAGAGGGCCTCGAAGGGCAGGACCCAGTTCCGGAAGAGGCTCTCGCCGGTGACGCGGGTGCTGCCGGCGGCCGGGCCGTTCAGATCGATCCAGGTCGTGCGGAAGGCGTCGACGACGACCCAGACCAGGGCGCCGGCGGCGGCGACCGCCACGGTCAGGGCGGCCCAGCGGTTGCCGGAGTCGGCGTCCGGGGACCGGCCGATGGGGGCCTTGGTGAGCATCAGACCGAACAGGAGGAGGACGACGACGGCACCGACGTAGATGAGGACCTGCACCCAGGCGATGAACTCGGCGGTGAGCAGCAGGTATTCGACGGCGAGGCCTCCCAGCGCGACCACCAGCCACAGGGCGGCGTGCACCAGCTGCCGGGTGGTGACGGTGACGAGCGCGGCGCCGAGGGTGAGCAGGCCTACCAGGAGGAAGGCGATCTCGACACCGGTCGGGGACAGGAAGCCGTGGGCTGCGGCGGCGACAGTCACGCGTCCGCCTCCTCGGGTTCCGCCCGGGCGGCGGCGAGCTTCTCGGCGGCCTTGCGGGCGGCGGCGATCTCCTTCGGCTCCTCCGCGCCCGGGTCGAGGGCGGGCGGGGCCGGAACGGTCCACATCCACTCGCGCAGCTTGTCCCGCTCGTGGGTGAGGTCGTGGATGTCGGTCTCGGCGTACTCGAACTCCGGGGACCAGAACAGGGCGTCGAAAGGACAGACTTCGATGCAGATACCGCAGTACATGCACAGGGAGAAGTCGATCGCGAACCGGTCGAGGACGTTGCGGCTGCGCTCGCGGCCGCCGGGCGTGGCCGCCGGGACGGTCTCCTTGTGGGAGTCGATGTAGATGCACCAGTCCGGGCACTCGCGGGCGCACAGCATGCAGACCGTGCAGTTCTCCTCGAACAGGCCGATCACCCCGCGGGTACGGGGCGGCAGCTCGGGGAGCGCGTCCGGGTACTGCTCGGTGACGGTCTTCTTCGTCATCGTGCGCAGGGTGACGGCCAGGCCCTTGGCCAGGCCACTGCCGGGAATCGGAGCCATGGCTACCGGATCACCACCTTGACGAGGCCGGTGAGGGCGATCTGGGCGAGGGAGAGGGGGACGAGCAGGGTCCAGGAGAGCTTCTGCAGTTGGTCCTCGCGCAGGCGGGGGTAGGTCACGCGGAGCCAGATGACGACGAAGGCGAGGATCGCGGTCTTCAGCAGGGTCCACAGCCAGCCCAGGCCGTCGGCGCCCCAGGGGCCGTGCCAGCCGCCCAGGAAGAGGACGGTGGTCAGACCGCACAGGACGACGATGCCGGCGTACTCGGCGAGCAGGAACAGGGCGAAGCGCAGGCCGGTGTACTCGGTGTACGCGCCGAAGATGATCTCGGAGTCGGCGACGGGCATGTCGAAGGGAGGACGCTGCAGCTCGGCCAGGCCGGCCACGAAGAACACGAACGCGCCGACGATCTGCCAGGGCAGCCACCACCAGTGGAAGGCGTGCAGGATGCCGGGGAGGGAGACGGTTCCGGCGGCCATGGCCACGGAGGCTGCGGCGAGCAGCATCGGAAGCTCGTAGGCGAGCAGCTGGGCCGCCGTGCGCAGGCCGCCGAGCAGGGAGAACTTGTTGGCGCTGGCCCAGCCCGCCATCAGCGAGCCGAGGACGCCGACGCCCATCACCGCGAGCACGAAGAACACGCCCGCGTCCAGGACCTGACCGACGGCTCCCTCGCCCGGGCCGATCGGCACGGCGAGCAGGACGAGCAGGTACGGCAGCAGGGCCACGGCGGGGGCCAGCTGGAAGACGCGGCGGTCGGCGTCCGCCGGAACCACGTCCTCCTTCTGCGCGAACTTCACGCCGTCGGCGATGAGCTGGGCCCAGCCGTGGAAGCCGCCCGCGTACATCGGGCCGAGGCGGCCCTGCATGTGGGCCATCACCTTGTGCTCGGTCTGGCCGACGATCAGGGGGAAGGTGAGGAAGACGACGAACACGGCGAGGAGTCGCAGGGCGACGTCCAGCGCGTCGTTCACTGCGGGCCTCCAGGGGGGTCTTCGGGTGTTCGGGGGTCGGGGTCGGGTGGTGCGGTGGGGCTGGGCTGCGGGGTGGCGGCGGCCTCGCCGGCCTCCGCGTCGCTCGCCGTCACGGGCTCGCCGGCCTCGGCAGCCTCGCTGGGCTGTGGCCCGGAGGACTCCTGAGGCTGAGCAGGCCCGGGAGTCTCAGGCGCCACCTCGTCCTCTCTCGGCCTCTGGGCCCCAGCAGCCTCCTTCGCCTCGGCCTCGGCAGGCTCCTTGTTCTCCGGTGCCTTGGTCTCCTCAGGCTCCTCGGCCGCCGTAGGCGCCTTGGTCTGTGCAGCCCCGTCGGCGGCCTCCGGCTCCCCGGCGCCGGCCTCCTTGCCGTCCGGCTCAGGCTTCTGGCTCGGCTCCTCGAAGGCCGGGCGGGCGTGGTGCCAGGGGGCGTCGGAGCTGCGGGCGGGCGTGCGGCGGGCGCTGTCCGGTTGCGTCGGGGCGCCCGGCGCCGTCGGCCGAGTGCCTTGCGAGGCCGAGCCCTCCGAGGCGCTGCGTGCGCGGCGCGGGCGTACCGGCGCCGGAGCCGTACCGGGCTCGTGCGCGGCCGAGGCCTCGGCGGCCGGGCCGGGGGCCGCCGAGGCCCGGGTGGCGTCGCCCTCGGCCGCCGCCTGCTTCTGCTCGGCCGCGTCCTCGCCGGGGGCTGCCGTCTGGCTCACCGAGCCCTGGCTCGCGCTCCGCGTCCGGCGCGGACGCGCACCGGCAGCACCGGCGGCCGCGCCGGTGACCTCGCCGGCGTCGGTGGCCTCGGCAGGCGCGGTCGTCCCGGACGGGGCGGACTGGCTTGCCGAGCCCTCCGCGGCCGTGCGGGTGCGCCGTACCGGACGTTCGCCGGCCGCCGGGCGGGCCGGGCGCTCGCCCGCCGCTCGGCCCGCGCCTCGGGCCGGGCGGGCCGGGGCGGCGGGCAGCCGGCCCTTCAGCGGGCCCCACTCGTTGGGGTCCGGGACGCCCGGCGGCAGCATTTGGCGGCGCTTGGGGCCGCCGTGGTCCGACTCGCCCGGCTCCTTGGCCCCGGGCCAGGCCTTGGCCACGCGGGCGGCGAGGACGAAGTCCTTGCGCAGCGGGTGGCCCTCGAAGGTCTCCGGGAGGAGGAGGTGGTCCAGGCCGGGGTGGCCCTCGAAGGCGACCCCGAACATCTCGTGGGTCTCGCGCTCGTGCCAGGCCGCGCCCGCGTAGACGCCGACGGCGGAGGGCAGGGTCGGCGCCTCGTGCGGGACGGTCGTCCGCACGAGGAGGCGGCGTACGGGGTGGAGGGCGACCACGTGGGCGCAGACGCGCAGGCCCGTGCCGGGTTCGTCGACCGCGCTCAGCCAGTCGAAGTAGGTGCAGGACAGGTTCGTCCGGGCGGTCTCCAGGGCGGTGAGCCAGGAGGAGGCCGGGACGTCCACGGTCAGGACCTCGTACGCCTCCTCGGCCGTGGCCTCCGTACCGAAGAGTTCCTCGACCGGGGCGGGCAGCCAGCCGACAGCCGGGCTCATCGCGCGTCCCCCTCGGAAGAGCCGGAGGCAGGGGCAGCAGCCGGGGCCGGGGGCTTCACCAGGTCGCTCTGCAGGGCGGCGGCCGACGGCCGGGCAGGCGTCCCGTACCGCTCGCCCAGCGACTCCCGGGCAATCTTCTCCTGGAGCTTGAGGATGCCCTGGAGCAGCGCCTCGGGGCGCGGCGGGCAGCCCGGTACGTACACGTCGACCGGGATGATCTGGTCGACGCCCTTGGTGACGGAGTACGAGTCCCAGTAGGGGCCGCCACAGTTGGAGCAGGCGCCGAAGGAGATGACGTACTTCGGCTCGGGCATCTGCTCGTAGAGGCGCTTGACGGCCGGGGCCATCTTGTCCGTCACCGTGCCGGAGACGACCATCAGGTCGGCCTGGCGGGGACCCGGCGCGAACGGGATGACGCCGAGGCGGATGAAGTCGTGGCGGGCCATCGACGCGGCGATGAACTCGATCGCGCAGCAGGCGAGGCCGAAGTTGAAGACCCACAGCGAGTAGCGGCGGCCCCAGTTGAGAACCACCTTCATCGGTTCCGGAGCGAGCCGGGCGAGCGCCCCCAGCCGCTTCGGCTCGGGGAGCAGCAGGGGCTCGGGAGAGGACGGGTTCACGTCCATGCCAGGACCCCCTTCTTGTAGGCGTACAGCAGGCCCACGGCGAGGAAGCCGAGGAAGATGAACATCTCCACCAGGGTCGCCGCACCGTAGCCGGGGTCGGCGAAGACCGTGGCCCACGGGAACAGGAAGATCGAGTCGACGGCGAAGACGACGTAGAGGAAGGCGTAGACGTAGTAGCGGACCTGGGTGTGGGCCCAGCCCTCGCCGACGGGGTCGACACCGCACTCGTAGGTCAGCAGTTTCTCGGGCGTGGGCACGACCGGGCGCAGCAGCCGGCCCGCGCCGAAGGCGACCGCGACGAAGAGCACGCCGACCAGCGCGAGCAGTCCCACGGCCGAGTAGGACCGGAAGTAGCCGCCCGCGACGTCCACCGCGGCGACCGTCGAGCCCCCCAACGTCTCCCGCACCGTCCGCCCTCGCTCCCTGACCTCGTGATTGTGCCGAACTCTGTGATGCGACCGATTCGAGGATCTGTACGCACGGGAGTCTAGGCCCTGATAAAGACACGGTAAGCAGGCAGTCACGCCATGAGACGCGGGGGCCCCGGGGCGCGGGTGTCGCCTGGCCGGGCACGTGGGGTTTTCCCCAGGGCACGGCGGCGGCGAACCGCATGGCGCGGCAGGTGCCGCGCACGGCAGGCTGGCCCGTATGACCGCTCCCGCTTCCGCCGCCGGCCGGACCGACGGCCCCGACCGCCTGCCGGACGGCCCGGACCGCCTGCCTCCCGTCCGGCTCGCCTTCGAGACGCACACCTGGAGGGAGATCGGGCACCTCCTGCTGAACCTGCCGGTGTCGCTGTTCGGCTTCACCTATGTGATGACGGCGGTGCTCGTCAGCGGGCTGCTCACCCTCACGGTGATCGGGCTCCCGTTGCTGGCCGCCTGTCTGCTGGGCGCTCGGCAGCTGGGCAAGCTGGAGCGGGCCCGGTCCAGGACCCTGCTCGGGCTGCGTATCGAGGAGCCGACGCCGCTGCCGCTGGTCAGGAGCGGCGGGCCGACGCAGCGGCTGTGGCTGGCGCTGAAGGACCCGGTGGGCTGGCGGACGCTGCTGTACGACTTCATCCGGCTGCCCTGGGGCATCCTCACCTTCTGCACGGTGCTGACCTCGCTGTTCGTGCTGTGGCCGGTCCTGCCGTACATCGCTCGGGGGCTGGCGAACGTGGACCGGGCGATGGTGCGGGGTCTGTTGTCCCCCTCCGACGAACTGGAACGCCGTATCGCCGAACTGGAGTCCGACCGCGGGGTCGTGGTCGACACGGCCGCCGCCGACCTGCGCCGCATCGAGCGCGACCTGCACGACGGGGCACAGGCCCGGCTGGTGAACCTCGCCATGGGGCTCGGCCTGGCCAAGGAGAAGCTGCTGGAGGGGCAGGCCGACGACGACGTGGCGGCGATGGTCGAGGAGGCGCACGGTGAGGTGAAACTGGCCCTGCAGGAGCTGCGGGAGCTGGCGCGCGGCATCCATCCCGCCGTACTGACCGACCGCGGCCTGGACGCGGCCCTGTCCTCGGTCGCCTCCCGTTGCACGGTGCCGGTGAAGGTGACGGCGGACCTGCCGTCCCGGCCGGCGGCGGCCATCGAGGGCATCGCGTACTTCACCGTCTCCGAGCTGCTGCAGAACATCAGCAAGCACAGCGGGGCGCGCTCGGCATCGGTCGACGTGTGGCGTTCCGAGGACCGGCTGCTCATCCAGGTCCGCGACGACGGACGCGGCGGCGCGGATCTGAACGGCGGCAGCGGCATGCGGGGGCTCGCGGAGCGCCTCGGCGCGGTGGACGGCCTCTTCGTCGTCGACTCCCCGCCGGGCGGCCCGACGGTGGTCACGGCGGAGCTGCCGTGGCGGGACCGCAAGGAGTAGCGGGCCGGCCAGGGACGAGACGGTGGGGAAAACCCCCGCTCCAAGAGACCGACGGCCTCCATGGCCTGCGCCGACGCCGGACACCACCCTGGACGGGCGGGCGGCAGCACCGCCGCCAGGACGAGGAGAACGGGACGACACCGATGGCCACGGAGTACGGACAGGGGTACGGGCGGGATCAGGGGCAGGACCACCGACGGAGCTACCGCCAGGACCACCGCCAGGACTACGGGCGGGGACCCGGGCAGCCGGCCGGATCCGGCCTCGCCGGCCCCGGCGGGCAACGGCGCCACCTGCTCCCCGCCGCCCTGCGGGCCCCCGTCGAGGCGCGCGCCTGGCGCGAGTTCGGCTATGTGCTGCTGAGCCTGCCGATCGCCGTCGCGCTGTTCTGCTGGACGGTCACGATGGTCTCGCTCGGCGCCGGCCTGCTGGTGACCTTCCTCGGCATTCCAGTGCTGGCGGCGGCGCTGGCCGGCTGCCGGGGCTTCGGCGTGCTGGAGCGCACCCGGGCCCGCGCCCTGCTCGGCCTGGAGGTGGCCGACCCCGAGCCGCTGCGGACGAGCAAGCCCGGGATGTTCGCGTGGATGGGCGCGGTGCTGAAGAGCGGCACCTCGTGGCGCCACCTGCTGTACGCGCTGCTGCAGTTTCCCTGGGCCGTGTTCTCGTTCAGCGTGGCGATCAGCTTCTGGACCTACGGCTGGGCTCTGCTGACGTACCCGCTGTGGTTCTGGGTGTTCCCGGTGTACGCCGGCCGGGGCGGCCTGCAGCTCTACGGCGACCAGCACCACAGCGTCTACCTCGACAACCCTTTCGAGATCACCGTGACCGCCCTGGTCGGCCTGGTGTTCACGCTGGCCACGCCGTGGATCGTCCGGGCGCTGACGACGGTGGACGGACTGCTGGTGCGCGGGCTGCTCGGGCCGACGCGGCTGTCGGCGCGGGTCGTGGAGCTGGAGTCGGACCGGGGTGTCGTGGTCGACACGGCCGCCGCCGACCTGCGCCGCATCGAGCGCGACCTGCACGACGGGGCGCAGGCCCGGCTGGTGAGCCTCGCCATGGACCTGGGCCTGGCCAAGGAGAAGCTGCGGGAGGATCCGCAGGCGGCGGCCCGGATGGTGGAGGACGCGCACGGCGAGGTGAAGACGGCCCTCGAGGAGCTGCGCGACCTCGCGCGCGGCATCCATCCCGCCGTGCTGACCGACCGCGGCCTGGACGCGGCCCTGTCCTCGGTCGCCTCCCGCTGCACGGTGCCGGTGAGGGTGGAGGTCGATCTCCCGGCCCGCCCCGCCCCGGCCATCGAGGGCATCGCCTACTTCACCGTCTCCGAGCTGCTGCAGAACATCAGCAAGCACAGCCGGGCCCGCTCTGCCTCGGTCGACGTCTGGCGCTCGGAGGACCGGCTGCTCATCCAGGTCATCGACGACGGCGTCGGCGGTGCGGAGGCCTCCCGGGGCTCGGGCCTGGCGGGGCTGGCCGGCCGGCTGGACGCGGTGGACGGGGTCCTGGTGGTGGACTCCCCGGCGGCCGGCCCCACCCGGGTGATCGCCGAGCTGCCCTGGCGGACCTGAGAACCCCGGCCCACTGACGCAGCGTGCACGTGGTCCGCCGACGCCGCGTCCACCCGCTCCACGGACGCCTCACCCACCTGGTCCAGCCACGCGGCACGGAACCCGATGCACCGGCTCCTGCGCACGCCGACCCGAATGCTGGAATGCTGGACTTCCGTACGAGACGCCGTCGGAAGGTCGGGCTGTGGGGGGCCGGGAGATCGTGGAGGACAGGGTGCGGGTGGTCATCGCCGAGGACTCAGTGCTGCTCAGGGAGGGCCTGACCCGGCTGCTGACCGACCGCGGGCACGAGGTGGTGGCCGGTGTCGGCGACGCGGAGGCGCTGGTCAAGACGATCGCCGACCTGGACGCACAGGGCGCGCTGCCCGACGTCGTGGTGGCGGACGTGCGGATGCCGCCGACGCACACCGACGAGGGCGTGCGGGCGGCCGTACGGCTGCGCAAGGCGCACCCGGCGCTGGGCGTGCTGGTGCTGTCGCAGTACGTGGAGGAGCGCTACGCCACCGAACTGCTGGCCGGGTCGAGCCGGGGTGTGGGGTACCTGCTCAAGGACCGGGTCGCCGAGGTACGGGAGTTCGTCGACGCCGTGGTGCGGGTGGCGCAGGGCGGTACGGCGCTGGACCCCGAGGTGGTCGCGCAGCTGCTCGGGCGCAGCCGCAAGCAGGACGTGGTGGCGGGACTCACCCCGCGCGAGCGCGAGGTGCTCGGGCTGATGGCCGAGGGGCGGACGAACTCGGCGATCGCCCGGCAGCTGGTGGTCAGCGACGGAGCCGTGGAGAAGCACGTCAGCAACATCTTCCTGAAGCTCGGGCTGTCCCAGAGCGACGGCGACCACCGGCGTGTTCTGGCGGTTCTGACGTATCTGAACTCCTGACGGGCCGACACTTGCCGGGGTACCCGGACGAGAGGACACAGGAGGGCGCCGGCTGGTCGATCGAAGCTGATTGATCGAAGCTGTAGCGGCGCGGGGAATCATGAGAAGTCAGCGCGAGAGGCCGTCTCGAAACGCCGTCCATCATGCGGATGGCCGCGGGAAGGCGACCCTAACCGACGTAGGGTTGATCCTGGGATGGTCCGTGGGACGACCACACCCGGACAGCCGCCTCGAAGGAGGTCCAGTTCAGTGACCAGCCAGGTCAGCAGCCCAGCGGAGCAGGCCGACGGAACCGTCGTGGGAGAGCAGCGCAAACCGGGCGGAGCCAAGGACGTCCGGCGCCTGGACCGGGTGATCATCCGGTTCGCCGGTGACTCCGGTGACGGCATGCAGCTCACCGGTGACCGCTTCACCTCGGAGACGGCCACCTTCGGCAACGACCTCTCCACCCTCCCGAACTTCCCCGCCGAGATCCGCGCCCCCGCCGGCACCCTGCCCGGCGTCTCGTCGTTCCAGTTGCACTTCGCCGACCACGACATCCTCACCCCCGGCGACGCGCCGAACGTGCTGGTGGCGATGAACCCGGCCGCGTTGAAGGCCAACGTGGGCGAC
>NZ_JBVIDR010000008.1:361455-385794 GCF_055572275.1 Streptomyces sp. NPDC030798 | reverse complement strand
CCCGCGGAGCGGGTCCCATCGCGCTGCGCGCGATGCAAGCGAACACCCGTGCTGCGCACGGGTGTTGCGCTCCCGCTCCGCGGGAGCGCTGGCTGACCGCTGCGCGGTCAGCTCACCTGCCTTGCTGTGCAAGGCAGGTGATGCTCCGTCCGCTGCGCTCCCGGAGCGGTGGGGGGGGGTGCGCCCCCCCACCGCGGTGGCCTGCGCTGCGCTCCGGTCACCGGGTGGCGCTGCGCGCCACGAAGGCCGGCCCCCGCTGCGCGGGACAGGCCAACGGGCCTACGGCCCGAGCAGCAGCAAGGGATGGGGGGTGGTGCCTCTCCGGCTGGCTCCTGCGGGAGGAGCCAGCCGGGTGCCGGGTCAGCGTCTACGGGACCAAGTGCTCCCGATCCCCGCAACGTGAAGAGCCAGAGCGGTCAGCCCCAGGAGCATGACGTTGACTGACGAGAACGTGTGATTGGTACTGATCTCAGCTGCGTTGATGAGGAACGCGATGAAGAACAGAACCGCCGCGACTATGCCGAGCATGACCGGACTCCTCTCGATGGGAAGTGAAGCCCGTATGCCCGGCCACCGGCCCCCTAGACGTGGACGGCGCCCCTGAAAACCGCATGCCCGCCCGGCAGGGCGGGCATGGCGGCTGGCGGCTCTCAGGCGTGGGCGTGGCGGGTGCCTGCCGCCTTGTGATGGAGGTTTGCGGTCTTGTGGGGGGCCGCGTGGTGTGCGGGCCGGCCTGTCGTGGGGACTGCGAGACGTCGCAGGGTCAGGCCTGCGGTGGCGAGGAGGCCGGTGAAGACCGTGAGGAGGAGGACGGACACCCACATCTGCCGGCTCCCGGGGGCCTGCCAACCGGTCCAGGCTGTGGATGCCGCCCACAGCAGGACACCCACGGCGTAGAAGGAGCGGACGCGGTGCAGCTGCCGCAGGGCCCGCAGGAACTCGATGCGTTCGGTCTTCGGTGCCATGCGGGCCGTGTACCCCCCGCGGACACTGTTCAGCAGACCAGGTTCACTTACTGCCTGGGTCACCTCTATTTTTGCTGCTCAGTGCGTCCTTCGAAGTCGCGGCGCACTGCGGCCCCTTGGTCTTCGACCAGCCCTGCACTGTCGGGCAAGTCCAGGACGGCGCCGCAGTGCTTGCACAATTTCCCGTCCTCGGCGGGCGTGCCGCACGCCTTGCAGAACCGGTTGCCTTGATGGTCTTCGGTCTTCTGTTCCATGGTCTCTCCCGGATGGTGGACAGTGAGGAGTGCGGAGTACCCGTGGCTTTCGTGTCAATTCTCTGGGGTGTCTGCTTCATTTTCTATCTAGGATAGACTCTGGACTCAGATGGCTGCAGCGCTGCGAGGCGTGTAAATCCGTTGGAGAGGGCGTCTGTGTCTCGCGTCGGAGTGTGGTAGCCAGTGTGGCGGTGGGGGCTTGCGTATCAGCCCCCTTAGTGCACGCGGTGGTTGGCTGTGTCGGGGTGTGTGAGAGCTGTTGTCCGGCCCGCCGGAGAGGAATGGAACGGATAGCTGTGAAAGAACTTCGTCCTCATCAGCGTGAAGCCGTGGACGCGGTTCTCCGAGCACTCGAATTGCCCGCAAGATCTACTGTGCCCGAGCGGGGGCTGCGGACTCAGGTGGTCATGGCGACCGGCTCGGGCAAGACGCTCGTCGCCGTGCGCAGTGCGGAGGAGCTGCAGGCAGGTCGAGTACTGGTGCTCGTGCCCTCGCTGGACCTGCTCGCGCAGGCCGAGGCCGCCTGGCGGGAGGGCGGGCGTACGGGGCCGATGATCGGGGTCTCGTCCCTCCGGGGGGCGGAGGCGTCTTTCCCGAACACCACGGACGTGGACGAGCTGGTCGCCTGGGTCCGCCCGTTCGACAAGGTCACCGTGTTCGCCACCTACGCCTCCCTCGGACTCGGCACACTCGAGCGAGCCCATGCTGAAGGTCTGCCGGGATGGGACCTGATCGTCGTGGACGAGGCGCACCGGACTTCCGGGCGGATCGGGAAGCCATGGGCGGTCGTCCACGACAACACCCGCATCCCCGCCCTGCGCCGGCTCTACATGACCGCCACCCCCCGGCTCTGGCAGCTGGACGACGACTCTGAGGCCGCGCCGGGCGTGCCCGGTGAGCTGGTCGCGTCGATGGAAGATGACCCGGACGGCCCCTTCGGGGCGCGGTGCTACACGCTGACGCTGTCGGAGGCCATCGACAGGGGAATCTGCGCGTCGTACCAGGTGGTGTGCCTGGACATCACCGACACCCACCTCCAAGCCGCACAGCTGCTGGGCGCCGAAGCCCGCTCGGACCAGGTGCGCGGTGCGCGGCTCGCCGCCCTCCAGACCGCTCTGCTCAAGGCGTCGTCGGAGCAGGGTTTCCGGCGCACGCTCGTCTTCCACCACCAGGTGAAGGAGGCCGAGGCCTTCGCGGCCGGCCTCACAGACGTCGCTGAGCGGCTGCACGCTGCGGATCCTGGGCTGTATCCGCGCACCGTGTGGGCGGACTGGCTGTGCGGCGAGCACAAGCCGCTCCACCGGCGCCGGGTCCTGGACGAGTTCTCCAGGGGTGTCGCTGCTGACGGCACGGTCGTGGAGAAGACGTTCCTCGGCTCTGTCCGGGTGCTCGGCGAAGGCATCGATACATCCCACTGTGACTCCGTGTATTTCGCGGACGTCCGCGGCTCCATGCCTGATCTCGTCCAGGCCGTCGGCCGCGCGCTCAGGATGCGGCCCGGCCAGGGCAAGGTCGCCTCGTTGGTGGTGCCGGTCCTGCTCGGCCCCGGGGAGACGGTCGACAGCATGCTGACCTCGCGGGCGTTCGGTGGCCTGGCCAAGCTGCTGGAAGCGCTCAGGGCACACGACGCCCGCGTCGTGGAGGCTTTGGCGCAGCCCCAGGCGCCAAGCCGTGTCAGGGGCGTACAGAGCCGCACCGGGCAGGGTGAGGAGGGAGCAGGGAGCGACCGAAGCGACCGACTCTCGGTGCCGGCCCGGGAGCTACTGAAGTTCAGCACGCCTCGTGACCCTGCGCAGCTGGCGGCGTTTATCAACCTGCGGGTGCTCAACCCCGAGCACGAGCACTGGCGGCGCGGCATCGAAGCCGCCACCCTGTACCAACGGCTCCACGGGGACCTGAAGGTCCCGTTCACGTACCGCGTGCCCGCCAAAGACGAGCAGGAGGCGGAAGCCGAGGGGTGGCCGGCCGCGCTCGCAGGGTTCCCGCTGGGGCAATGGATCGCCGACGCTCGCCGGTTCTACGCCCGCGGGGACATGGACGCCGACCGCGCCGCGCAGCTGGAGAAACTGGGCATGGTCTGGTCGCACTACGACGTCGCATGGGAAGAAGGCCTCGCCGCAGCCCGCGGCTGGGCCGCCGAAAACGGACACCTCCTGGCCCCGACAGACGCCACCTACAAGGGATACCGGGTAGGGCTGTTTCTGAAGAACGCGCGGGCGGCCGCCCGGCGAGCGGCAGTGAACGAGCAGCGGCGAGCCGAAGGTCTGCCGGTGGGCTCGGCGGCCGGCGCGCTGTCACAGGAGCGGCGCGAGCAACTGGACGACATCGACCCGGCCTGGTGCCCCGCCTGGCCCGTCGACTGGCAACGCTGCCTCCACCTGACCCGACAGCACCTGCAGGCCGGTGGCAAGCTGCCCACGTCGCCGGGCGAAATCGTGCACCAGGGCGAGGATCTGGGACGGTGGGTACGGGCGCAGCGGCTCGGCTGGGACAAACTCACCACCGTGCAGCAGTGGATGCTGGAGCACGTCCTCGGCATCACGCCCGCCACCGATGACGAGAAACCGGCGCCGCGGCGCAGCCAAGCCGACAAATGGGCGCTGAACTACACGGCCGCCAAGCAGTACTACGAACGCGAAGGGCACCTGCGGGTCCCCAGGCAGCACATCGAGCGGATCGCCGGCGAAGACGGGGAGGACCTTGCCATCCGGCTTGGGGCATTTATCGGCAACCAGCGGAGCAGGGCCGCCACGCTGTCGCCAGAGCGGGTAGAGCACCTCTCCGCCATCGGCATGCGCTGGGCATAACCCAGACGTATGCGTACCTGTGCGCCCCGCGAAGCGTACGTATCGCGTACAGCATGCGGGCAAGGCCGCCGCATGCGGCGGGCCGCTACGCCTGGGCGGTCGGTTTCTGGTGGCGGTCAGGTCCAGCGCGTGCCGACGGACAGTTGCTGTCCAGGAGCCTGGGAGCCTGGCCATCGGCCAGCCGGAGCATCACGTGCAATCGCATCGCCGCGGCTCCGTAGCCAGCCGCTTGCCCTTGCGGGCCGAGAACGGCTTCAGGGGTGGGCACCGCTCAAAGGCCACTCGCTGTATTGACCCGCAGGATCGTTGACGCGGCTGATGGGTGGTTGGCCGTCGAGTGCGGTGTGGCACCGGTGGTAGTTGTAGGTGTGGAGGAAGTCCGTCAGGGCTTCGGTGCGTTCGGCGTTGCTGGAGTACGGGCGCACGTATGCCCATTCGTCGAGCAGGGTGCGATTTAGGCGCTCCACCTTGCCGTTCGTCTGTGGGCGATAGGGGCGCGTGCGCTTATGGACGATGCCGGTGGCGCTGAGAGTCTGGCCGAACAGGCGGGATCTGTAGCAGGAGCCGTTGTCGGTGAGGACGCGCTCGACGGTGATGCCGTGCTCGGCGAAGAAGGTATTCGCGCGCTGCCAGAAGGAGGCCGCAGTCTCTTTGCGTTCGTCGGTCAGAACCTCGCTGTACGCGAGCCGGGAGTGATCGTCGACGGCTGTGTGAACGAAGCTGTAGCCGATCACGGGACTGCCGCCCCTACGCACGTCGGTTGTGGCCTGCCGATTGCCCGCGGCCTGCTGGCGGGGCATGATCCGATGTCCGCCGCCGTCTGGAATGTTGCCGAGCTTCTTGATGTCGACGTGGACCAGTTCGCCGGGATGTGATCGTTCGTAGCGTCGGATGATCTGACCGGTGGGCCGGTCCATCCAGCGCAGCCGGTTCAGGCCGTGGCGGGTCAGGACGCGGTGGACCGTCGAGCTGGGTGTGCCCAGGACCGGGCCGATCCGTGCAGGGCTGAGCTTGCGGTCGCGCCGTAGCTCGCAGATGCGATTCTCGACATCGGCAGGGGTTCGGTGCGGTGTCGTCAGCGGTCGACTGGAACGGTCATACGACCCCGGATCGCCTTCGGCTCGCCAGCGCCGGACCCATTTGTGGGCTGTGGTGCGGGAGATGCCCATTTCTTCGGCGACGTGGGCGATGGGTCTGCCAGCGCGGACCCGGTCGACGAGGAGCCGTCTGCCGTGGATGGTCAGCCGGGCATGGGGGTGGGGCACGGGAAACCTCTGAGATGGTGCGGAATCTGATGCGGAGTCTGAGTTTGTGCCCGAGGCCGCCGATCTGGTGATCGACGGCCTCGGGCGACAGAGGGCGAGCCTTTTGTGGGCGGCGAGTCAGGCCGGGGCCGTCTGCGCGCCCCACTGGATCTATTCGGCCCAGGCATGCTCCAGCTGGGTGCGGAAGGTGGCGGGCTCTCGCCCGATCAGCTCGGCCAGCGTCGAGTCGACAGCGGTGAACTCGCCATTCCGTGCCGCGGCGAAGATGCTCAGCATCAGGTCAGCGATCGGGGCCGGGGCGCCGTGCGCCAGGACCTGCTCGCGGAAGGCGTGGTCGGGGACGACGGTGCGGGTGAAGGGCCGTCCGGTGGTCTGGGACGCGATCTCAGCGACGGTGTCGAAGTCGAGCGCCGCCGGGCCGGTGAGCGGCGGGGTGGGCCCCTCGAAGCGGGCCTCCTCGGCGAGGATCACCGCGGTGCCCTCGGCGAGGTCGTCGTGGCCGGTCCAGGCGACGGGGCCGTCGGCGGGGAGGGCGATGTCGCCGGTGTGGCGGGCGGACTCCAGGAACTGCAGGGCGCTGGAGGCGTAGAAGCCGTTGCGCAGCGCGGTCCAGGGCAGGCCTGTGGCACGCAGCAGGTCCTCGGTCTGGGCGTGGTCGCGGCACGCCTGGAACCGGGAGTCGTGGGCGGCGCCCATCTGGCTGGTGTAGAGGATGCGGCCGACGCCGGCCTTCACGGCGGCGTCGATGGCGGTGCGGTGGCCGCTGACGCACTCCTCGCCCGTGCGGTCGAGGGAGACGAGGAGCAGTTGCTCGGCGCCCTCGAAGGAGTGCACGAGCGAGGCGGGGTCGTCGAAGCTCCCCTGCCGGACGCGTACGCCGCGGTCGGCGAGGTCCTGGGCCTTGCGGGGGTCGCGGACGCTGACGCCGACGCGGTCGGCGGGGACGCGCTCCAGGAGGCGCTCGACGGTGCGGCGGCCGAGCTTTCCGGTGGCTCCGGTCACGATGATCATTGGGTTCTCCCGACACTGTTTCCGGTGGAATCACTTCAACGGTAACACCGGAAATTCCGGTGGAACCAAATCCTCGGTATCATCGGTTCATGGCTACGCGCGACTCCACCGACAGCCCTCGGCGCCGCATCGTCGAAGCGGCCGTCGAGCTGCTGGAGAACGGCGGCCCTGACGCGGTGAGCACCCGCGCGGTCGCCGCCGCGGCCGGCATGCAGCCGCCGGCGATCTACCGCCTCTTCGGCGACAAGGAGGGGCTCCTTGAGGCCGTCGCCGAGCACGGCTACGCGCAGTTCCTGGAGAGAAAGCGCGCGCAGCTCGACCCCGCTCCGCAAGACCCGGTGGAGGAGCTGCGCCGCGGCTGGGACATCGTGGTCGAGTTCGGGGTCTGCCGCCCCGAGTTGTTCGCGGTGATGAACCGAGCCACCGGCCGGGGATCGGACGCAGCACACCGCGCGGGCCTGGAGATCCTCCATGGGCGGGTGCGTCGGCTGGCGGCCGGGGGGTGGCTGCGGGTCGACGAGGAGCTGGCCGCCCAGATCATCCAGGCCACCGGCCAGGGCGCGGTCACCACCTGGCACTCCACCCCCGCGGACCGCCGCAATCCGGCGCTGTTGACCGTCATGCGCGAGTCCATGATCGCGGCCGTCACCCGCGCCGAGCCGGCGGTCCCCACCGCGGAGTCCGGTCCCGCCGCAGCGGCCCGCGCGCTGCGCGCCGCCCTCCCCGACGACGCCGATGTCCTGAGCGACGCCGAGCAGCGCCTGCTGCGTGAGTGGCTCACGCGCCTGGCGGCGGACGGTGGCGCGCCGCATGCCTGATCGCGCTCAGGCGCCCTGCAGGTTGAACCTTCCAAGGAGGAATCCTGCGAGTGGGCGACCACACGGCTCCGGCTGGCTCCCCCGTACCCATCACGCGCCTCCAGCCTTGATCACGTCTTCGCCGCCCACTGTTAACAACGCTCGTGGTCAATACAACTAGTCGGCTCTGGAGCGTACATTTAGCGAACGGAGTGCGTACGAAGCACCGCAGCTAGGCCAGCGAGCGGGGCCCGGCTTGGTCGTGCTTCGATGGGCGCGCTCCACCGGCTGGACGGAGACGGTGAGTTTCCAGCGACCGTTGATGACCCGCACCTCGGCGGACCACGAGCGAGAGCACCGACACTCTGCCGATCGCGGAGGAGTCCCACCGCCCTCGGCATGGCCACGAAACTGCTGAGCAGTTCCTGCTTCACACCCCAGATGCGGTCCGGGGTCCGCAATCCACCGCAGACTTTCCCAGTCGATCACGTCGTCGACGTGCCCCACGATGTACAGCAGCAGCACAAACCGGATGACCTTGAACGCCCGGCCAGAGGCCGGGCACGCCACCACCGCACGACATACCCAGGGGCCCAGCCCATGGCCGCCGACGCGATCTTGTCTGCGTCAGAAGCGCAGCAGCTCGACGCACCCCCGAGTCGGCACGCCATCGCTCGAAGCGCTCCAAAGACGCCAATCCCCAGCGCTGAACTGGTCCAGGAAAGAGGAACAGAGCCATTGCGGCCAAGACCAACCACGGAGTGACCGCGAAGAGGAGACCGTTCAGCGCCTTGGCAGTCTCACGCATCCCGCCGCCAACAGCCCGGGGAACGTGAGGAATCGACGATGGCCCATCGCGGCGGGCGTTGAAACGCGTCGCACCAGTGACGGAAGTGTTGTGGTCTTGCCCGGCACGACGTCCCTCTCCGGCTTCGCCTGGCCGCCCCGGCCCCTGCAGGATCACACGGCCTGGATGGGTGCGGCATCCGGACAAGTCCAGGCCTCCATCCGGCGGGACTTTTCGGCCTCATACCTTGGTGGGACTCGGTACCGAAGGACAGCACCGGGTGCCGGCGACGTCCGTCCTGACGCGCGCCGCCAGCTTGTCGCCGGTGCCCCAAGGGGCTCGTAGCCTGCGTCAGCCGGCGCTGTCCCGCGAATGCAGAAGCTGGCAGGCCGAGGCGGGCGATGCGGGAGAACTGACGCTACGGACTGTGGGGGCGCCAGCCGTGCGGGCTGGTCGCTTGGGGAGGCGGACGTGGGACAGATCGAGCAGGGGCTGGACTCGCGTTGCGCACCAGGCCCATTCCCTCAAGTACTCAGGCCCGCCTACGTTTTCTGCTGGCGAAGAACCGGGGTTCCACCCGGAAGGTGGCCACGATGCTGGGGGTCTCGCAGCGCACTGTGCAGCGGTGGGTGTCAAGGAGAGCCGAGGCACGTCGTCCGCCGGGTCCGATGCAGGTCCGGGCGATCGAGGAAGCGACTCTGGCTCGGTGGCAGCCCCGGGTACGGGCCCGTCGGCGTGCCCAGGCTGAGGCGGAGGGCTTCGGGCGCGATTTGGGTTCGCGGCTGCTGCGGGGTCCTCGGACGATCCGAGGGTGCGGTGGATCAGCCAGGACCTGCCAGGAGAGGTAGCCCGGGAGCTGTTCGCCGCCCGGGATGCCGGCGCAGGCGAGCAGCAGCAGACGGTGATACTCGCCCGTGCACTGGGACGCGCCTACTTTCGCGAGTGGGGCCACCGGGCCCACGGCCTGCACGTGACGTTCAGCGACGTCGAGTTCGCCGACTTCTCGATCGGCTGAGCCTGGCCCATCGAGCGAGCACTGCAGGGTGGTCAGCGTCGCGACGGCGTGGCTCGGTCGGCCGGAATCGCTTCGTACCTCTCGGCTTCCTGCCGCTCGCGCCAGTCCCACTCCACACGCCCGGCCGGGCCTTTGCGGCGGGCTGTGGGCGGCTGGGGCGGGCGCAGTCTGGCCGTCTCCGCCATGCGCAGCAGGTGTCCGCGGTCACCTGGCGCGGCGAGCAGCTCCTGGTCCTCGCCGGAGAGGAGCCGGGTGAAGCAGGCCACGGCCCGCAGGAAGATGCCCGCCCAGGGCGGTACGGGGTAGGCGGCGCAGCCGTCGGTGTAGCGGGCGCGGTCGTGCAGGGCGAGCGTGGCCGCAGCATTGTCGTAGTCGCGGAGGCGGGCGGTGGCGAGTTGCTGGAGGGAGGCGCCGGTGAACAGCGCGGCGGCGACGGCTGCGGCCAGGCGAGGGTGTGCGGTCGCCGCGTGCAGCCGGTGGGCGACTCGCTGGGCGGTGCGCGCGGTGAGAGGCACGGGCGGTGGGCGGTGCCGCCAGGCGATCGGCGGCGGCGTGCACGGGTCGGGACAGGGGCGGGGGCTGTCGTAGGAGACGAGGCGGTCCAGTGCGGGCAGGGTGAGCCACCGGCTGGCCGGCCCGGCGGGCTCGGCTGCCGGCCGGGGTTCGGCGACAGGCGTGCCGTAGTAGTGGCGGCGGGCAGCCTTGAAGTCGGCGGTGACGGAGTAGTCGGCCGTGCGCAGGGCCTGGTGCAGAGCGGCGGGAAGGTGAGGGCGGTGGCAGACCAAGGTCAGGTGGAGACCGGTGAGGGCCTGTAGCTGCAGAAGGCGCATCGTGCGGCGGGCAGTGAGGCGCTGAGCGCGCAGCACGGTCAGCCGGGTGACGGGCAGGGCGGTCATCCAGGCCGTGGCGGCTTCCCAGGCCGGCTGACGGCCGCCGGGAAAGCGGCCCGGGAGCAGGGGCGGTTTGCCCAGAGCGACGAGAAGGTCGTGGGCGAGGTCGGCTTCGCTGGTGGTGCCCGGGCCGGGGTGCAGGGTGATCCGGCCGGACGGCGGATGGTGGGCGGCCAGAGCGGTGTGCGTGTGCAGCACGTCGTCATGGCGGTCGATGACCACGGTGACGGGCGGCGGTGGCGCGGCGAGCGGCATGGCGGTGTGGTGGTCAGGCGAGGCGGCTGAAGGCCCAGCGCAGCAGCTCCTGGTCGACGCGGGCACGTCCCGTACGGGCCAGGGCTGTACGGGCGTGGGCGGTCAGCTGGGCCCAGGCGCGGAAGTTGCCGTGCGCGGCGTGGCTCTCGGCGAAGGCGATGTCCTTGAGGTCGGCGTCGGCCCAGACCGGGTGGAACAGCGGGATCACCTCGAGGACCTCGTCGGGTGTGAGGCGGGTGAACTGCTGCCAGATGAAGACACAGGAGGACAGCATCGGTTCGCGGCGCAGCACGGTGTGGCAGCCCGCGCCACCGACGAAAATGATGGCGAGCTGGGTGGAGAGCTCGTCCCAGAGGTAGCGGAAGTATTCGAACGCCTCCCCGCCCGGCCACTGGGCCTCGTCGACGAGGAAGGTGCGGGGGCGTTCGGCCAGGGCAGTCTTCAGCAGGCGGTCGAACTCGCTGGGATGGCGCGGTGGCTCGCCGGCCAGATCGAGCGCGGTGAACAGCTCGTAGCGCACCGCACGGGCCGTGGGCCGGGCCCGGAAGGTGATCTTTCGGATGTCCTCGCCGGGTTCGAGTGCGTGCAGGCAGGTGTTGACGGCGAGGGTCTTGCCGAAGCCGGCGCCGCCGTGGATGCACATCATCGCGCGGGCGGCGACGGTGTCGCTGATGTTCTCCCGGGCAGTGAGCAGGGCGCGGGTGGTGACGACGGAGGCGTCGGGCAGGTCGACGTACTGGTAGGTGGCCGCGGTCACGAGGCGTCTCCGTCTTGATCGGTGGTGGGAGGTGCGGCCCGCCCGTCGCGGCCGTCCGGGGCGGAAGCGCCGTCACGGCCGTACGGGTACCGGACGGGCGGGCCTGGCGTGGTCAGCGCGGCCAGGGAAGCCGGGGTGCGCCAGTCGGTCGGGGGCGCGGCGGGCGGGATGAGGTCCGGCAGCACGAGCTGCGCGAGGTCGGTGTCGGCGGTCCGGGCGAGTTCGGCCTCGGCCTGCACGACTCGTCAGCGCGCCGAGCCGCTAGGTGCCTTGGGCTGGTTCACGGCGGCGTAGCGCTCGCGCTGCGAGGCCTGAAGGTCCTTCTTCAGGCGGCGTGTGCGAGCGGCCCTTGCCCGCCGTACGGCGCTGATCTGTTCGTCGGTGGCCTGGTCGGCCAGGTCCGCGGGGCCCAGGTAGCGGCCGGTGGCGGCGTGGTAGACCTCGATGCGGTGGTCGTGGTGGGGCATGAAGCGGATACGGACCTGGATCCCGGCCTGGCCGGTCACCCACGGCCCCACGTAATCGCGTTTTCTGAAGCGGATGCCGCGGGTGGTCAGCGTGCGAGTGCCGGCGTCCTCCAAATCCACAGATCTGCCGCGGGCACGTCCCGCAGGGGGGTGGGATCGTCCTGCCACGCCTGAAGCGGAGTTCTGCCCCGCAACGGCGCCGGGTGGTGCTCGGTGTTCCACCAGAGTGTCCAGGCCAGAAGCTGGGTGGTGAAGTCCTGAAAGCTCAGCAGGACTTCGTCCTTTGGACGGGAGAAGCGTTCGCCGGGGCGCGGCTGGCGGGCGTAGCCGGGCAGCGCGGCCAGGAACATGCTCTCCACCGCCCGGTTCAGGCCCTCCACGGTGCCCTTGAGGTGGGGGGTGTAGGCGGGCAGGTCCTCCACGGAGACGTCCAGGAGGTCGAAAGCGGCGGTCACCGTCCGGGACAGGAAGTCCTTGCCCCGGTCCACCCGTACCTTCTCGGGCACGCCGCCGAAGGGGCCGTAGGGTTCCTCGCGCAGGACCGCGGAGCGTAAGCCGGCCAGCACCGATTCCCGCGACGGATGCCCGGGCGTGACCGCGATGCCGGTGATCGCGTTGGTGGCGCAGTCGGTGAACCAGGTGATCCACGGCCTGCGGGCCTTGCCGTCGACCTCGACCAGCACCGGAACCTGCAGGTGGTCGGTCTCCCATACCTGGTTGCGCCAGGGACGCGGCCGGGCCAGGAACACATCGTGCTTGCGCGCCGCCCGCTCCCCTCCAGCAAGTCCGGCCCGCTCCCCCGGGCTCAGATCACGGCGGATCGCCCGGTGCAGCGTCGTCAGCGACGGTGCGTTGGCAGGCGGAGACTGCCTGGCAGCACGCAGGACCAGTTCGCGGTGGACCGCCCGCACGTTCCCCTTCCACAGCGCCAACAGTCCACGGACCTCGGGCGTGACCGTGAACCTTGCATCGACCCGGGAGCGTGCGCCGGGGTTGGCGGCCGCGGTCTCGTCGCTCTGAGCTGTCGCCAGCCAGCGCCACACCGTGCGCTCCGACACCCCCAGCGCGTCCGCGGCCACCCGCACATGGCCTGCTGTCAGCTTCTTGCCTGCCCGCAGTGCGAGCAGCCGCCGCATGGCCGGACCACGCAGCGCCGTCCTGGACGCCGCAGGCAATCCGCCGCCTGCGCGGACCGCGTCACCGTCCTTCATGTCAGCTCCCCTCACGCGGATGGGACGTCATGTGCTTGCCGATGGCCGGGAGCATGCGATCGCCCTCCCGTCTCGTGCAGGAGCGCTCCGTTCACAGTGGCGGCGCGACCCGCTTGCACAGCCGCCTCAGCAAAGCCCGGTCGACGACTGCGTCAGCGGTGGTAAGCAGCGCATTCTGCAGGTGCGCAGTCAAAGCGGCCCACGTGCGCAACGTGCCGTGCGCGCACGACCGGTCGATCCACGTCAGGTCCGGGGCCGGTACGGTCCGCCACAGCGGATGGAAGCCGCTCACCACGGCCGCCACTTCCGCTCCGGCCAGGCGCGGAACCTCCTGCCACGCGCCGACGCGCGATGCCAGCTGCGGCAGCCGGGCCAGCGCACGTTCGCTGCCCGCCCCGCACAGCACCAGAGTGATCCGCGTATCGGGGTGGTCCCACAGGCTCTGCAGGTACTCCAGGCACGGCACGGGCAGGCGCTGCGCCTCATCGACCACCACTACCCGCGCCTCGCTCAAGGCCCCCGTGACCGCGGCGTCGGCCAGCGCCGACGTGTGCGGGAAACGACTAGGCAGCGCCAGCGCGTCGAACACCGCACGCCTCATGCCGGCCACCGACGGGCGCACCGGCACCGGCACCCACGTCACCTTCCAGCCCGCAGGCACTTCGTGCAGCGCCATCCGCACGGCGACGGTCTTGCCCC
The DNA here is from genome assembly GCF_055572275.1 of Streptomyces sp. NPDC030798. Lineage (NCBI taxonomy): Bacteria > Bacillati > Actinomycetota > Actinomycetes > Kitasatosporales > Streptomycetaceae > Streptomyces > Streptomyces sp. NPDC030798. Next base: position 372,614 of record NZ_JBVIDR010000008.1, on the reverse strand, counting down.
GGCCCGGGTCGCCGAACACACACACCGCGCCCTGGGTCGCCATCGCCTGACCTACCGCCTCGGCCACCGCCCGCACCGACGACGTCCGCACCAGCTGCGCTCCCGCCGGCAACGCCACACCCGCCGATGCACCGCTCTCCCACACCGGGAAGTCCGGGTCGCCTCTGGGAGAAGACGCTGTGGCTGTGGCTGTGGCTGTGGCTGTGGCGCAGACGACTTCGCCGCGCCTTGCTCACACAACCCGGCCAGGGCGAGGTCAGCCAGGGCGTGCCGCGTTTGCTGCTCATCCCGCTCGCGCCGCACCACCGCGCGGTCCGGCAGGACCCTGCCGGCCTGAAGGTCCCGGCGCACCACCCGGTGCAACGACGCCAGCGAGGGCACCTGGCCCCCGGCCTCCTTCATATACCGGTGCAGCGCCGCCACGTTCCCGCCCGCCTGCGCCAGCACCTCCCACGCCTGGTCGGACACCTCCAGCCGGGCCCGCGGCCTCGGCTCCATGCGGCCCTCGATCCGCGCTGCCTGAAGCCAGCGCCACACCGTACGCACATTCACCCCGCCGACCTGAGCACCCGCCCGCACATGCGCCGACGTCAACGCCCCGGCCGCATCAAGCTCCAGCAGCCGCGCCACCAGCACCGGCCTGGACACACTCAGCCCCGCCGCGACCTCACCCCACGCGCCCGGCTCCCCCACCCCACACCCTTCCGCCCGCGGACACCCCACACCCTTCCGCCCGCGGACACCCCACACCGACCACCGTGCAGCCGCGCAGTCCTCGGAAGGATCAGAAGTGCCGTTCTCAAGACAGTGGAGCGAAGCGGGGTGTACCGCCCCATGACAGCCACACCCACCACACGCACCGCCCCACGACAGTGACCCCACCCGACCTCAACACCCCACCAGCGAAAACACCCGGTCCTGACGTGCCGTCACTGACACCCACCCACCGACACCAAACCGGCACATCGCAGCGCGCGGCGCAGCTGACGGAGATCGACCCGGACTGAAACTGCCCATGACCGCTAGATCGGCAGCGGCACCACCGCGTCCCCGCAGACTTGGTCGACACCGACGGCCAGCTGCCCGACATCGCACCCGGCGTGCTCATGGACGGCGATGACATCGGCAAGTGGCTCCAGCAGCAGAAGCAGCCGGCCACCTGGGCGCGGCTACTGCCCGAACAGCAGGAACGGCTGTCCATGCTGGGCATCAAGCCGCTGGTGGAGCCGTCTGCCGCCCCGGCGGCCAGGCGCACGACGAAGGGCCCGAGCAAAGCGCCACAGGCGTTCCAGCGAGGTCTGGCGGCCCTCGCGCAGTGGCCCTGGTCCCGGCCGGGCAGCCGGCCTACATGCACTCGGCTGGCCCTGGCCGGGCAGCCGGCCTACGTGTACTCGGCTGGCCCTGGCCGGGCAGCCTACGCGTACTCGGCTGGCCCTGCGCTGAGCATCGAGAGCATCCAGATCGACGACACCAGCCACACCGTCGACCCCCACCAGTTCTGTGCGCAGCCCTACGGAACGGTCACCGTGTCCCGCGGCGACAAGACGGTGACCTTCTTCCAGGCGTCACAGGACCGCTACCAGGAGGCGTGCGAGCCCAAGCCGTCCGCTGTAATCAGGGACTCCAGGGACGGGTTCAGTCGAGGGTGACGACCATCTTGCCGAGGGCTTCTCCGGCCTCCATGACCCGGTGGGCCGCCACGATCTCGTCGAACGCGAAGATGCGGGCGGGACGGGCCCGCAGGGCTCCTGCGCTGATCTTGGCGTATATCTCGTCCAACGGGACGTCGGTGAGCGGAAATTCAGGGCTGCCCAGGGCAAAGGCGCTGCCGAAGAAGCTGAGTTGGACTCCGCTGGGGAGATCGGCGATGGGGTCGAAGTCCCCTACCGGTGCGAAACCGCCCAGGAAGCCGAGCTGGCACACCCGGCCGCGAGGCCGGACAAGGGCCAGCGAGTCCCGCAGGACGCTATTGCCGACGATGTCGAACACCGCGTCGACGGCGATGCCGCGGCTGGAGACCTGGGCGGCGAGCGCGCCGTCATCGATGAGCACCTCGTCGGCCCCGAGCTGCTTCAACAGCGGCGCGCGTGCGGGGGTGCGGGTCGTGGCGATCACGGTCGCGCCGTGGTCGACCGCGAGGTTGACGGCGGCCTGACCGAGCGAGGAGGTCGCACCTCGCACCACGACCGTCTCGCCCGGCCGCAGCGCCAGGTTGCCGAACAGGCCGCTCCACGCCGTCGCGTACACCTCGGGAACCGCCGCCAGCCCGGCCCAGTCCAGCGACGAGCGCACGGCCACCACATTGGTCGCCGGCACGGTCACCAGCTCCGCGTAACTCCCGTCGCGGGTGCGTCCCATACCACCGAGAATCGCCACCACCCGGGTGCCGACCGGGAGTCCCCCGGAGGGGGCGGCCTCCACCAGCCCGGCGCACTCGATCCCGGGGACGGCCGCCACCTCTCCCCAGGCTCCGGCGCGCATGTACGCCTCGGCGTGGTTGAGGCCGAACGCCTTGACCCGGATCAGCACCTCGCCCTCGGCGGGCACCGGGTCGGGCAGCTCGGTGCGCATGAGTACCTCCGGGCCGCCGTAGGCGGAAATGACGATGGCCTTCATGTCATGACTCCATTCTTGAGCGTTCATTCAACTATGTGGTCCGAAAAAGGAGCCACCGCATACGGTGGCTCAGGTGTCCCAGCTGTCAGGCCGTCCGGCTGCCGAGTCGTCAGGCGAGAGCGGCGAAGGCGTTGTCCACGATCGCCTTCAGGACCGTCTCGTCAGGATTCGCCTTTCCGACGACCATCAGCCCCTGGCAGGTCGCGACCAGCAGCCTGGCGCTGCCGACGGGGTCCAGCGAGTCGCGCACCTGGCCCCGGCGAGCCGCATTCTCCAGCGCGTGGGTCATGCACCGTTCGAGCCGGGCCAGGTGGCCGCGCACGACGGCCGCCGCCTCGTCGTCCTCGGCGGCCTTTTCGATCGCCGTGTTGACCAGCAGGCAGCCCTGCCTGCCTTCGCGACTGAGCAGGTCGCGCACCAACCCGTCGAAGTAGCCGCGGATCTCGGCCAGCGAGGCACCCGATGCCTCCAACTCGCCCAGCTTCTCGGGCACGACCAGCTTGGAATAACGCTCCAACGACTTCAGGAACAGCGCCTGCTTGCCCCCCGGGAACGCACTGTAGAGACTGCCCGGCTTGACCCCGGTCGCCTTGACCAGGTCCTCGATCGACGTCGCGCGGTAACCGCGCTCCCAGAACCGCAGCATGGCCGCGTTCAGGACGGTGTCGGGCTCGAACTCGCGAGGTCTGGGCATGCGGCAAACATACCTGAACGATCATTCAAGAACAACCGTCCCGCACACTGAAACCCGTCGCCACGTTCTCCGCCGGGCGGGAGTTCGACGACAGGCAGTCCGCCGTGCCCTCCACGAACCGGCGGCCCTCGCCGCCGCCGGCAAGCTGACAGTGCAGATCCGGCGCACCTCCTCCCTCACCGAAGCCGCCCGGCATCGACAACCACCGCAACCGCGGCAAGGTCATCCTCCTGCCCCGACCGCCCTTGCCGGGAACGCCGCCCCAAGCCCGCCACACCGGTGACGGACCACACAGCTCGCCTGCGGCCGACACCCCTCGGCCGCACAAAGTCAGGCGCTGAGGTACCGGTGGCCGCAGGGACTGTCGACGCCAGGTAGAGATGCAGGTGCCGTCCGGACGGCGGCGCAGCACGTCGGACGACACACCGCTCATGTCGAGCACCGTGCCGTCGGGCAACGTCGCCTTGATGCTCCACTCATCCACCCCACGGACCGCGCCGGCGGCCGCAAGGTCCAGCTGCTGCCGGGCGGTCTGCCGGGCGGTGTCGGCGGAAGCCGGCCGTTCACTCATCGACAGCTCCCCCGAGCACCGAACGCGCATGTCCCCACCAAGGCATCGCCGGGTCCCTGCCGGGCCGAGACTGCTTCAACCAAGTCATGTCCCAACGCAAGGGCCCAGGCGCGGGGACGGACACCACCGCTCCGGCCCCGCATCCGACTCAGCCGAGCTGTGCCCACGCCCGGCCGCAGCGCTCGCCTGACCACCCATCCCGTGGCGCCCTCGCACAGCCCCGACATCCTGGGGTGCCGACACACTGCCGGAGTCGCAGGCCAAGCAGACCCGGTACCAGCCACTCCAGGCCTGAGAGGCATACACCGCATCACCCCGGTGCAGCAGACCCAGAGCGGCATAGCGGGGACCCAAGCCCCGTCCACAACCCCACCACGTCGGTGTGATCGGCAAGGCGTCTGATCGATCGGGTCGCCGAAGCTCAGGGCGAGGGCTGGCTCGGCGAGGTCGAGGGCCTGGAGATCAGCCTCGCCGGCGCCGAGGACAAGCCGGCCCAACTCGATGCCGCTCTCAAGCCCACGGTCACCCACCCGGGACTGTCCACATTTGGCCAGATCGCTGGACGTGCAAACGCCCCCTGACAGGTCTCCAGAACCTCGCCGACAGGCCTGCTTTACGGGCCGCACATCTACGACCGTGCGGGTTGGTTGGCGATCAGCAGGGTGACATCGGCAGGTCGGAAGCCCAGGCGGCGGTAGATACGAGCGACATTCTCCTCCGCATAGGCGAGAAAAACTGTTTGCACTCCGTGGTCGCGGGCGTGGGTGGCCAGAGCCGCCGTGACAGCTGCGGCCAGACCCTGGCGGCGAGCGGTGGGGAGGGTGCCCACGCCACCGATCTCGGTGGTGCCGTTGGCCGGGTGGTAGTGGCCGACGGCGAGCGGGGTGCCGTCCGGCGCGAGAGCAGCAATGAGTGTCTTGTGCCCGGCGCGGATAGTCGGGCGGGCGCTCTCGACTGTGCCGTCCGCGGTCACTTCCTCAGCCGCTGCTGACAGTTCCGCACGGCCTGCGGCGCCCCCAGCAGTGCCCTCCGCGGCGAAAGCCAGTCGAGGCAGAGCAAGAACTGCAGGGAGTGCTGGGTCGTCGGCCGTCAGCACTCGGATCGTGACGCCGTCCGGCAGCGGCTGCGCAGGGATCGGAAGGTGTGGGTCGAGGGCCATGAGCGGGCGTTCTGCCACCGGCAGGCCCACGGCCTCGATACGGGCGCGTAGAGCCGGGGCTGCCTCGGCGAGCCACTCGAAGGCTTCCGGCACGCCGAGTTCGCACTGCCGAGCACGCACCCGTGCGATGTCGGCTGTGGTGACGCTCCCGGCACTCTCTGCGGTGGGCTGAGCATGGCTCGGGCCGCCGTAGTAAGGGGTTCCCGGTTCCTTTCGTACGAACAGCCGTAGCGGGCCGAACTCTTCCGCATCGGCGAACAGCAGGGGCACGGTGGCGTAATACTGCTCGATACGAGCACGCAGCGAGTCGCTCATGCGGCGCATCCCACCACGAAGCAGCGGCACACCGCATCCGGAAAACGAACCCGGACGGAACCGCAGTTCGAGGAAAGCAAGTTCTCCGGACCAACAATTTTTGGTCCGAGACCCTGGCCGAGGATCGCTCGCCCCAGTACGTGACCCATGTCACATGTGGTTCCTGTCAGTAATCGGGAGGCTGTCCCGCTCAAGTTACCGGGAGCAAGCCAACCGACAGGAGCGAGACATGAAGCACCGCATCGTCGTCCTCGGCGCCGGCTATGCCGGGTCCTACGTGGCCGGGAGCCTGGCCCGCCGGTTGTCCCCGGCGGACGCGGAGATCACCGTGGTCAACACCGAGCCGGACTTCGTCCAGCGGCTGCGGCTGCACCAGCTCGCGGCCGGCCGGGAGATCGACGCTCCCCAGCTCGCCGACGTCTTCGCCGGCACGGGGGTGCGGTTGCGCCCGGCCCGTGTCACCGCCGTCGACCCCGAGCACCAGGTCGTCGCCGTGGCCGACGCCGACGGCGGGGGCGAACTGCGCTACGACACGCTTGTCTACGCGCTCGGCAGCCACGGTGCCGACCATGGTGTCCCCGGCGCGGCTGAGCACGGTTTCGATGTCGCCAGCCGGCCCTCGGCGTTGCGCCTGCGCGAGCGCCTGGACAGCCTGGACAGCCTGGGCAGGCAGGGCGAAAGCGGGCGTGTGCTGGTCGTCGGCGACGGGTTGACCGGCATCGAGACCGCCACTGAGATCGCCGAAACGCGGCCCGGCCTGTCGGTGGCATTGGCTGCCCGCGGCGAGCTGGGCGCCCCCCTCTCCGTCGGAGCCCGCAACCACCTGCGTCGGGCTTGCGACCGGCTGGGCATCACCGTCCTGGAGCACACCCAGGTCGAAGCCGTCGAGGCGGCGCGGGTGCTGTGTGCCGACGGCACCGCCCTGGTGTCCGACGCAACCGTGTGGACGGCCGGGTTCGCGGTCAGCCGCATCGCCGCCGCCGGCGGGCTGGAGGTCACCGAGGACGGTCGGATCGCCGTCGATCGCACCATGCGGTCCCTCTCGCACCCGAACGTCTACGCCGCCGGCGACAGCGCCTACGCCGTCGGCGACAACGGCCGCCCACTGCCGATGTCCTGCGCTTCGGCCGGCTACACCGGCATGCAGGCCACGGCCGCGATCGTGGGACGCCTGACCGGCCGCAAGATCCCGACCACCAAGCTGGAGTACCTGGGCAACCACATCAGCCTCGGGCGGCGGGACGGGATCCTGCATATGGTCGACGACGAAGGGCAGGCAAAGCCGAAGTACGTGGGCGGCTGGAAGGCCGCGCGGATCAAGGCGGCCATCCTCAGGATGTCGCTGTGGACCACCTCACACCCGACCTTCGGCCTGCCCAGGCGCAAGCACCGCGTGGCCGCCGTGCCGCACGCGTCCGCCGACACGGCGCCTCGCGCAGCCGCCTAGGGTGATCCGCGTGGACAACACCGCGACCGATCGCTTCGACACCAGCCAGTTCGAGGCCGGCCGGAACCGGCTGGCCTCGCTGGCGTACCGGCTGCTCGGCTCCGCCGTCGATGCCGAGGACGCCGTACAAGACGCGTTCCTGCACTGGCAAGCCGCCGACCGGCAGCGGATCAAGGTGCCGGAAGCATGGCTGACCAAGGTCGTCACCAACCTCTGCCTGGACCGGCTCCGCTCGGCGCAGGGCCGCCGCGAACGCACCGCGGGTGCCTGGCTGCCCGAACCGCTCCTCGACGGCGACCCGATGCTCGGCCCGGCCGACACCTTCGAGCAGCGCGAATCGGTCTCCCTCGCCGTACTGACGCTCATGGAACGCCTGTCACCCGTCGAGCGGGCCGTCTACGTCCTGCGCGAAGCCTTCTCCCACAGTCACGCCGAGATCGCCGAAATCCTCGACCTCACCGAGTCCGCGAGCCAGCAGCACCTCCACCGGGCCCGACGCCGCATCACCGGTGCGCGCCGCCGCAGCGAAGAGGAAGTCGATCCGGCATCCGCCCGCAGGATCGTCGAGGAGTTCCTCGCCGCCGCCTCCTCGGGCCGCACCGAACGGCTGGTCGCGCTGCTCACCGACGACGCCACCGCGATCTCCGACGGCGCCGGCCTGACCGAGAAACTGCTGCAGTTCGACACCGCGCAGCGCATCGCCGCCGTCGCACGGGCCGGCTTCCAACCCACCCCCGCGAAACGGCGACTCGCCGGCGGCACACCCGCCGTCCACTACGCGCTCGTCAACGGCGCCCCCGCCATCCTCTTCGTGACCGGCGCCCAGGTCATCGGCGCCGTGACGTTCGACATCGCAGGAGACAAGATCGCAACGGTGCGCGGCATCGCAGCCCCCGCCCGCCTCGTCCGCCTCACCGAAGACTGGAGGCAGCACGAACCGGACACGCCGCTCATCACCCAGTGGTGAGCCCCTCACCGACCGCCGCCCGGCGCAGCCCCCGCCGTCACGGCCAGAAGCTCGTTGAACGGCAGCCACCCCGCCCCGGCGGGTGGGGAGACCAACTCAGCAGGTCCGTCCCACACGTGAGCACGGGGTGGGGATTTTCAGACATCGCCATCAAGCCGGGGCGGGCCGTGCAGGCGGCCCGGTATACATACCCGTCGGCGACCCGGTGTTCCTGCTGGGGCATGTCCGGCGGATCATGAAGCCATAGGGGGTGATCAGATGCCTGGCCTCGGGTGGGAAGACCGGACAGCCGCGCAAGTGGACCCGAACCGTCTGCCGGCCGACTGGGGTGGAAAGTCACACACCCTTCCGGCCGCGGCTTCGACGACGACCCGGGCGCCTACGCCGCCTCCCTGCGCGACCGCCGCGACATCGTCGTCGAGGAAACACCGGGCGTACCGCTGCGGCGCCACGAGCAGCCACCGCACCGCGCAGCGCCACATGCGTCCGGTGCCGCGCCACATGCGTCCGGTGCCGACTATGTGCCGTTCACAACCGAGATCCCGTTCGGGCTGTGGGTTTTCACTCCTGTCCCGAACGATGACGAAGAGCGCTCCGGGCAGACCTGGAGCCGGCGCATACGGTTCCGGGTGCCCGCCTGGTGGGCGCTTGTCCAGTCGGGCGAGCAGCGGCAGCACTGCTCGCCCGACTGGACAAGCCGACGTGGGACGAAGTCCTCACCCTGCGCCGCTCGTACAACAAGGCGTGGCCAACCGATCGCGAAGATCCAGCCTGGTACGAGGCGCAGGACCTCGCCAGGGCGAGCAGCGGCAGTTCACTGCCGGCCCGACACTGTTCCGGGCGTCCTGGACAACCACTCAGGCGAGTCCCCACCTGAAGAAGGCGGCCCCTCACCAACCGAGGACCGTGACCTAGGATCGAGCGCATGGCCTTGATCACGCGTGACGTCGACCGGTTCCAGGCCGCCAGGCCCCGGCTGGAGGCGATCGCCTACCGGCTGCTCGGCTCGGCGAGCGAGGCCGAAGATGCTGTGCAGGAGACGTTCCTACGCTGGCAGGCGGCCGACGTCGAGCGAATCGAGGTGCCCGAGGCCTGGCTGACCAAGGTCCTGACCAACCTCTGCCTCAACCAGCTCGCTTCGGCACGCGCACGGCGCGAGAGGTACGTAGGAAGGTGGCTCCCCGAGCCGCTGCTCGCCGGGGACCCGATGCTCGGGCCAGCCGAGACCGTCGAGCAACGTGAGTCGGTGTCGTACGCCGTCCTCGTCCTGCTGGAGCGCCTGTCGCCCAACGAGCGGGCGGTGTACGTGCTGCGCGAGGCGTTCGACTACCCGCACCGGGAGATCGCCGAGATCCTCGACATCACCGAGGCCGCCAGCCAGCAGATCCACCACCGGGCCAAGAAGCACGTCACGGACGGCAAGGCGCGCACCGAGATCGACGAGGCCGCCGCCCGCAGGATCGTCGAGGAATTCCTGTCCGCCGCGACGAGCGGCCAGACCGAACCTCTCGTGCGGCTGCTCACCCAGGACGCCGTCTCGGTCGGCGACGGCGGCGGTAAGGTCCCGGCCCGCGCAAAGGCGTTCGAGGGCGCGCTCGCGGTCGCCAAGTTCGTGCGCGGCCTGTTCAAGCCCAGCGATGCCAAGCGGGCTCACGTCGGCGGCGCGCCCCAGATCTACGCCACGACGGCCAACGGCGAGCCCGCCATCGTGGCAGTGGTGGACGGCCGGGTCGTCGGTATCACCTGCCTGGAGGTGACCGGGCGGGGAATCGTCGCGCTGCGCAGCCAGGTCAACCCCGACAAGCTCGTCCGTGCGACCGGGCAGTGGGCCGCCGCGGACCACGGGGACGCCTTGTACACCCTCTGATCGGATGTGACGTGCTTCACATTCTGATCCTGTCAGGAAACGCCGGGCTGTCCGGTTCAAGGGGGCGAAACCGCGCAAGACAGCGGCGGAACCCCCGCAGACGGGAGCAACCCCATGCAGCACCGCATCGTCGTCCTCGGAGCCGGCTACACCGGAGCCGTCACCGCCGGCCGCCTCGCCAAGCGGCTGCACCGCAAGGACGTCACGCTCACCCTCGTCAACCCCGAGCCCGACTTCGTCGAGCGCGTCCGGCTGCACCAACTCGCCACCGGCCAGGCCCTCAGGCCCCGGCCGTTCAGGGAGATGTTCGCGGACACGGGCGTGGAGCTGAAGCTCGCGAGGGTCACCGCCGTGGACGTGGACCGCAAGACGGTGACGGTCACCGCCGCCGACGGTGCAGACAGGGAGGAACTGCAGTACGACACCTTGGTCTACGCCCTCGGCAGCGGCTGGAGCGACGGTGGCGTCCCCGGAGCCGCCGAACACGCCCACGAGGTCGCCAGCCGCCCCGGCGCCCTGCGCCTGCGCAACCGCCTGGCCGCCCTGGACCCCGGCCGGCCCGTGGTCGTGGTCGGCGGCGGCCTGACCGGCCTGGAGACCGCTACCGAAATCGCCGAGGCCCGCCCGGACCTCGACGTCGCCCTGGCCGTCTCCAGCGCCCTCGGCGACTGGCTCTCGCACAAGGGCCGAGCCCACCTGCGGAAGGTGGCGATGCGACTCGGCATCACGGTCCACGAACACGCCGCTGTCACCACCGTGGAGGCAGACGCCGTGACGACGGCCGACGGCCGGACAGTCCCCGCCGAGGTCACGGTCTGGACCACCGGCTTCGCCGTCCACCCCATCGCCCAAGCCACCACGCTCCAGCTCACCGACCGCGGCCAGATCGTGGTCGACGCCACGATGCGCTCGCTCTCCCACGAGGACGTGTACGCCGTGGGCGACGCTGCCATGGCGATCGGCCCGGGCGGCAAGCCGCTGCGGATGTCCTGCGCCTCGGGCGTCCCCATGGCCTGGCAGGCCGCCGACGCCATCGCCGCCCGTCTCACCGGCGCCAAAACCCCCCGCGTCTCCATTCGCTACTACCAGCAGTGCATCTCCCTCGGCCGCAAGGAGGGCCTGATCCAGTTCGTCACCGCCGACGACCGAGCCATCGAGCGCGCCCTGACAGGCCGCTGGGCCGCCTTCTACAAGGAAATGATCTGCAAGGGGGCAGCCTGGGGCGTCACCCACCCGACCGCGGGCATGCCGTCGAGGCGCCGGCGGGTCGTACAGCCGCAGCCCCGGATCCACGCTCCGGCGTGACCACACCAACGCCGAATCGTGCGCCTGCATGGTCGCCCTGGCACACCGGATGCACTCCGTCGGCATCGTCCAGCTCGGCGTAGCGGTCCAAGCCGACACGGGAATCGTCGGCCTCCTTGGCGAACGCGTCCTGGACGTGGGGGGGGGGGGGGGGGGGGGGGGGGGGGGGGGGGGGGGGGGGGGGAGGGGGGGGGGGGGAGGAGGGGGGGGGGGGGGGA